>NZ_CAMLJP010000019.1 GCF_946480385.1 uncultured Azospirillum sp.
ACAAGATCGCCCGCAAGATGCAGGCGTCGAAGGAGGTCTGGGGCAAGATCTTCGGCACCATCGACACGCGCGACAAGTTTCTGGCGAAGCGCCGCGAGTTGGCTGAGCACGAGTGGGCGCGGCTGAAGGCCAACAACTCGCTGGAATGCCGCAACTGTCACAGAGCCGATTCGATGGACATCACCAAGCAGGGCGCGCGGGCGGCGCGCATCCACGAACAGTACCTGTTCACCGGGGAGCGCACCTGCATCGACTGCCACAAGGGCATCGCTCACCGCCTGCCCGACATGCAGGGCGTGCCGCCGGGCTGGAGCGAGGTGTCCGACAACCCACAGAAGCCGATCGGTCATTGGCTGGCGAATGCGGGTGGGGAGGGGAGGTAGCCTCATCTCCCGCTTCCGACGCCACTGGAACACCACTGGTCGGAATCCGACCACCCTTCTTGCGGTGGTCGGATTCCGACCAGTCTTACGTTGAGGCTCCGGCCAGGATGGCGTCGATGGCGCTGCGCATGTCGGCCAGCGCCTGCCGGTCGGTTTCGGACAACGGCTGCGGTTTGGTCTGCAGTTCCTGTAGCACGTCGCGGGCCTGGAAGACCGGCTTGGAAACGCGCTTGGGCAGGGCGCTGGAGGCGATGCCGGCGGGGGCGCTGACCGGCTCGCGCCTGGGCTGGGCCGCGGCAGGGGAGGGCGGGGCGCCGGCCTCGGCGCGCTTCAGCTTTTCCCAGGAGCGGAGCTGTTCGTCCTGGTCGTCGATGGCGGCCAGTGCCTCCAGCTTCGCCTTGGTCGGGCGGAGCTGGGGATAATCCTCGCGGATCGCCGGGGCCAGACGCTGGAAGGACAGCATCATGGTGACGTAGGTCTTCTTGCGGCCCAGCGCCTCGGCAAGCTGGCGGTGGGAATAGCCGTGCCGTTCGGCCAGCCGCGCCAGCGCGTCGGATTCCTCCAGCGGGTTCAGGTCGCTGCGCTGGAGATTCTCGACGATGGCGATCTCTTCATCGTCATCGCCGGTGAACAGGATGCCGAAGATGGTCTCCCGCCCCAAGAGCCGCATCGCCCGCAGACGGCGCTCGCCATAGACCAGCTGCCAGCTGTCGTCGGCGGTCTGGCGCACGCCGATCGGTTGCTGCAACCCGTGGCGCTCGATGGAGGCGGCGAGGCCGCGCAAATCCTCCTCGTCGAACTCGCGGCGCGGCTGGTTCGGGTTGGGGGCGATGCGGTCGACCGGCACCTCCACCAGATGCGGCGCATGGCGGCTGAGGCCGAACAGCGCGTCCTTCATCCTTGCGGCTGCGGTGGCGCTCTGCGCCGGCTTGGTTGCCTTGCCGAGAAGACTACGCGACACGGTCGACCTCCTTGATGCGGGCGGTGCGTTCCTCGACCAGGGCGGAGGCGACGTCGCGATAGACGGCGGCACCGGCCACGTCCGGCATCGCTTCCACCGCCGCGCGGCCGACCGAGGTCGCCTGGGCATAGACCGACGCCTTTGGCACCGGATCGAACACCCGCAGATGCGGGCCGTACTGTTCCTGGATCTGCTCCAGAACCTCGCGGTCGTTGCGTTCCCGCTGCTTGAAGATGGTCGGCACGATGCCGAGCACGCCCAGCGCGGTGTTCATCCGCCGGCGGATCTTCGCGACGTTTTCCAGCAGGAAGGCCATGCCGAGCAGGCTGAACTTCTCGGTCTGGCAGGGGATGATCGCGGTGTGGGCGGCGACCATGGCGTTCTTGGTCAGCTCGCCGATGTTGGGCGGCGTGTCGATGACGATGAAGTCGAAGCTGCGCTTCGCCGTGGCGATCTTCTCCTTCATGATGAAGTCGCCGCCGGCCTCCTTGCCCAGCTCAACCTCCGTCTCCGCCAAGCGGATGGAAGAGGGGGCGACGCGCAGGCCGCTTTCCGGCACGGTGACCAGGATGTCGTCCAGGTCCAGGTCGCCATGCATGACGTAGTAGAGGGTCTTGCCCTCCGTCTCCATCGTGTAGGAATCGATGCCGAGATGCTGGGTGGCGTTGGCCTGCGGATCGCAGTCGATCAGCATGGTGGAATAGCCCTTGATCGCCAGGGCGGACGCGATGTTCACCGCCGACACCGTCTTGGCGCAGCCGCCCTTCTGGTTCGCCACGACGACGACCAGGGCAGGGCCACCCAGCCGTTCCGGCTCCGGCCCGGCGATCTCGCGCGTCATCAGCGCATCGACGGCCGCCGGGATGCGTTCGGCGTCGTTTTCCCAGCGGCTGATCTTCTGCTTGTCATAGCGGCGCTGCAGCCGCTCGTTCAGCCAGACGGCGAACTCGGACTGCGACAGTCCTTTCGCTTCCCGTTGGGTCCGCAACTCCTCGCCCTTCACCGTCCCCTCCCCAGCATGAACAGGGCGGGAGGGTAGGGGTAGATGCTACAATGGTCAAGGAGGCCGTTGGGTGATCTTGCTCCGGTTCGGGGTGGAAATCTGGTTCCGTTGCAAAGTTTGCCGGCTTGCGGAGATCGGATAAAAACGCAAAACCCTCTCGACGGCTGATCTTCTGCTTGTCATAGCGGCGCTGCAGCCGCCGCGCGACGTTTCTTCCGCAAGGCATTGAAGCAGGCACACACGGTGAACCCGCGCACCCTCACGGTCGACAAGAACGCCGCCTGACCCACAGCGCCGGTAGGCGGCTGCCCCGCACCGCACCTCCAATCCTGGCGTGAGAGCGGACAGAACCGACTTGACGGTGCCTCACTCACCGTTCTGCTGGCACCGCTTCGACTTGATCGAGCAGCATGGCGACAAAGGTTTCCGCAGGATGGCTTCGGCCCACATCCGGTTGGATGATGAAGTACGGATTCGGCGCCGGTATCTCGATGTCGATCGGCCGGACCAACGTGCCACGCCGCAGATCTTCGGCACAGAGGATCGAGGTACCGACCGCAATGCCCAGTCCTTCGCGAGCAGCCTCGATCGATAGGTGCGCGTCCGGCAGGATCACCTCCTGACGGAAGTGTATGGGACGCTTCGAGGAGGCTCCCAACAGACGCGACCAATCCGTACGATCACGGGCATGCAGTCCCACGAGGCCCGAAAGAGCTTCCGGCTTCGTGACGTCGCACTGGTAGGCAAGCGCAGGGCTGCAGACCGGGAAATAGATCTCATCGCGAAGAATGGCGATCCGCGTGCCGGGAACGGAGCACTCGCCATAGGCGATGACGACATCCATTGTGCTGTCCGCCTGATCGATCGGATACAGGCAAACGCTCATGAACGGGAAGCTCTTAGCAAAGGTGTCGATCACCCCCATCAGGCGAAGCGCCGCGAACGCGGGTGCACAGGAGACCCGAAGCTCCCCTTCGACATCCGTGGCACTGAGGTCTCGGCACACGGCGGCAATGTCCGCGAAGGCGCGTCCGACCGTCTCGAACAACTTGGTCCCGACCGCTGTCAGCGTGAGATTACGCTTGCTGCGCACAAAGAGTGACTGCCCGATCTCCTGCTCCAACTGTCGCAACTGATGTCGGATCGCCCCCGGCGTGACATTGAGCGCCTTGGCCGCCGCCGCGATGCTGCCCGCCGAGGCCATGGCATGAAAGGAGCGAAGAGCAGTGAGATTTTGACTGGGGTTTATCATGAGCGATCACCCAAACCGTCAATTGAATTGACGTATTGTAGGATTTTTATTCGCTAAGATCAATTCAGCTATCGATGATACCAATATGTGGTGGTCCTGTTGCGGCTGCCGCATTTAGGGAGGTCATTGGGCGCGATGAAGATCTTGGTTCTCGGAGGCGCAGGCGGCATGGCAAGCGGCACAGTCCGTGACCTCGTCGCACCATATTCTCGAAACGTCACCGACATCGTTGTGGCCGACACGTCATTGCAGAAGGCGGAGGCGTTGGTCGCTGAGCTTGGCGACGCCCGCCTCAGTGCCCGCATGCTCGACGTCTCGGATCGGCGCGCTCTGCGGGAGGCTCTCGAAGGCAAGGATCTCTGCATCAATGCCGTGCCGACCTTCGCCGGTCACCAGATGGAGATCTTCGAGGCCTGCTTCGATGCACGCGTGGCCTATGTCGACTATGGCGGCATGGGGGTCTTCACGGTTCAGCAGAAGGCCCACCACGCCCGCTGGCATGAGGCCGGGCTCACGGCGGTTCTCGGACTCGGTGCAGACCCCGGTATTTCGAACGTCATCTGCAAGGCCGTGGCGGAACGGCTCGACCGGATCGACGCCATCAACCTGTATTGGGCTGCGAAGAAGTTCGGCGCTGAAAGTCCCGTGCTCGAGCCACCCTATGCCGTTTCGACCATTCTCGCGGAATACGCCAACACTTCGCAGCAGTTCATCGAGGGCGATCTGCGGGAGATGCCGCCCCAGTCCGGCCGCGAAGTGCTCCACCTGCCCGAACCGTTCGGTCCGATGGAGTTCATGTTCACCCAGCATTCCGAGCCGCTCACCATTCCGTTCGCGGACGGCATCCGCGAGAAGGGAATCCGCGAGTTCACCTGGAAGCTCCATCTGCCCGATCGCGAGCACGAGGCCTGGACGGGCCTGGTGAAGGCCGGGTTCGGCGATTTCGACGACCCGCTGACGGTCGACGGCGTCACCCTCACGCCGGGCCGCTTCCTCGATGCGCTGATCCGGCGGAATGTCGAGCGGAATTCACACCTCATTCCGGAGACGACATCGCGGGAGTTGCACCTTGCCGTCGGCCATGGCGAGGCAAATGGCCGCCCGGCGACGGTCAACTGCGCGGTGATGAGCCAGTCCGATCCCTTCTATGCCGGGTACCTCGACGCAGGCACATCGATGGGGCTGTCCATCGGGGTCCAGTTGATGGGCGACGCACCGTTGCGCCCCGGCGTCTGGGGGCCGGAGGAGTATTTCGAGGTCGCCCCCTTCCTTCAAGAGCTGAAGCGACGCCGCTTCACCGTTGTCAACGATCTGCCGCTCGGCTGAGCCCCCGTTCGCCAAAGCGAGAAGAGAACAGGAATGGATCAGATGACACAAAGGGCGCAAAGCTCCGACCCGAAAGTCAAAATGGCGATCGAGGTCGGCGGCACCTTCACCGATCTCATCTGGATCGAAGGTGACGAGGTCAAGACGCACAAGGTGCCGTCCACGCCGCATGATGCATCGATCGGTGTCATCGCCGGCCTGTCCGAGGCGCTGGACCGCGACCTGTCGCGGCTGGAACAGCTGTTCCACGGCTCCACAGTGGCGACCAACGCGGTGATCGAGCGCAAGGGCTGCCGAACCGCGTTTGTGACCACGGCCGGCTTTCGCGACGTATTGGCGCTGCAACGCCAGCTCCGGCCGAATGTCTATGCCATCGCCTGCCGCAAGCCTGAGCCCCTCGTCCCGCTCAATCTTTGCGCTGAAGCATTCGAGCGCATCGACGTGCAGGGCGAGACGGTGACGCCTCTCGACGAAGCTGCCCTGATCGACACCATGGCGCGCCTCGTCGAGCGGGAGAAACCCGAAGCGGTGGCGGTGTGCCTGCTGCACGCCTATCGCGAGCCTGCGCACGAGCTTCGGGTACGCGAGATCATTGCTCGCCACTATCCGGACCTGCCGGTCGTGCTGTCCTCGGACGTTCTGCCGACCTTCCGCGAGTACGAGCGCGCCTCGACGACGGCGATGGCCGCGTATCTGGTGCCGCTGGTCGGCCGCTATCTCCACCGGTTGGAGCGCCACCTGGAAGAGGGCGCACCAGGCAGCAATCTGTTCGTCATGCAGTCCGCGGGCGGCGTGCTGCCCAGCAGCGGTCTGCACGGGCGCGGCGTCGAGATGCTGAACTCCGGCCCTGCCGCGGGCGTCATCGGGGCGACCCGCATGGCGCAGGCGATCGGGGACGCCGACGTCATCACCCTCGATGTCGGCGGGACCAGCGCAGACATCTGCCTGATTGCGCAAGGCCGGCCCAGCGTCACCTCGGAGACCCAGGTGGCGGGGCTTCCCGTTGGTCTGCCGAGCATCGACATCGCCAATATCGGAGCCGGCGGCGGAAGCCTCGGCTGGGTCGATGCCGGCGGCATGCTGCAGGTCGGTCCCCGCTCGGCAGGGGCGCAGCCCGGGCCCGCCTGCTACGGCCGCGGCGGCACCGTGCCGGCACTGACCGATGCGCTGGTGCAGCTCGGCTGGATCCGGCCCCACCGCTTCCTCGGAGGCCGCATGACGCTGTTGCCTGAGCGTGCGACCGCCGCCCTTGCGGATCTGGCCGCTCCCCTCGGCCAGGGTCCCGACGACATGGCCCGCGCCATGGTCGAGATCGGGGCGGCCAATGTCAGCCAGGGTGTCCGGCTCGTCTCGGTGCAGCGGGGACACGATCCGAAGGATTACACGCTCTACGCCTATGGCGGCATGGGGCCGATGCTGGGGGCGCTCTCGGCGAGCGAACTGAAGATCCGTCGCGTCGTGGTGCCGCCCTATCCGGGCCTCTTCTCGGCATTGGGCCTGCTGGTCGCGGATCTCAAGCGCATCTATCGCGAGACCCGGTTCCTGCGGGTCACCGACAGCGTGGCCACGGACGTGGGGGCGGCCTTCGCACGGCTGCGTGCCCAGGCCGAAGCGGAATTCGCCGGCTTTGGCCGCGGCCCGGAGGAAATCCTGTTCGAGCACGAGTTGGAGATGCGGTTCGTCGGCCAAGGGTACGAACTGCATTCGAGCATTGCTCTGGACCGGCTCGAGACAGGGGGGCGCCGCTACGTCGAGGACCAGTTCAAGGCGGCGCATGAGGCCCGCTACGGCGCCGTCCTGGCCATGGACATGGTCGAGATCGTGACGCTGCGCCTGACGGCCTCCGTCCCCACCGACGATACCGTCATCGGCTCCCTGACCCGGCCGAAGACCGTGACGGCGAAACCGCACATCGACGAGAGCACGATCCTGTTCGAGGGCCGGACGGTACCGTGCCGCTTCGCGTGGCGGGCGGACCTCCCACCGGGCACGACTATTGAAGGAGCGGCCATCATCGAGGAGCCGACGGCGACGACTTTCGTCCCGCCGGGCTGGACAGCGCGGGTCGACGCGACCGGCGCCCTTATCCTGACGTCGGAGGTCTGACAATGTCCGCCAAGATCAGCCAGTCCACCTTCAACATCATCAGCAGCAGCCTCCACGGCATTGCCCAGGAGATGGGTGAGAAGCTCGTGCGCTCAGCCTATTCCACCATCATCCGTGAGGCTCGGGACTGCTCGACTTCGCTACTTGACAGGCAGGGCCGGATTATCGCTCAGGCGCAGTTCTGCCCGATCCACATGAACTCCTTCGGGAAGGTCTTCGAGGCTTTCGCCAAGCGGTTCGATCTCTCCACGATCAGGCCCGGCGAAGGCCTGATCACCAACGATCCATACAGCGGCGCGCAGCACCTGAACGACATCGTGCTGTTCACGCCCATCTTTCACGGCGGCAGGCTGGTCGCCTTCAGTGCTTCGCTCGGACATCACATCGATGTCGGCGGTGGTGCTGCCGGTCCGAACGCCTCGGCCTCCGATGTCTACTCGGAAGGGCTCCGCATCCCGCTCCTGCGCTTCGACACCGCCCGCGATCTCGGCGACGGCATGCTGGAACAGTTTATCCGGACCAACGTGCGGCCGCCGGATCAGGTCATGGGCGACATCTATGCGCAGATCGCCGCGAACCGCAGCGGCGAAGCACGCTTCGTCGAAATGCTGGAGCGCTTCGGCGAGGAGACGGTGTTGGCCTGTGCGGCCGAGTTGCAGGACTATTCCGAGCGCCTCGCCCGCGAGGCGATCCGGACGATACCCGACGGCGTGTACGAGGCCGAGGATTTCGTCGACGACAACGGCTTCACGGACAGCCCGTTGCGCGTCGCGGTCAAGATCACCGTCCACGGCGATAGCCTCGATATAGATTTCGCCGGGTCTGCCCCGCAAACGAAGGGCATTATCAACTCGCCCCTTGCCTCCACGATTTCGGCCGCCCTGGGGGCGATGGCCATCGTGCTCGGCGGCGGCGACATTCCGGTGAACGACGGGCTCTATCGGCCGGTCGGACGCATCGACGTTCCGTTCGGCAGCTTCCTCAACCCGAGTCAGCCGGTCGCCGTGCGGGCTAGGAACAACCCCTGTCACCGCGTCTACAACGCCATCATGCTGGCGATGTCCGAGGTCGTACCGAACCGGGTCCTGGCCTCCGGACACGACACGACCAACGCGATCGGCCTCGGACACATGTCGGAAGATCGCTACCACGTCTACATGGAGGTCGTTGGCGGCGGCTGGGGAGCCTCGGCAGGTGCGGACGGGGCCGATGTGGTCGATGGTTACGTCGGCAACTGCTCGAACGTTCCGGTGGAATCTCTCGAGGCCGACTACCCGTTCCTGCGCATCGAGGAGTATGCGCTCAGGCGGGACTCTGCCGGCGCCGGTGAGCGACGCGGCGGTCTCGGCGCCCGCCGCGTCTATCGCATCCTGGAGGATGACGTCACCTTCAACTCCTACTCCGATCGCTTCAAGGTCGCCCCCTGGGGTCTCCACGGTGGCCAGTCGGGCCGGCATTCACGGTTTTTCATCGAGCGGGAGGGGACCTCGATCCCCCTGCCTTCCAAGGGCAACACCACGCTCAGAAAGGGCGACCGGCTGATCATCGAGACGGCCGGAGGCGGAGGATTCGGCCCGCCAGCGAAACGGGATCGGGAGCTCGTCGCACGGGAGGTTGCCGGGGGGCTCATCAGCCGCGAGGAGGCCGCCAGGATTTACGGCCCTTAAGGAGGCCGGCCTCTTTGCCGCCGGCGCTGGACAATGCAATAACAAAGGAGGCTGCACATATGACACGACACCTCGTCGCGGGCGCAACGCTCGCCCTGCTCGGATGTCTCGGTAGTTTTCCGGTTGCTGCCAAGATCGAGAAGCCGGTCATCAAGATCGGGATCCTCAACGACATGAGTGGTCCTTACGCCGATCTCGGCGGTCCAGGCTCGGTTGTCGCGGCGCAGCTCGCGATCGACGATGCCGGCGGCAAAGTCAACGGCGCTGCAGTTGAGCTCGTCTCGGCGGATCACCAGAACAAGGCCGATATCGGCTCGACCGTCGCGCGGCGCTGGTTTGACGAGGAGGGGGTGGACGTGGTCGCCGACGTGCCGGTCTCCTCGGTCGCCCTCGCGGTTCAGGAGATCGGCCGGCAGGCAAAGCGCATCACGCTGATGCAAGCGACAACGTCTGATCTTAGCGGCAAGGCCTGTTCGCCCTACAGCACGGCGTGGCAGGACGACACCTACGCCTATTCCAAGGCGACCTCACAGGCCGTGGTTGCATCGGGCGGCAAGAGATGGTTCTTCATTTCGGCCGACTACTCATTCGGTCACACGCTGGAGCGGGACGCCGGCAAGTTCATCACCGAGGCCGGCGGCACCGTGATCGGTGCAGTCAGACATCCGATCAATACCAGCGACATGAGTTCCTACCTGCTGCAGGCCCAAAACTCTGGAGCCGATGTCATCGCGTTTGCCAACGGCGGTGGCGATTTGATCAACTCGATCAAGCAGGCCAACGAGTTCGCCATTGCGGAAGGCGGGCAGAAGCTCGTCGGGTTCCTTCTCTACCTCACCGACGTCCATGCTCTGGGCCTGCCGGTCACGAAAGGCCTGTTGTTGTCCGAAGGGTTCTACTGGGATCAGAACGAGGCGGCGCAAGACTGGTCGAAGCGCTTTTTCGAGAAGACGAAGCGGATGCCGACCAAGCAGCATGCTTCCGTCTACGCCTCGGTCGCACACTACCTGAAGGCCGTCAAGGCAGCCGATACGCTCGATGCCGACGCGGTGGCGGCGCAGATGCGGGCGATGCCGGTCGATTACTTCGGCCATTCCGGAACGGTTCGGCAGGACGGCCGTGTCGTCCACCCGCTGACGCTCTACGAGGTGAAGTCCCCGGCCGAGAGCAAGCAGCCCTGGGATTACCTCAAGCCTTTGCGGGAGATCACGGCGGCGGAGGCCTTCCGGCCGATGTCCGAGGGGGGATGCAGCCTCGTGAAATGACGGCGGCAGCTGTCGGGCTATGGTCGTCGCACCTTTCTTCGACCCGCGCGCCGCGGAAGGTCCCGAGGTCGAGAGTACAGCTGCACCTTTGGTCCCGGGCCCTTGCCGGCACTACAGGCAATCCCGGATCGCCGCGCTCGGAGTAAGAATTATGAAATCGGAACTTTACATCGATGGCGAGTGGCGGGCTGCGGCGTCAGGCGGGACGATTGCGGTCATCGATCCCGCGACCGAAGAGGTCTTCCATCACGTGGCGGATGCTGGCCCGCAAGACGTTTCACGAGCCGTAACCGCCGCACGCGAGGCTTTTGACGGTGTCTGGGGGCGGACGACTGGCCGGGAGCGCGCCGTCGTGCTGCGAGCCATCGCCAGCGCGATTGCCGAGCGGCGCGATGCCCTCGGCACACTGGAGGTCCGCGACAATGGCAAGCCCCTGGCGGAGGCGCTTTGGGACATCGACGACGCAGCCGGCTGCTTTGCGTATTACGCCGATCTTGCCGAAGATCTCGACGGCCGGCAGGACGAACCGGTGGAACTCCCCGATGCCCGCTTTACCTCGCAGGTACGGCGCGAACCGGTGGGCGTCGCAGGTCAGATTATCCCTTGGAACTATCCACTCCTCATGGCGGCATGGAAGGTCGCACCGGCCCTCGCCGCCGGTGCGACCTGCGTCCTCAAGCCCTCCGAATTGACTCCCCTGACCGCTCTCGAACTCGCCGATATCGCGCATGAGGCTGGCCTGCCGCGCGGCGTGCTGAACGTCGTGACGGGTTCTGGCCAGGCGGGCGCCGCGCTTGCCGAACATCCTGGCGTCGATAAGCTCGCCTTTACGGGATCTGTGTCCACCGGGGCGAAGGTCATGGCGGCGGGAGCCCATGACATAAAGGCGGTTAGCCTGGAACTCGGCGGCAAGTCGCCTTTCCTGATCTTCGACGATGCGGACATCGAGAAGGCCGTCGAATGGATCATGTTCGGGATCTTCTGGAATCAGGGCGAGGTCTGCAGCGCGACCTCACGTCTCCTGGTACAGGCCGGCATCGCCGATGCGCTGATCGAACGGCTTGCAGTCGAAGCAGCCCGAATTCCTATCGGCCACGGCCTCGACCCGAAGACGTTGCTCGGACCCCTCATCAGCCGCGGACACTATGAAAAGGTGGCCGGTTACATCGCGGAGGGCCGCCGCGAAGGTCTTCGTTGCATCACCGGAGGAGACAGGCCGGAGCACCTGCCGAAGGGATATTTCCTGCAACCCACGATCTTCGACGATGTGCCCGAAACCTCACGGCTCTGGCGCGAGGAAATTTTCGGGCCGGTCCTCTGCATCCGACGGTTTCGGACCGAGGAGGAAGCCATCCAACTGGCCAACGCCTCCCCGTTTGGTCTCGCGGCTGCCGTCATGTCGGCCGACGACGACCGCTGCCGTCGCGTGTCGCGCGCGCTTCGCGCCGGAATCGTCTGGGTAAACTGCTCGCAGCCGACCTTCACGCAAGCGCCATGGGGAGGCGTCAAGCGCAGTGGCATCGGCCGCGAACTCGGACAATGGGGTCTTGATAACTATTTGGAAGTCAAGCAGGTTACGCGCTTTGCCAGCGAAGAGAATTGGGGATGGTATATCAGGTAATTGTAGCAGATAATAACATTTAGAAATAATACATGAAGCAGAGACGCGGCATTTGTCGAAGTAACAACGCAGCGTTGAGACGCGGCCATGATAACATGGCACGAGCTGCTATTGAATTTGTGGCCGGTGGATGAACGAGATGTATGAAAATCCTGCTCGTTCACTGGTTCAGGCGGTCAGAGCAAGGCCGGCCGCCTCGCGCTAGGTTTGTGAAGGTGCAAGCGCGAACGGCGCGATCCTCATAGGCTCGTCAACCTGACAACACCCTTCCGGCCCACCCTCATCGCCATGAGGACATTTCATTGACCGACATCACCCGCACCAAGCCGGCCGACACCCGTTCACAAGGGGTAATAGCCAAGGATGGCTTTTGTCTCGAAACACTCTTCCAGCCCAAAGGCGCCGTATTCGCGCCCGTTGCCGGATTGCTTGTAGCCGCCGAAGGGGGCATGGGCATCCCAGGCGGGATGATTGATGTGGACCTGTCCGGACCGGATTTGCCGTGCGACCCGCCGGGCGCGGTCCAGGTCGGACGACTGGACATGACCACCCAGCCCGAACACCGTGTCGTTGGCGATCACCACGGCCTCCTCCTCGGTTTCATAGGGAATGATGCAGAGGACCGGGCCGAAAATCTCCTCCTGCGCGATCCGCATGGCGCTGGTCACCCGGGAAAAGATGGTGGGCCGAACGAAATAGCCGGCGTCCAGTCCCGCAGGCTTGCCGGGGCCGCCACAGAGCAGTTTGGCGCCTTCCGCGATGCCGACCGCGATCATCTGCTGCACGCGGTCGAACTGTGCCCTGTTTGCGATCGGACCCAGGGTGCTCCGCGGGTCCCGCGGGTCGCCGACGATGATCGTCTCCACATGGCGTAGGGCCAATGCCTCCACCTCGTCCAGCCGGTCGGCCGGTACGATCATCCGGGTCGGCGCGCTGCAGGATTGCCCGACGTTGCGGAAGGCCGACGTGATGCCCAGTGGCACCGCCCTCTCGAAATCCGCATCCGGCAGCAGGATGTTGGGCGACTTGCCGCCCAACTCCTGGACGACGCGCTTGACCGTGACGGCCGCGGACTGAGCCACCAGAATCCCGGCCCGCACCGATCCGGTGATGGAGACCATGTCGACGCCGGGATGGGCGGCGATGGCGGCACCCACCTCCTCGCCGGTGCCGTTGACCAGATTGAAGACGCCCGGCGGCGTCCCGGCATCGTGCATGATCCGGGCGAACAGCAGGGCACTCAGGGGCGAGAGTTCGCTGGGCTTCAGCACCACGGTGCAGCCGGCAGCAAGCGCGGGCGCCACTTTGGCGGTTATCTGGTAGAGCGGCCAGTTCCAGGGCGTGATCAGGCCGCAGACGCCGATCGGTTCGCGGACGATCGCCGTCGTCCCTTTCCGGATGAGGACATCATAGCCGTCCAGGACCTCGACCATTGCCCGCAGGTGGGCGATGGCCAGCGGCACCTGCGCGGTGCGGGCGAAGCCGATGGCGGTTCCCATCTCCGCCGTCATGGCGAAGGCCAGTTCCTCGGCGCGTGACTCCATCAGCTCCGCGATCCGCTGCAGCAATGCTCGCCGCTCCTCCACCGGGGTCATGGAGAAGGTGACGAAGGCCCTGCGGGCCGCGGTCACGGCCCTGTCGACATCCTCGGCCGTGCCCGCCGCGATGGAGCCGATGACCGCTTCGGTGGCCGGATCGACCACATCCACCGTTGCGCCGGAGGAGGGAGCGACCCATCGGCCGTCGATGTAGAAGTGCCGCGCTTCTCCCAGGTCCATCTTCGCTCTCCTCTTGCGGCCGTCGCGGACCGCTCCGGTGTCCGGGCCGGCTCTCAGTGCAGAATGTCCTGCAGCTTGTAATAGGCGCCGACGAAGGGCAGGAACCAGGTGGGACCGAAATGGCCCGGAATGGCCGGCCAGTCGAAATCGCGCAATGGATTGGCGGCAGCGTTGCCGCCCATGACCTTGGCCATGATCTGGCCCATGTGGGTCGACATCTGGGTGCCGTGGCCGCTGTAGCCCATGGAATAGAACAGGCCGTCCCATTCGCCGGCCCGCGGCAGGCGGTCCGCCGTCATGTCCACCATGCCGCCCCAGCAATAATCGATCCTTGCATCGGACAGGTCGGGGAAGATCTCAAGCATCGACCGCCGGAGGATGGCGCCGCTTTTGGCGTCCGACTGGGGATTGGATTTGGCGAAGCGCGCCCGGCCGCCGAACAGCAGCCGGTTGTCCGGCGTGATGCGGAAGTAGCAGACGAAGTTTCTGGTGTCCGTCACGTTGCGGCGATGCGGCAGCAGGGAGTCCAGGCGGGTAGCCGACAGGGGCTCGGTTGCGATCAGAAAGGCGCCGACCGGCACGATGCGGCGGCGGAAATAGGAGAGGGGGCCGACCGCCGAGGTGCCGGTCGCCAGAAGGACCTGCTTGGCGGTGACCGAACCGGACGGTGTGGAGAGCCGGTGCGCGTATCCGTTCAGCCGCTTCATGGCGATGACCGGCGTGTTCTCATGCAACCGCACTCCCTGGCGTTCGGCGGCCGTCGCCAGACCATGGGCGAACTTGCCCATATGCATGGCGGCACTCTTGGGAAAGATCAGGCCGCCGAAATAGCGGTCGCTGCCCAGTTCGCTCTTGAGGTTCTGTCGTGAGACCATATAGCTGTCGGGATCGGCGCCACGCGCCATCAACTCCTGCGAACGCGCGAGCTTGTCGTAATGCGCGGGCTTTGCCGCCACCTTCATCTTGCCGACGCGCTTGAAATCGCAGTCGATGCCTTCCTCGCCGATGATGCGCTCGACGGTGTCGACCGCGGCGTCGTAGCTCAGGTAGAGCCGTTTGGCGGCATCCGCGCCCAGCCGGTCGACCATCGCGGCATAATCACCGGCAAAGCCGTTGTTGCACATGCCGCCGTTGCGCCCGGATGCGGCTCCACCCAACTGCCCGGCTTCCAGAAGGATAACCCGCGCGCCCTTCTTCGCCAGGGCGAGCGAGGCGGACAGTCCGGTGAAGCCGCCGCCGACGACCGCCACGTCATAGTCGCCCTCGACGGGTCCCTGGTCGGAACCGAGGAATTTGGGCGCGGTGTCGAGCCAATAAGGTGTCAGTTTCATCGCATTCGCCTCAACCGAAGGACTGGTTGGCAACGCCATGGATGCGCACCGGCCCGGATACCGGAGGGTGCGTGCCCCAGCCCGAACCCAGCCCGAGCGCGGCGCTCAAGTCCTGCCGGCGATAAGGCCGGCCGACCGCTTGCGACAGTGGCAGCACGCCGTCGAGGTCAGCGGCCGTCACGGCGCGCAGTATCGTGGGGGCAGCGGCGGGGATCACTGTTCCAACTCCTTCAGGGACTCCACCCGTTTGATGGTGTGCTGGTCCCGGCTCCGTGGTGCTGGGCAGCGGCCCGGACCGCGACGGCGTCGATTTCGACCAGATAGCCGTAATGGAGTTCAGGCACCGGCACGACCGATCGCGCCGGTCGGGCCTTCCCCAGCATTTCCGCGTAGATCGAATTGAAGCGCGGCCAGTTCGCGACGCCCACGAGGTAGACGGTCACCTTCAGCAGGGTCGCAACGTTGCCGCCGGCGGCCTCCACCACCGCGATCATGTTCCCGATCGCAAGGCGGGCCTGCCGGTCGAAGTCCGCGTCCGCGTGATGGGTGCCGTCGGGCGCGATGGGCAACTGGCCTGAAACATAGATGAGGTCGCCATGGCGGACGCCCTGCGAATAATGACCTCCGGCCGGTGCCGCGCCGTCGGTGGATATGGGTGCCACGTCCAGGCCCTGTGTTTTTGAGTCCGTCATGTCACCACCCTCCGAAACGGGGCCAGACGGCCTCGATTTTGTCGCTGCCGCTTCGCACCACGTGATAGGCCCCATGCTGGGCCCCCGTGGCGCAGGCGTGATTGGGGAGGATGCGCACGCGCGTGCCGATCGGCAGGTCGGGCAGCCGGGCGTCCGACCCTGGACGCAGGGCGATGATCCCGTGCTCCTGGTTGGCGTCGGACAGGATCAGGTCGCCGAACGGCTTTCCGTCGATATCGCAGACGAGGCCGTAGCCCTGGTCGATCCTCTGCTTGGCGGTTCCCCGGTCGCGGGACATGGCCATCCAGCCGGCATCGACCAGAATCCAGCCCTTTTCCGGCTGATGGCCGATGACCGTCGCAAGCACGGAAAGCGCGATGTCGTCGATCCGGCAGACGCCGATGCCCGCCATCACGAGGTCGAAGAAGACGAACACGCCGGCGCGCACCTCCGTCACCCCGTCCAGCGCTTCCGCGAAATGGGCGGTGGGCGTCGACCCCACGCTGACCACCGGACAGGCGAAGCCGGCCTCGCGCAGCAGGGTCGCGGCCTGCACCACGCTGGCGCGCTCCACCTCGGCGCAGCGGCGCAGGGCGTCGTCCCCGACCGCGCCGTAGCTCGCCCCCGCATGGGTCAGGACGCCGCGCAGACGGCCGCCATCCTCCAGCGTCCGGGCGATCCGGATCAGCGTCGCCCGGTCGTCGGGCAGAACGCCGGACCGGTGTCCGTCGCAGTCGATCTCGATAAGGGCGGGAATTGCATCTCCTGCCCGTCGGGATGCCTCGGCCACGGCCCGCGCCTGTTCCACCGTATCGAGCGTAACGGCCAGATCGACGCCGTTGGCGCGCAGCGCCAGGATGCGGGCGATCTTGTCCGGAGAAACGCCCACCGCATAGATCAAATCCCGGACACCAGCATGGGCGAACTGTTCCGCCTCCTTCAAGGTGGAGACCGTCGCAGGGCCCGACGGGGACGTCATCACCCGCTGCGCGGCGTCGACGGATTTCGCCGTCTTCAGATGCGGTCTCAGCGTCACGCCCAGGCGGTCGAGCCTCTCACGAAGTCGGCGGACATTGCGGTCCATACGGTCCCGGTCGAGAAGGAGGCAAGGCGTGCCGACCTCTTTCAGGTCTAGGGTTTGGGAGAGGTTTCGCATCGGGGCATCCAGCAGGGACAAGGTCCGTTCCGCAGCTCAAGGCCGCGATAGTCCTTGCATTCTACGACGCGCCATGTAGCATTCAATTAACGATATCTACATGAAGCATTAAGGCTTGGGTTAATGCTTACGAGCGACGATCTCGTCTTCTTCGGCGTCGTTTCCAACTCCGCCTCGCTCGCCGATGCCGCGAGGACGCTCAATGTCACGCCGCCTGCCGTCACGCAGCGGCTGAAAGCGCTCGAGCAGCGCATCGGTGTCCGCTTGATGGACCGCACGAGCCGCGGCCTGGCCCTCACAGACGAGGGCGAACTGCTGGTGGCCGAAGGGGCTGCCATCATCGAGGCCATCGAAGGGCTTGCGGAGTCGCTCGACCGCCGGACGACGCGGGTCAGAGGCCGGCTGAAGATTGCGGCACCCTATGGGTTCGGACGGGAGCATGTCGCACCGGTTGCGGCGAAGTTCGCGCGACAGCATCCGGAAGCCACTGTTGCCCTGGAGCTGTCCGACCATCCCAATATGCTGACGTCCGACAGCTGGGATGTCGTGATCCATATCGGTACGCTCATTGCTGCCGAACGGCTGGTCACGACGCTCGCGCCGAACGGACGTATGGTCTGCGCCTCTCCGGCTTATCTTGCGGAACACCCACCCATCGAACGCCCCGAAGACATCCTGCGTCATCGCTGCCTCGCCCTCAGGGAGAATGACGAGGACGTGACGCTATGGCGCTTTTCCCATTCGACAGAGGGCACCAGGACGGTCCGCATCAAGCCGGCGATGTCCACCAACGACGGCACGATCCTGCGGGCCTGGGCGATATCGGGACTTGGCGTCATCGTCCGGTCGGAGTGGGATGTGGCCCAGGATCTCGCCGCCGGCCGACTGGTCCGGATTCTGCCGGAATGGGTGTGTCCGGCTGCGGATGTCGTCGCCTTGCTGAGCGCACGTCATGGACGCAGCCCGAGGTCCACGGTGTTTCTGGCGATGATGCGTGAAGCCTTGAATCCGCCACCCTGGCGCCTGCCCGACCACGGCTCCCCAGGCTGAAGAGCGAGTGGCGTCGCGCAATTTGCGATCCAAACCTTTCCCATTGTTAGCCAATTGATTTCGTTGACGTTTGTTGAGGTTTTGGCGGCATTCTTATTGTGGATCAGAGTCGCTCAACACTGAAAATCTTCAATGAAGAATTTCAGGAGAAAGCGACGCAGGCCGGACGGGAGCTGGGCGAACAGCGGCACCAACAAGGCGGCACGCGCGGCCTCGCCCCGAGCGTGCTCCGGGGCGGCCAAGCGCGCGTTCGGCGGCGAGCAGGGTGGGGACCAGCTCACGCTCCCCAGGAGGTCAGCGTGTGACTGCCACGAACAGACACTTAGACCTCGTCCTTGAACCCTATGTGCATTCTCGACTCATCGTAAGCACGTTGCGCCTCTGCCAGCTTCGTTCCGTTGGCGAGTGACCAGCTGTAAAGCGCGGCGAAGGGTTCGCGCAGCGAGGCGCCGAGGGCCGTGATCGTGTACTCGACGCCGACCGGCTGCGTCGGGAGTATTTTGCGGCTGATGAGACCGTTCCGCTCCAACCGTTTCAGGGCATCCGAAAGCGCCTTGTGGGTGATGCCGTCGAGGCGACGTTTCAGGTCGTTGAACCGCGCCGGCTGCGTGCACAGGACGCTGAGGATCAGCACGGTCCACTTGTTGGCGATCTGTTCGAGGATCGGCCGCGTCACGGCCACGTCGAGCGGCAGTTCAAGCGCATCTGCAGGCATGGGTATACGCCTCCATATCTAGGCACTACCAGGTGCGTTCTTGTTCCTAGATATAAGAATGATACCTTGATGTCATCACTTCCGATGTGAGGACATATGGGCAGGCTTTCAGGAAAGATCGCGGTCGTCGTCGGCGGCCATGACGGCATCGGCGGCGCCATCGCGCAGCGCTTCGCAGATGAGGGCGCCACCGTCTATGCGACCAGCCGCCGTGCCGAAGAGGGCGACGTAGGCCACGGTGCCGGCACGCTGCGCGCGCGCCGCGTCGATGCTTCCGACGTGACGGCGCTCGCCGCCTTCTTTGAGGCGGTGCGCGGCGAGGCCGGACGGGTGGACGTGCTCGCCGTCAGCGCCGGCATCTCCGAGTTCGCGACCCTCGATACAATCGACGAGGAGCATTTCGACCGAACGTTCGGCCTCAATGTGCGCGCGCTTCTGTTCGCCGCCAAGGCCGCGATCGCGATCATGCCGGACGGCGGTTCCGTGGTGCTGGTGGGCTCGATCGCCGATGAGATCGGCACCAAGGGCTATGGCGTTTACGGGGCGACCAAGGCGGCGGTGCGCTCGTTCGCGCGCACCTGGGCCAACGAGCTTGCTCCCCGCAACATCCGCGTCAACGTCGTGGCACCGGGACCAACCGACACCGCCATGATGGCGGCGACCTCCGACGAGGTGCGCGAGATGCTGACGACGCTGATCCCGCTCGGCCGCATGGGCCGGGCCGACGAAGTGGCCTCCGCCGCGCTGTTCCTCGCCAGTGAGGAGGCGAGCTTCATCACCGGGGCGGAACTGCCGGTCGATGGCGGAATGGCGCAGGTCTGATCCCCGCCAAAACGAGAAAGACGCACCATGACCCATTCCCTAGCGTGGATGGCTCGGCCCCTCGCAGCCGCCTTCCTCGCCCTCGCCCTCGCCCTCGCCCTCGCGCTGCGGTCGGTGACGGCGCAACCGGCGGTCCTTGGCGTCAACGCCGATCACCTCGACAGCTTTCCGGATTTCGAGCGGCAGATGCGGGGCTGGCTCGACGCCGGCCAACTCCGTGCGCTCGGAACGATCGTGGACGGGTTGGATCAGGCAGCCACCGCCTTTGCCGGCTTGTTCGAAGGATACGACACCGGCAAGCTGGTGGTCAGATTGTCGGAGTAAGCTGGTGTGACCCGCTACTCAAATGGCCTTCCGACAAACCCGGAGCGATTCACCTCGACAGCTCAAGCGAAATCCTGCCCGCACTGGCGACACTCCTGAGGGGTCCCGGTGCGCCCAATCGGAGCGCATTCAGGCGCTTAGACAAGATACAAAGTCACGACCGCAAGCGCCGAGAAACAATTTTCCTGTCATGCGTGTACAATAACATGCCAGAAAATCATGTTGTCGTTTTGTGTATTCTAGGATTCCACTAAACCAATTTATGATTCCTTCCGGAGAAACGGGTCAGACCCCGCCCATCACCAGCCCGCCATCCACCGTCAGCGTCTGCCCGGTCATGAACCGGCTCCAGTCGGAGGCGAGGAACAGCACCGGCCCGGCGACATCCTCCGGTGTCGCGATGCGGCCGAGCGGCGTCAGGGCGGTGATGCGGTCCTTCACCGGTTCCGGGGTCGACCGGCTGGCGTCGGTGGGATAGACCAGCCCCGGCGCCACGCAGTTGACGCGGATGCCGAACGGCCCCAACTCCGCCGCCAGGGTGCGGCTGAAGCCGACCAGCGCCGCCTTGGCGGTGGTGTAGTCGTGGTAGGGGACGGTCGGCCGCGCCACGAGATCGGTCGCCATGTTGACGATGCTGCCGCCGCCCCGTCGGCGCAGGGCCGGCAGCACCGCCCGGCAGACGGCATGGGTGCTTTTCAGCGCCCCGTCGATCTGGGTCTGGTAATCGTCCCACCCGGTTTCCCAGAACAGCCGCCGTCGGTCGGGGTCGAAGACATAAGGCGCGAAGGCGTTGTTGACGACCACATCCAGCCCGCCGAACTCCGCCACCGCCGTCTCCACCATCCCGGCCACCGCCGCCGCGTCGGTCACGTCGGCGCGCAGCGGCAACCCGTCGCCCCCCAGCGCCCGGCACTCCGCCGCCACCGCTTCCGCCGCCTGCTGGTTGCGCAGGTAGTTGACCACCACCATGGCCCCTTCCGCGGCGAAGGCGCGGGCGATGGCGGTGCCGATGCCGCGGCCGGCGCCGGTGACGAGGATGGCCTTGCCCTGGAAATCCATGACGGTCCCGTTACTGCTTGGGTGGGATCAGGTCGGTGCGCACCACCGTACCCATGTCGAGCGGATGGGCGATCAGGCCAAGCTGGTGGAAGGTGTCGGCGCCCTTCTGCATCACGCCGGGATCGAAGGCGCCCAACCCCTCGCGCTCCGTCGTCTCCGACACGGTGGAGGCGTTGCGCAGCTTGATGATGCCCAGGTTGACCGCCTCGTCCGACCCGTTGATGGCGCGGGTGACGGCGATGCGGGCGGCCTCCTCCGGGTTGGCGATCATCCAGGCGGCGCTGTCGCGGTAGGCGGCGAGGAAGCGGGCGAGCAGCGGCTTCTTGCTGCGGTAGGTCTCCTCCGTCACCACGAAGATGTCGCTCGGCAGGTTCAGGCTGTCGCGCACCTCGATCACGTTCACCTCGGGCAGCCCCTTCAGCCGCGCGACGTAGAGGCCGGTGTCGGTCGCCGCCGTGGCGTCCACCTGCCCCTGGATCACCGGGGCGAAGTTCAGCAGCCCGGTCACCTCGATGGTCACGTCCTTCTCGCTCAGGCCAACCTGATGCAGAAGCACGGCCAGATTCTGCCGGGTGCCGCTCGACAGGCTGTAGACGCCGACGCGCTTGCCCTTCAGGTCCGCGGGCCTGGTGATGCCGTTGGCCTTGGGCGACACCACGTTGAAGACGTTCTGCGGGTAGATGTCGTAGATGGCGACCAGCTTCTCGCCCTTGTCCAGCGCCAGATAGAGGGCGGCGGGATCGGTGAAGGCGATGTCGGCCTTGCCGGTCAGCATGGTCTGGATCGCCGACCCGCCGCCGGTGCCGGGCACATAGTCCAGCGCGATGCCCTTGGCCTTGAAGAAGCCCTTGTCGGGTTCGGCCAGCAGGTTGGTGATCTCGCTGATCGGCTGGCTCCAGCCCGCCACCGTCACCTTGTCCAGTGCCCCGGCGGTCGTTTGGGCGAGCGCGCCGGACATGCCGCCCAGCAGCAACGCCCCGACGAGGGCGGACACCCCCGCCGCACGAGAAAACAATTCCATTCCCCGCCCCATTCCCGGTTATCCTTTCGCCTGTCGAGACAACAGCCACCGCTCGATCAGCAGAGTGGCTTGATACACCAGCATGCCCAGCGCGGTGATGATCGCGAACAGGGCGAACATCAGCGGGGTGTCCATCATCCCCTGCGCGGCGATGATCGAGGCGCCCAGCCCCTGACGCCCGCCGATGAATTCCCCCACCACGGCGCCGACCAGCGCCAGCACCACCGCCACCCGCAGGCCGGCCAGGATCACCGGCAGGCCCGAGGGAATCTTCAGCCGCGTCAGGGTGCGCCAGCGTCCGGCGCGCAGCATGCGGAACAGCTCGCGCTTGGCGGGATCGACGCGATCCAACCCCGTAAGCGTGTTCTCCAGCAGGGGGAAGAAGCAGATCAGCGCCGTAATCGCGACGGTGGAGGTCATGCCGAAGCCGAACCACAGGATGAACAGCGGCGCCAGCGCCAGTTTCGGCACCACTTGGCTGGCGATGACGTAGGGGTAGAGCAGCCGGCGCAGGCCCGCGACCTCCGCCAGCGCCACCCCGGCGACGAAGCCGACGAGGCAGCCGATGCCGAGCCCCAGCGCCATCTCCGCCGCCGTCATCGCCAGATGCGGCAGCAGCCGTCCGCTCGCCAGACCGCTCCACAGCGCCGCCCCCACCGCCGAGGGCGGCGGCAGAACCAGCGCCGGGATGCCCGACCAGCGGCAATAGCCCTCCCACCCCGCCAGCAGAAGCAGCGGCAGCAGGATCGCGGCGATGCGGGTCTTCATTCCGCCGCCTCCGCCCGCCGGAGCCCGGCCGCGCCATCCATGACATGGCGCAGCTCGCGGCACAGCGCGTTGAAGCGCGGGTCATAGCGCAGGTCGCGCGGGCGCGGGCGCGGCAGGTCGATGGAAAGGCTGTGGTGCAACCGCCCGTCCGCCATCACCGCCACGCGGTCGCCGAGATAGACCGCCTCGGCGATGTCGTGGGTGACGAACAGCGCGGTGGTGCCGCGCTGCGCGCACAGCCGCAGCAGATCCTCCTGCAACTCCTCGCGCGTGAGGGCGTCCAGCGCGGCGAAGGGCTCGTCGAGCAGAAGCAGGGCCGGATCGGCGATCAGCGCGCGGGCCAGCGCAACCCGGCTCTGCTGTCCGCCCGACAGCGCCCGCGGTCCCCGACCCGACAGCCCGGCCAGCCCGACCCGTTCCAGCAGATCCAGCGCATGGGCGCGGTCGTCGGCGGTGGCGCGGCGGTGCAGCGTCACCGGCAGCAGCACATTGTCGAGTACCGTCAGCCATTCCAGCAGCGTCGGCGCCTGGAAGACGAAGCCCACCGCATCGCCCGGCCCGCGCACCGCCGCCCCGTCCAGCCGCACCCGCCCGGCGGCGGGGGCGAGCAGCCCGGCGGCCAGCTTCAGCAGCGTGGTCTTGCCGCAGCCGCTGCGCCCCAGCAGGCAGTGGATCGCACCGCGGCCGACCGTCCAGTCGACGCCGTCGACGATGGCCGCGCCGCCGTAATCGAAGCGCACGCCCTCGAAACTCAGGAAGGAAGCCGGGAGGGACGGCGGATCAATCGGCATAGCGTGCCAGCCCCTCCGCCAGCGCTTCCGCCGAGCGTTCGATCTCCGTCACCGTCACCAGATCCAGCAGGTTGAACCGGCCGTCATGATGCCAGCCCGCCTCCGGCGCGGTCATGCCGCCCAAGGCGCAGAGCCGCGTCACTCCCGCCGCCCCCAGCGGTCCGGCCAGCCTGAACAGCTCCTCCGGCGCCGCCGCGATGCCGGCGGTCTGCAGCACGGCGCGGTGCGGGGCGACGCGGCCCGCCACCTCCGCCAGATCGTCCACCGCCACCACGGAAATCGTCCGGTTCAGCGCGGTCGGCGCCAGCCCGTCCGGCGCGTCGGTGCAGGACACGCACCAGCCGCCCGCCGGATCGGACAGCAGCAGATGGCCGGACCCGTCCAGGCCGCGCATCGCCTGCCCGTCGCGCCAGCCGGCGACCTCCCCGGCCTCCGCCATCGACAGGGCGCGGCGCGGGTGCTTGCGGGCCTGTACCGCGAGTTCCTGGGCAAGCAGGGCGGCGAAGTCCTGCGGCGACAGCCGGCCGCCGCGCTCGACGAACAGGGTCTGCGGCGAATAGCAGCCCTGCTGGTCATAGCGGGCGATGTCGTGGGCGGCCAGCCGCGCCGTCTCCCCCGCCCGCCGCGGGTCCAGGGCGGCGCGCGACACCAGCGCGAAGCTGATCTTGTGGCCGTAGAGCAGGAAGCGGGTGGCCACCGGCACCCGGTCGCGGATCGCCGCCAGCGCCGCGTTGCCGCCATAGGCGACCACCGTGTCGGCCTGGGCCAGCCATGCCCGCTCCGCCGCCGCATCGCCGCCCTTCCACCACACCACGGCCAGACAGTCGCCCAGTTTGGGGTCGATCTCCGCCAGCAGCTGCGCGAACCAGCCGGCGAACAGCGGCTCGGCGCTGGGCAGCTTGCCCACCGTACCGGACTTGACCAGCAGGCCCGAGATCAGGCTCCACAAGGGCAGCCCCGGCACGTTGCCAGCCCAGACATGCAACAGCAGGTCGGGGCCGAAGGCGCGGGTGAAGCCACCCTTGGCCGCCGGCTGGAACTCGTCCAGCACCAGCGGGTTGGCGAAATCCTCCGCCAGGAAGCGGCGCAGCTCATGGGCGCGGAAGGTCTTCAGATAGCCGGTGAGCCCCAGCCTGACCATCTCGGCGTCATAGCCGGTGATGACCGGCAGCAGCCGTTCGGCCCGGCGGCGCCACGGATCCCCGCGGTCGAGCAGCCGCTGGATCGCCGCGTCGATCACCGCGACGATGTGCGCCGTCGGCAGCGTCTTCAGATAGCCGCGCGCCGCCGCCCGAACCGTCGCGGCGACCCGCTCCACCTGCCCGGCGTCCAGCACCGGCACCGCGACACGCAGCGCCGTAGCGCCCGACCCGAAGGTCAGCACGCGCCGCTCCACCGCGTCCGGCGGCAGGCCGGGCAGATGTCCGGCGAGCTCCGGTTCGGCGCCGAGGTCCAAGGCTGCGTTCCCCATCAACCGCGCGCGGCGGTGAGGAAATCCTCCACCGCCAGCGAGCAGCCCTTGGCTTGCGCGCCGGCGACGCGGCCCAGCAGACGGAAGCCGCCGTTCTCCAGGATGCCGGCATCCTCCGTCAGGATGGCGGCGACGGAGTTGACGTGGGCCAGGTCATGGTGAACCAGCACGCCCATGCTGCCGGGCGGCACGTCCCGGCCGGACAAGGGATCGACGACGCGGCTGCGGATCCAGTGCGGGCCGGATTTCAGCGACGGGCAGACCGCGTTGCCGTCGTCGTAGAACTGGGTGCTCAGCTCCGTCATGCCGTACATGTTGATGCAGCGCCCGCGCGGCACGCCGAAGAAGGCCGTCAGTTGACGATAGAATTCATCCGGCTCCAGCTCGCGCGACTGACCCTTGAAGCCGCCGGTGTCGAGGATGCGGCTTCCCTCCGGCAGGGCGAAGCGGCGACCGTCACGCGCCATGGCGTCCATCAGATGCACGAAGCCATAGCTGGCGCCAAGCAGGGCGAAGGGCTGCCCCGACCGTTCGGCAGCACCCAGCCGGTCATAGAACCCGGCGACGTCGATGCCAGCCTCGCCGATCCAGTGGCGGCTGTCCGGTGTGCCGCACTCCGCCCGCGCCAGCTCCAGGTAATGGGCGAGCGAGGAGTTCGGCATCGCCGTCTCGGTCGGGAACAGGATGCCCATCGCCATCCGCTCCCCCACTGCCCCGGCGTCTTGCATGAAGCGGCGGCGGAAGTTGAGCAGCATGGAGCGGTCGTAGACCGTCAGGGTCGTGTGGTGGATCTGGCCGCGGATGCCGCCCTTGGTCGTGCCGCTGGTCATGAAGATGCGGGCGGACTCCTCCTCCGGGCGGCAGCTGAGCGTCAAATCCTTGAAGGCGTTGATCGGCACCGCCGGGATGTCGCGCCAGCTCTTGACCCCGCGCGGCGTCCGGCCGCGCTGCATGGCGAAGCGGCGATAGGGCTGGTTGTGCTCGAACTGGTGGGCGAAGACCGCCAGCGCCAGGGCATTGAAGGCCTCGTCGGCCGCCGCCCCGGTTCCGATGTCGGCCTCCATGAAGGCCAGGACCTTGTCGTAGATCGCGCTCACCGCCACCCTCTCCATCCCGTTTCTCTCCAAGCGGCACCGACCGATGGAGCAACAAACGAATCCGGAATGAGCCTGTGGGGTATGGATCTGCGCGTCGGCCGCAAAGGCCTTCTCGTCCCGCATCCCTACGCCGGCATGACCCGGATCAGGTTCGAAGGGTTGCCGCGTCGCCCGGACGCAAGCGACCGGGCCGGCGGGTGTCTCAGCCTCCTGAACGAGGCTCCCCTGGGAACGGAACGGAGCCTAGAAGACCATCGCGCCGTCTGTCAACGGCGGGGATGCCGGCCGCTCCAGCCGGTTGCCGGCTCTCTGGCGGGGCATTGCCCGTGCAGGGGCACGACCGATCGCCATCCTCCCCGGTCGGCTCGACGTTGATGCGGCGGCCACAGGATACAGCCCGGTGCTATGGCATCCCGGGCTGTATCCTGTGGCCGCGGCCGTGGGTGCGGGCCCATTGGGCGGCGTCGACGATGGTCGCCTCTGGAACCGGCTCCAGCTCGGGCACCGGCAAGGAGCCCAGATGCTCGGCGTGAATCTGGCCGTCGTTGACCCGAAGGATCAGGTTGGCGCGGCGCAGCGTGGACAGGCGGTGTGCGATGATGAAGGTGGTGCGCCCGCGCATCAGGTCCTCGATCGCCTCGGTGATTGCCGCCTCGGTTTGCTTGTCCAGCGCGCTGGTCGGCTCGTCCAGGAAGAGGATCGGGGCCTGCTTCAGGAACGCGCGGGCAAGGCAGATGCGCTGGCGCTCACCGCCCGACAGCATCAGCGCCCGCTCGCCCACATGGCTGTGGTAGCCGCGCGGCAGCGCGGCGATGAACTCGTGCGCATGCGCCCGGCGTGCCGCCTCCTCGATCTCGCTCATGCTGGCGTCGGGCCGGCCATACGCGATGTTCTCGGCGATGGTGGTGGAGAACAGCGACGGCTCCTGCTCCATGATGGCGAACTGCCGGCGCAGGTCGCACAGCTGGTACTCGCGCAGGTCGACGCCGTCCAGCCGCACCGAGCCCGTTGTCGGGTCGATCAGGCGCACCAGCATGTTGACCAGCGTGCTCTTGCCCGACCCCGTGCGCCCCACGACGCCCACGCAGGTTCCCGCCGGAATGTTGAAGGACGCGTTGCGCAGCACCTCCGGCCCGCCGGGATAGGAGAACGACACGTCGCGGAACTCCACCGTGCCCTGGGCGCGCCGGAGGGGCAGGGCGTCGGCCTTCTCGGGGATGGAGGGTGGCGCTTCCAGCAGCTCGAAGGCGCGCTCGCCGCAGGCGAAGGCGGCCTGCTGGGCGACGATGTGCTCGGCGATGCCCTTCAGCGGCTCGTAGAGCTGGGCCATGTAGGCAAGCAGCACGACGAGGTCGCCGACGCTGAGGGTGCCGGCCTGCACGCCGCGCACGCTGATGTACAGGATGGCCGCGGTGCCCAGGCCGATGGCGAGCGCCAGCACGACGCGGAAGCAGGCGTCGATCACCATCACGGCCATCTTCGCCATGAAGCAGGCGCGCCCCTGCTCGACGAGGCGCTGCACCTCCTGCTCCTCGCGGCAGGTGGTGAGGACGATGCGGCGCGCGCCGAGCACCTCGTAGGCGAGCTGCACGAGCCGGCTTTCCAGCTCGCGCACCTTGTGCCAGCGGTCGCACAGGGGGCGCTGCTTGAGCACGATCAGCACGATCAGCGGCACCGCCGTGCACAGCGCGACAGCGGCCATCTTGGGATTGATGAGGGCGGTGACCCACACGATCCACAGGACCGAGCCGGCCTTGGTGATGAGCGGGATGACGCCCCAGATGGTCATGGCCTGGAGCGCGGGTGCGTCCTGGCTGACGCGGAAGACCTGGTCGACCACGCCGCGGTCGTCGCCGCGCGAGGGCGACTGGTGCAGCGCGTTGCCCAGCACCTTGCCGCGGAAACCGCGCACCATCTGGTCGGCGATGGTCTCGCGGTAAAGCCATTCGACCACCGTGTGGAGGATCGTCACGAGTGCGATCAGAACACCGGAGATCAGGCACAGCGCGAGCACCGTCTCCTTGTCCCTGACGAAGTCGGCCGGCAGCCATTTGGCCAGGGAGGAGGGGAACGAGGAGTCGCCGAGGACGCTGTCGAGGATGATCTTGATCGGTATCGGCGCCAGAAGCCCGATCGGCGTTGCCAGCAAGCCGAGCACGACGATCGCCACGAGTTGTGGATACCAGGGACGAGCTTCCTTGAGCGCGCGCCAATAGATGGCGCTCGGCAGCGTCTTCTTCGACATGGCTTTCCGGTCACACGAGTTGACGTATGCGCCCGGCGCATCGCTTCTACGCTACAGGCGTATAGGAACAACTTCGCTCTTCGATGCGAGTTCCATCCATCATCCTTTTGAGTGTGCGAACACGGGGGAGCCAAGCTCGATATAAAAGGGGGTAGGGCACGCTGGGATCCGCGCGCTCAACGTCCGGTAAAGGCGGGCTGGCGTTTCTCGATGAAGGCGGAAATGCCTTCGCGGATGTCCTGCGTGGCGGCCATCCGGGCGAATTGGCTCGCCTCCACCGCCAGCCCCTCGTCGATGGACAGGTTCAGCCCGCGCGTGGTGGCCGCCAGACAGGCGGAGACCGCCAACGGCGACTTGTCGACGATCCGCGCCGCCAGCCCACGGGCGGCGTCCACCAGCTCCTCTTGCGGCACCACCATATTGACGAGGCCGGCCGCCTGCGCCTCCCTCGCCCCGACGGGGTCGCCAGTCAGCAGCATCGCAAGGGCCCGCTTGCGGCCGATCAGGCGCGGCAGCCGCTGTGTTCCGCCGTAGGGTGGCGGGAAGCCCAGCCTGATCTCCGACTTGGCGAACAGCGCGCGGTCACTGGCGACGGCGAGCGGCACCGCCTCGGTGATCTCGCAGCCGCCGCCGAAGGCGAGACCGTTCACCGCGGCGATGATCGGCTTGGGGAAGGACTCCAGCCTGCTGGTCAGCCGCTGGCCGCGCCGGACGAACTCGCGCAGCGCCGTCTCGGGGCCGGCGAAGACCGCCTCGGAGAAGTCCAGGATGTCTGCCCCGGCGGAGAAGGCGCGGTCGCCCGTTCCGGTCAGGATGACGGCGCGCACCGAATCGTCCGCCTCGATGTCGTCGAGCAGCGCGTGCAGCCGTGCGATGGTGGCGAAGTCGATGGCGTTCAGCTTGTGCGGGCGGTTCAGCGTGAGGGTGGCGACCGCCCCCTCGACGCCCATGAGCACGATGTCGGTCATGGCGATGTCTCCTGTCTTGTCGTCAGGCGGTCTGGTTCCAGACCGTCTTCAATCCCGTGTCCCTGTCGAGTGCGTGCGGGGACCGGTCGCAGATTTTGATGTATGGGAAAGACGCGCTGTTGCGCGCCGCCAATGAAGGCTCGGCATTCCGGCGGAAATACTGGCCATATCTGCGACAGTTCTTATTGATATTCATCAAGTCTAACGGCTGCCATTCCTTGTGTTCCGGAATGGACTGTGGATCATTGATGGATATCTGGCAAACGACTAAACTTCATCGTCGGGTGAGGAGAAGTGGATCGGTCACGGCTGTGGCACTGTCGCGCCGCCGTCCACGGCGAGCCCGGTTTCCAGTGCGAGTTCCGCGCGGATCCAGTCGCGGAACGCCCGCACGTCAGGCCGCGTCAGAGACTCCTGGGCGCAGACCAGCCAGTAGGAGGTGGACGCCGGCACGGCCGGTCCCAGCACCTCGGCCAGTGCGCCGGACGCGAGGTCCCGATCGACCAGGGGACGCCGGCCCAGTGCGACGCCCAGCCCTTCCATGGCCGCATTCAGCGCGTACTGGACGGTGTCGAAACGCAGTCCGTTGGCGGTGTTCAATCCATTCAGGCCGCGTGCCTCGGCCCAGTACGCCCACTCCTGGCTGACCTGGGTGACGTGCAGCAGCGTCGCGGTGGCGAGGTCGCCGGCCCCCGCGATGGACGGGGCGAGCGACGGGGCGCAGACCGGCACGAGGGATTCGGTGACGAGGTGGAGCGCTTCCAGACCGGGCCATGGGCCGGTCCCCATGCGGATGGCGAGGTCGATCCCGTCGCGGGGGAACTCGACCTGCCGCAGCGAGGTGTCCAACGTGATGGCGATGCCCGGATGCCTTGCCTTGAAGCGCCGGAGCCTGGGCATCAGCCAGCGCAGCCCGAAGGTGGGGGCGGCGCTGATGGACAGCGTCCCCCGGGCGCCGCGACCGGGGACCGCATCGGTCGCCCGGGCCAGAATGTCGAGCGCGGCGCGCACCTGCGGCAGGTAGGCGGCGCCGGCCTCGGTCAGGCTGACGTAACGGTTGCCCCGCGCGAACAGCGGCGTGCCCAGCCAGTCCTCCAGCGACTGCACGGAGCGGCTGACGGCGCTGGGGGTCAGCAGCAGCTCGTCGGCGGCGGCCCGGAAGCTGCCCTGACGGGCCGCCGCTTCGAACACGCGCAGGGTCGAAAGGGGAGGGAGTCTGTATGCCACGTGTGACGATCCGCCGTCAGGGCTGCTCGCTTGTCGGCATGCGCTGCCCGACCGCGAGCGGGTTGAAGGCGTTGATTGTAGCAGCGGCGCAAGTCTGGTCGCAGACCTCCTTTTCGAAGACCTGTTCCGTCAGCCCCGGATTGGGTTGGGGTGACGTGCCGCGAAGTCCGACGAGTCAGCGCAAGTCAAGTTCGACCCACAGGCCCGGTTCGTGGCGTACGGATAGGACCACGCCATTGGGCGTCTGAAAGCTGGGTTTGCCCGCCGCGCTGCCGAGCCAGGGGTCGTCGGCACGGATCACCCGGCCGCCGCACCGGTCGTTCAGCGCATCAAGAAGTGAACCGAACGGCATCTGCCCCCATCCCACTTTCTTCGCGTCCTCCTCGTTGGTCGGGATGAACGCGGCGAGATCCTTGCTTGCCATCAGCTCCAGCCCCTTCTCCTTCAGCGTGGCGTTGTCGCTGCCGTGGTGCCCGACCTTGTAGTAGACGGTACGGGCCAGCAAGTCCGGCCCGGTCACCGTGGCGGAGTCTACCGTCCAACGCGTGTTCTGCCAGCTCAGCCAATTGCCAACCTGGGCGTCGGCAGCGAACAGGAGCACGCGCCCGCTGTCCTTGAACTCGAAGGCGAGCACCAGGCTCGTGTTGTTCGTCCGGTTGTCGAGTTGCATGGCCAGATCGGCGCTGACGCCCAGCCAGTCCAGGTCGATCCTCCGCCACGACTGGTCGAAGGCCGCGGCTTTCGGCGTCTTGGGCTGCCTGGACTGCATCGCCGGCGCCGGATCCGCCATCGGTCCGAAATAATGGGCGCGGGCGAACCCGGCGATCGCCTCCGGGACGTCGGGCGGGACCGCGGCGGCGGCCGACGCGGCGATCCGCTCCAGCTCGGTGCCGACGTTCGGATCGAAGGGCGAGGCGATGTCCTCCCCGTCGGCGATCGACGCACCGCCGGCCGCGAAGGCGCCCGCCAGCGCACTGGCGATCGGCCAGCCGCTGCTGGCCGACGCATGGTACATCTCGCTCGACCGTGCGGCGATGCCGAGCAGGGCCGGGTCGCGGGGCGGACCCAGGACGTAGATCCGCAGGTTCGGCAATCCCGGGATCTCGATGGGAGGGTCGGTCGGCTCGCAATAGCGCACCCGTTCCCCGGCAAGGGCGACCGCGGCGTCGCGCGTGGCGCGCACCCGGTCGCCCTTGGCGCCGAAGCTGAATCCCATCAGGGCGTCCAGGCCGCTGCGCAACGCGCTCAGGTTCTCGCTCAGCCCCCTGGCGCCGTCGAGGCGCTGGCTGGTCAGCTGAAGCGCCGCCAACGCCTGTTCCTTGTAGCGGTCCAGCTCCCGCGCCTGCGGGTCTCCGCCGTTCTCCGTCCAGGCCAGCCAGACCTCTCCGAAGGTGAATTCGGCGAAGCGCTCCCGCGCAGAGAGGAAGCCCGAGGTGTGGTCGGTGTGCTCGTGGGTGACCACCACCACATCGATGTGCTTGCCGGTGCGCTCGGCGATGTCCGCCACCACCGCGTCGATCCTGGCGGCGCCACCCTTGACCGAGCTGTGCACGCCGCAGTCGATCATCATCCAGAAGGTGCCGCCCTCCGCCTTCGGGAAGCCGAGGAGGTGGCAGTCGCCGATGCCCTGGCAGTAATGCCGGATGGTCACGCCGCCGGCTGGTGTGGACTTGATGACCGCTCCGGCGCCCGCCCCGGTGTCGCCCTGCGGGCCGGAGCCGGAGGGGGCCCGACGCGTCGTCGTGGTCTTCCGTGTTCCTGCCATCTCAAAATGCTCCCGTGTCGGCGTGCAGCATGGCGAAGGGCTCGCCCGGCGCGTTCCCGAAATAGAGGGAGCGGAGCGGGGAGAGGATGCCGCCCGACACCGTTTGGCGCTGGCGGTCCTGGCGGCTCTGGCTGTCGCTGTTCTTGACGATGCAGTAGCGCACCTCCCGGTGCCCCTCGCGCGGGTCGATGATCAGCGTGGCGCCGCCGCGGAACCAGAACCAGGCGCCGTCCGGCTTCGCCGGGTTCATCGGGATCGCCTGACGCTGCTGGATCGTGGCGATGACCTCCGTCCGGAACGACCCGTCCGGCGCCACGCGCCGCGACGGCCGGATGCTGAAGACCTCGAAGGTCGTGGCCCCGTCGGCGGACTTGAGGATCTTTCCGTCATCGCTGTAGCGCGGCACGTCCCGTTTCAAGCCGAAGGCCGCGCACAGCGCAGGGTCCTTGGCGAGGATCTTCTTCAGGTTGCCCCACACCTTCCAGCGGTTGGATTCGATCGAGGCGTACAGGGTCGACCGGTCATGCACGCGGTCCCAGTCGAGCTTGAGGTCATCGAAGACGGTTTCGAGCCATGGCGGGCTCTGCTCCGCCATCGTGCTCCAGGCAAGGGTCTCCTCCGATACCGTGCGCACGTCGCGGGGCAGGATGTCGCTGGCGCGGAACGCCTCCATGAACGCCACACGGTAGTGGAAGCGGTCCTCCGGCACGAGGTCGCGGTCGGCGGTGATCAGGGCGCGCAGGTACTCGCCGAAGGTGATGTCCACCGCGGGGCAGTAATCCAGCGCCCGGATGCACATGCGCAGCACGTGGCGCGCCGTCTTGCATGCCTCTTCGGTGAGACGGCCGACGAGGTCGGGGTGCAGCGCCCCCTCCGGCAGCACGCCCGTGCCGCCGGTGGCGATGCGGATCAGGTCGGCGGTGCGGTAATCGACGATCTTCAGGAACGCCTGGTACACGGCGTACACGAGGATGGAGCCGCGGGCGTGCACCTCGGTGGTCGAGGCGTAAGACAGCTTGGGCACCTCCCCCGCCAGATAGTCGCGCAGCGGCCCGCCGCGCCGCGTGCCTTCGCCGAACTGCTTCGCCAGGCCGCCCAGAAGACGTGCGGCATCCAACCGGCCACGCGCCTGCGCCACCTGGAAGCGCACCAGCTCGGGAATGGTGAAGTGCTGGAACAGCGCGACGATGTCGGCGAAGGCCTCGTGGAAGGCCGGCACGTCGGGATTGGACGCCTCCTGCAGACGCCCGTGCAGGCCATCGAGCAGGGCGTGCGACATCTCGTGCGCGACGATGTCGCTCGACAGGCAGGAGAACACCATCGAACCGGGCGCCGTGACGTCGCCGGGCCGCGACGCCGCCGGGAAATAGCCGAACAGCAGTGCGACCTTCTCCGGGCTGTAATAGGCGTTGTCGGTGCGCAGCGCGTGCGGGTAGATGCGCAGGCGCGGCACCGCGTAGGAATCGCCGGGCCCGCCGTCGGCAGCCTTCGTGCGGCGTGGCGCCCACAGCGCCTTGCGGCCGAGCGCCTCCTCGAAATGGCCGATGGTGGTCATCGCCACCGCGTAGACCATCTGCTGGTGGAACTGCGGATTGCCTTCCGACGGCGGCCATCCGTCCTGTGCCAGCAGTTTCGGCTCGTTGAGGTCGACCGGATCGTAGAGCCGGTTGGACGCCGGGTCCAGGTCCACCACCTCCAGATACTCGCCGACCGGGCCGGGGTGCAGCGGCTCCTCCCAGGGAACGCTGAGCACGGCCTCGTTGACCGCGACGGAGGACAGCGACTTGGCCACGGAGGGATCGAGCGCGTAGGCCCGGAGGCGGCGCCGGGGCGGTGGCGGCTCCTTGGGCTTGCGCTTGACCGCGGGTGCCGGGGCGAGCGGCGCCCGCACCGGTGCCGCCGACTGCGGGCGCCCCAGCATCTGTTCGAGTTTTGCCTTCAGCGCCTGCGACGGCTTGCCTTCGTCGAGCGCCGCTTCGAGGTAGCGGCGGCAGGCCGCCGGGGAGATCCGGCTTCCCGGAAGGTCGCAATCGCCGATGGCCGCATCGACCGACGCGACCCGCTGCGCCATCTGCGTCAGTTCGAGCGCGAACATCGCCTCACGTCCGGCAAGCGGCCCCGGTGCGATGCTGACGCCGCCGCCCAGGATCAGGTTGATCCAACTCCAGCTCGCTTCCGCCGGGGGCAGCCGGGTCAGTCTGGCGGCGGCCTTGGCGAACGGCACAGCCAGCGCGGCGTCCGCCTTGAGCACGCCCTGGCCGATCTTCTCCTGGGTTTCCGCCGCGTCCATGGCCGCGGTCGACTTCGCCGCCGAGGTGAACAGCGCGTTGCGCACCGCCTCCACCCGCATCCACGGCTCCTTGAGGGCCATGACCTCGTCGAAATTCTCGGCCAGCCAGAGCGCGGCGGCGGCGGCGATCTGCGGGGTCGCGGACGAGGTGCCGGCGCCGTCCATCGCGACCAGGCCGGGGCAGCCGATGACGGCCCACGGCACATTGGGCGTGAAGGCGCCAAGCGCCGTCGCCATCTTGCTTTCCGGGCCGTAGTTGCCCTGCATGGTCCCGTTGTGCAGCCCGGCGTAGGCCCGCCCCTTGGCCATCACGCCACAGGCGGCCAGTACCCGGCGGTAACGCGCCGGGAACACGATCGACTTCGGAGACGGACTTCCGGCGAAGTTGTTGCCGGCGGCGGTGACGAGCAGCATGCCCTCGTCATAGGCGCGGTTGACCGCGTCGGTGAGCGCGGCCGAGCTGAGGCCGCCCATGCTCATCGAGAGCACATGGGCCCCGTTTTCGATGGCATGGTTGAAGCCCTGCACCATTGTGCCGGTGGTGAAGCGGACGACCCAGTCCGCGATACGGATCGGGATGACCCGTGCGAACGGTGCGCCGCCGATCGGCCCCTCGTACTCCTTCCAGGGCGCCACCCCACGGTTCGGCGGACCGCCGGCCAGCAACGCCAGCGTCGCCGTCCCGTGACCGCGGTTGCTCAGCGACGCTCCCCCCGGGATGGTGTCCACCGCGCTGTCAGGCGGGCCCCCCGCCACGAAGTTCTTCTGCAACTCGATGTCAAGTCCGGACGGCTTCGTGATGTGATCGGGGTCGTAGCCGGTATCGAGGTGGGCGATCGTCACCCGGCCGAGTTTCTCCGCCAGCGCGTTGCCGAACCGGTCCAGCGCCTGGGCGAACCCGGAATAGGCGGCGGCGTGATTCCAGCCCGCGTCAGGGCCGGTCTCCTTTCCGCCGCGGTCGTCCTGGTCGGTGAAGACGCAGGGATTGGCCGCGGCGCGCAACATCCCGGAGGTCGCGTCGTCCGGCAGCCATTGCTGCTCGATGTCGGGCTCGACGAACTCGACGCCGGACGATCCCGCCGCGAACCGCGTACCCGGTGCGACCAGCGCATGGGCGGCGTCCCACGGTGTCTCCCGGTCGGCCACATCGACGCCCAGCCACGCCGCTCCGCTACCGCCTGCGATCCCCTTCGAACCATTTCCATGCTCCGGCGGCAGCCTGAGGATCACGCGGGGCGTGGAACCTTTCGCCCCGAAGCTCTTCTTGCCGCCGTTGGCGAATGGGGTGACGTCGCCGCGGACCTTCACCAGCAACCGTGTGCTCGCCATCCGTTCCCCCGCATCGACGATGAAGAAAAAGGATGGCGTGGCTAACAATTGGAATTCAACATAAAACCGCAATCTAAAATGTCAGGTTTGGCGGGAATAATACTCCTGTATGTATCAGTCGTTTTTTAAAATTCTCGCATCCAGATATGTTTCGACGCGATACAATCCCTCCGATTTGGCTCCGACCCGATATACGCCGGATCCTGGACCACCTCGCCATCGGGCAGGCGGGCCAGCCGCAGGAAGGCATCCTGCGCCGCATCGCCCGCCGTCTGCGGATCGCCGATCCGCCGCGCGATGGCGCGCTCCACCCGCAGCCGATGCGCTTCGAACAACTCGGCGATCTTGCGCGTCCAGGTGCCGACGGCGCCAGTCATCGGGCGCGCCAGGAACGGGTGTGGGTGAGAAGGGAAGGGCGGAGTGTGTCGGTCACAGATGCGTGGGCTGCCGGATGCAAGGAACCGGCATCCGTGGGGTCATCGTCCGGGACGCCGGTTGCCGTAGCGCGTCAATGCGCTTCCAAATCCGCGAGTCCGGAATTGGGGAACAGGGCGTCGATGAAGCCGAATTTCGACATGTCCACGATGCGCTGGGGATAGAGAAAGCCGTCGAGATGGTCGAACTCGTGCTGGAAAACCCGGGCGTGGAAGCCCTTCGCCTCGCGGACGAGCGTCGTGCCGTCTTCCAGCGTGCCGCCATAACGGATGTGCGTGCAGCGCGGAACCATGCCGCGCATTCCCGGAACCGACAGACAGCCCTCCCAGGATTCCTCCACCTCGTCCGTGAGCTTTTCGAACCAGGGATTGATCAGCGTGGTGACCGGCACCGGCGGCACGTCCGGGTAGCGTGGATTGGAGTCGAACCCGAAGATGATCACCCGCAGATCGACGCCGATCTGCGGCGCAGCCAATCCCGCGCCGTTGGTGGCATGCATGGTTTCGAACATCTCGGCGATCAGCGACTTCAATGCCGGGTCGTGAATGTCCTCGACCGGCCTCGCCACCCGCTGGAGCCGGGGATCGCCCATCTTCAAGATCTCACGCATGGTGTGTCCGTCATTCCGATCCGATCGGCTCAGTGAGGCATGGAGACCGGCCGCAGTGCAAGCGCGGCCTGCGACGTGGATCAGGAGACAGGGGAATCCGTCATTTGCGGCGGCGGGGTCCCACCCGTCGGAGACGCAGCCATGCTATGCCGATGCACCGACAATGGCCTCGCGCAGGTCGTCGGCGAAGGGCCCGACCATGCCGGAGACCGCCGTGTTGGTCATCGCCACCACGCTGAGGCGCCGGAGCGGATCGACCCAGAAATGCAGCCCGAATACGCCGAACCAACCCCAGCTTCCCGGAGACAGCCGGACCCCGGCAGCGACGGGATCCCGGACGATGCCGACCCCCAGACCAAAGCCCCATCCCGGGCCGGGAATGAAGACGTCGGCCCCACCAACCGCGTGGGTGGTCAGGGCGGCGACGGTTTCGGGCCGCAGGATGCCGCCGCCGCCGGTGCGCAGCGTCTCCAGCAGCTTCAGATAGTCCGGCGCCGTACCGACCATGCCGCCGCCGCCGGACAGGAAGGATGCGGTGTCGAACAGGCGGGACGGCACGTATCTCAGCAGGCCCGGACCGAAGGCCAGCGTGTCATTGTCGGCCATCGCCGCCGGAAACGGTTCGCGGTCGATATAGGGGGTGCTCAAGCGGTCCCGGGCGGCAGGTGCGAATCCGGTGTCGGCCAGACCGAGCGGGCCGGTCACCAATGCGGACACGGCTTCGGCCAACGTCCCGCCATAGGCACGCTCCACGACCGCACCCAGAATGTCGGTCGATACCGAATAGCACCAGCCGCAGCCGGGGGGGAACAGCAGGGGCGCGGCCGCGATGCGGCGCAGATTCTCATCCATCGAGACGCCCAGCGCATCGAGCCCGTCCGATACGCCAAGGCGGTGATAGGGACCATCCGGCGGCTGCAGGAACCCATAGCCAAGCCCCGCGCTGTGGCTGAGAAGCTGGGCGACGGTGATGACCGGGGTCGTGCCGCCGGGCAGGCGGGGGCGAAAGTCCGGCAGCCAGTCATGGACCGCACCGTCAAGCGACAGCATGCCCCGCTCGACAAGCGCCAGGGCGGCGCAGGACACGATGGGCTTGGTCAGGGAGGCCAAACGGAAAATGGTGTCGGCGGCCGCCGGCTTCGCATCTTCGCGGCAGGACCATCCGGCTGCGATCTCCGCGACGGTTTCCCCCTCCCGCGCGACCGCGACCACGGCGCCGACGATGCGGCCCGAGCCGACATGCCGATCCAGAACCGCGCCGAGGCGGTCGGTCAGGCCGGGAGCGGCACCATCCCCACTGAGTGACTTCATTGCCGGGATCCTTGGAGTGTTGAAGCGGAAATTTCCGCAAAGCGGATGTGCGGTGTGCAGAGCAATCGGCATGCCATTCACACCCCCGGCTGGAAGTCGGAAAAATTCATTCGAATCAACATGGTCGGAGAAAAGTTTCCCGAGACGACCGTTGGCCGATTCATGAATTGCGCAAATTGGCGTTTTCTTTCATGATTTGATAAAAGTTATACAACAGAACAATTCGCGGGAGGATCATTGGAGTCCATGGACGGGCATAGCGTGCGTCAAATCTCCCTGGCGGAGGCATCCCGCCAGTCCGGAAAGCTCATGAGCCGCGGGTGCAGCGACGAGCTGGATGCGTCGGCCGCTCCGACCATGCGCGAATTGACGGAGTGCCTCTATTTCTCGATCGGCGACGGCCGCATCTGGCTGAACGACCGCCGCATGCTGCTGTTCGACGTCGCCAACCTCGGCATGATCCGGCGCGAATTGATGGATGCCATCGGCGTCGAGCGGGCGCGCGCCCTGTTCACCCGCGTTGGCTACGCCCAGGGCGCCCGCGACGCCGACCTGATCCGCCGCCGCTGGCCGTCCGGGGATCTGACCCTGTCCTTCGCCGCCGGTCCGCGCATCCACACGCTGGAAGGCTTCGTCAAGGTCACCACCCGCCGCTTCGAATTCGACATCGAGAAGGGACACTATCTGGGTGAGTTCATCTGGCACGATTCCGCGGAGGCCGACGAGCACATCACCCATTGCGGCGTCAGCGGCGACCCGGTGTGCTGGATGCAGGTGGCCTACGCCACCGGATACACCAGCCGGATCTTCGGCAAGCTGATCCTGTTCCGCGAGGTGGAGTGCCGGGGCATGGGAGCGCCGCTGTGCCGGGTCATCGGCCAGCCGGCCGACGCCTGGGGCGACGCCGCGCTCGACATGGAAGCGCTCGGCATGACCTGGGAAAAGCCGCGGCGGCCGGGCTGGAAGGCCGCCCCGTCGCCCGAGCCGCCGTCGACGCGGCGGGAGGCCGGGGATGACCGCGGACCGGTGATCGGCCTGTCGGCCAGCTTCATGGCGGCGCGGCACATGCTGGAGCGGGTGGCTTCGACACGGGCGACCGTGCTGCTGGTCGGCGAGTCCGGCGTCGGCAAGGAGCTGTTCGCCAGCACCCTGCACGACCTCAGCCCGCGCCGCGACGGACCCTTCGTCGCCCTGAACTGCGCCGCCATTCCCGATACGCTGGTCGAATCCGAACTGTTTGGGGTGGAGAAGGGCGCCTATACCGGAGCCGCCGCCGCAAGGCCGGGCCGCTTCGAGCGGGCCGATGGCGGCACCCTGTTCCTCGACGAGATCGCCTCGCTCAGTCTGGTCGCGCAGGGCAAGCTGCTGCGCGCCCTGCAGCAGCGCGAGATCGAACGGGTCGGCGGGGTCAAGACCGTCAAGGTGGATGTGCGCGTCGTCGCCGCCACCAACGTCGATCTGCGCGACGAGGTCAAGGCCGGGCGGTTCCGCGAGGATTTGTTCTTCCGACTGAACGTCTTTCCGATCGCCCTGCCGCCGCTGCGCGAACGCCGCGACGACATCCCGCTGCTGATGGAGCATTTCCTCGACCTCTATGCCCAGGAACATGGCCGCCGGCCGCCGGGCTTCACCCGCCGCGCCACCGAGGCGCTGCTCAACTACCGCTATCCCGGCAACATCCGGGAACTGCAGAACCTGATCGAGCGCGGCGTGGTCTGTGCCGCCGATGGTGAGCAGATCGACATCTTCCACATGTTCCGTCACGGGGAGATGGCACCGCCGACAGCCTATTCGCTGGAGCCGGACGGGCGGATCGGCATGCACGAGCTTGCCGCGGGCGGTTCGGAATCCGGAGATGTCTTTGAACGGCTGGTCGCCGATGGACTGCCGCTGGCGGATATGGAGCGTGGGGTGCTCAAGGCGGCGCTGGCCCGCCACAAAGGAAACGTGTCGGCGGCGGCACGGGCGCTGAACCTGACGCGCGCGACGCTGGAATACCGGTTGAGCAAGCATGGGCTGGCGCCGGGGCCGGAGAAGGGCGTTGCCGCCCCCCTCCCCCCCGGTACGGAGTGACCCGTCAGCCGCTTACGGTCACCACCAGCTTGCCGATCTGCTGGTTGGACTCGAGGTAACGATGGGCTTCGACGATGTCGTCGAGATCGAAGGTCCGGGCAATGGTCGGACGCAGCGAACCGGCGTTCAGCCCGAACAGGATGCCGCTGCGCGCCCGCTCCAGCCGCACCGGATCGTGGATGAGGTCGAAGACCAGATAGCCGCGCAGGGCGAGACCGAGACGGACGGCCGGGAAGAAGGGAAAGGGTGTCCGGTCCGCCGCCTCGCTGAGATTGCCGTAGAGGATCATCTGCCCGCCCGCGTCCAATGCCTCGGCCAATTGCAGGACAGCGGGCCCGGCGACGGGATCGAAGACCAGCCGCGCCCCGCGTCCGTCGAAATGCCGCCGCACCTCTGTTGCGATATCCTGTTCGCCGGAGACCAGTGTCAGGGCGGCGCCGGCCGCCCGAAGCGCGTCCGCCTTGCCGGGATCGCGGGTCACCGTCACCGGCAGGGCGCCGATCAGGTTGGCGATCTGAATGGCGGCGAGCCCCACGCTGCTGGAGGCCGCCGTGACGACAACGATGTCGCCGGGTGCGATGGCGGCGACATCCACCAGCGCACCCCAGGCGGTGAGATAGGCCATCCACAGAGCGGCGGCGTAGGTGGCGGACAGTCCGGGGGGCCAGGGGATCAGCGCCGCCGCCGGCACCACCGCCCGGTCCGCATACACACCGAAATCATTCATCGGGAAGGCCGGCAGGATGCACACGGCATCCCCGGGCGCCACGGAGGAGACGCCTCCCCCGACCTCTTCGACGATGCCGCAGGCCTCGCAGCCGATGCGGGCCGGCGGGCGCGGCACCTCCAGATAGCAGCCGGCGCGAAAGGCCGCCTCCGCACGGTTCAGGCCGATGGCAGCGATGCGGACCGTCACCTCTCCCGGACCCGGCGAGGGCGTGTCGAGCCGTTCGATCCGCAGAACCTCGGGACCGCCGGTCTCGTGAAAGCGAACGACACGGCCCGTCATACCAGCACCTTCGCGGCGGTGGCGTCGGCAGCAGCGGACGCCGGCTTGGCGCGCGGCAGCAGGAAACAGGCGAGAGCGGGCAGCAGGACCAGCGCGCCCAGCATGTTCCACAGGAACATGAAGGCCAGCAGGATGCCCATATCGGCCTGGAACTTGATCGGCGACCAGTACCAGGTGGCGACCGCAACCGCCAGGGTCAGGCCGGTCAGCATCACCACCCGGCCGGTGAACAGCAGAGAGCGGTAATAGGCGACCGACAGGCTTTCCCCCGCCCGCAGATGGGACAGCACGATGCTGAGGACGTAGAGGGCGTAATCGACGCCGATGCCGACGCCGAGCGCGATGACCGGAAGAGTCGCCACCTTGACCCCCATGCCCAGCACCACCATCAGCGCTTCGCAAAGGATGGAGGTGAGCACCAGCGGGATCACCGCCGTCGCCACCGCCCGCCAGGAGCGGAAGGTGACGAAGCACAGGATGATCACCGCGCCATAGACCCAGACCAGCATCTCGTGCATCGCCTTGCCGACGACGATGTTGGTCGCGGCCTCGATCCCGGCATTGCCCGCCGCCAGCAGGAAATGGACGTTCGGGTCGGTGTTGCGGGCGCCGTACTCCTCCACCGCCGCAACGACGCGGGCCAGCGTGTCGGCCTTGTGGTCCTGCAGATAGACGTAGAGCGTCAGCAGCGAACACATCTTGTTGAAGGATTCCCGCGGCGCGATGGTCTGGGCCACGCCAAGCGCGCCTTCATTGGGGATCAGCTCGAACCATTTGAAGTTGCCTTCGTTGAAGCCGACCCCCGCCAGCTTGGCGAGCGTCGCCATCGAGTTGGTGGCCTCCACACCGGGAAGCTGACGCAGCCGCCACGCCAGCTCGTCGACCCGCGACAGGGTCCGGTAGGCGGTGCACTGGTCATTCGGCGTCTTCACCATCACCACCAGGATGTCGGAACTGGCGGCGTAGTTGGCGACCATGAAGGCGCTGTCGCGGTTGTAGGCGGAGTCCGGCTGCAATTCCGGGGCGCCGGGATCGAGATCGCCGACCTTGAGGTCGAGGCTGACGCGGTAGCCGCCCACCGCCAGCAGGGCCGCCACCGCGATGGCCATGGCGGCGTAGCGGCGCTGGGTGAACAGGTCGAGGAAACGCCATGCCCAATGCTTGTTTCCGCTGTCCGGCCCCCCGTCTTCCTCGGCCGCCTCCTCGCGCAGGCTGCGGCCGGCGGCACTGGCGCTGACGCCGACATAGGACAGCAGGATCGGCAGCAGGATCAGGTTGGTGAAGATCAGCACGCCGACGCCGATGCTGGCGATCATCGCCAGATCCTGGATGACCTTGATGTCGATGATGATCAGGACGGCGAAGCCAACGGCGTCGCACAGCAGCGCCGTCAGGCCGGCGACGAACAGCCGGCGGAAGGTGTAGCGCGCCGCCACCACGCGATGGGTGCCGCGGCCGATGTCCTGCATGATGCCGTTCATCTTCTGCGCGCCGTGGCTCATGCCGATGGCGAAGACCAGGAAGGGCACCAGCACCGAATAGGGGTCCAGTTCATAGCCCAGCAGCGACAGCAGGCCGAGCTGCCACATCACCGCCACCAGCGAGCAGCACATCACCAGCAGCGTGCTGCGCACGCAACGGGTGTAGGCCAGCACCACCAGAAAGGCGATGACGACGGCGGCGACGAAGAACAGCAGAACCTGCTCCAGCCCGGCGATCAGGTCGCCGACGATCCGGGCGAAGCCGGTCACATGCAGCCGCACGCCCATCGGTTCGTATTTGGCCTTCAGCGCGTCGAGGCTCTGGGAGAATTTGCGGTAGTTGAAGGGTTTGCCGGTTTCCGGCTCGACGTCCAGCAGCGGCACGAAGATCACGCTGGAGCCGAAGTTGGCGGCCACCAGCTGGCCGATCTCGCCGGATCGCTCGACATTGGCGCGCAGCGCCTCCAGGCTGGCGGGGGAACCGTCGAAGCCGTCGGGGATCACCGTGCCGCCGTCGATGCCCTGTTCCGTCACCGCGGTCCAGCGCGTCGCCGGGGTCCACAGCGATTTCAGGAAGGGGCGGTCGACGCCGGGCAGCAGGAAGACCGCGTCGTTGATGGCGCGCAGGGTCTCCATATACCGCTTGTCGAAGATGGTGCCGGAGATGGTGCCGTCTGCCGCCTCGACGGCGATCCGCACCGAATTGCCGAGCCCGCCCAGCTCCGCCTTGTGCGCCAGGTAATTGGCGATGTAGGGATGGCCGGTCGGGATCATCTTCTCGAAGCTGGCGTTCAGCCGCAGATGCGTCGCCTGCCAACCGAGAAACAGGCTGGCGATCAGGCACAGCGCCACGACGGCGATGCGGTTGTTGAACAGCAGCCGTTCAAGCCGGCTGCCCGACTGCCGGTCGAAATCCTCCAGCCGGGCGATGACCGGGGGCTGGCCGAGGGCGTCCTCGCTGATCATGTCGGTAAGCCTTTTTGTCTTAGGGGGCGGAGGCCAGCGGGGCCATTCCGCGCAGGCTGGACAGGACGGCGCGCGATCCGCCAAAGGCGGAGCCACCGGCGAAAGCGGCCCCCGTCAACGGCAACCCGGTGCGCTGAACCAGCGCGAAGCGGCGCCCGGCATCGCGGCTTTCCAGAACCGCCCCCGCCTGATCGACCGCCAGCGCCTGCCCGCCGCTCTGAGAAATCGCGCTGATGCCGGTTTCGCCGGGCATCTCCACCTTGTCCCAATGGTCACCGCGGTCGGTGGAACGGTAGACGTTGCCTTTGAGGCCATAGGCGAGCAGGGCGCCGTCATCGAACACCGTCAGGCCGAACCAGCTTCCCGGATAGGGCGAGTCGAGCGGCGTGAAGCTGCGGCCCCGGTCGGTGGAGCGCAACATCAGCCCCTGTTCGCCGACGATATAGAGGTCTTCGGCACCGGCCCCTTTGCCGGCCCGCAGCCCATAGAGATGCAGGCCGTCGGGGTTGGGGAGCGCATCCATGACGGAGGTCCAACTCGCACCGCCGTCTTCGGTGCGGAAGGCCAGGCCATAGGCGCCCACGATCATTCCGTCGCGGCTGTTCCAAAAATGGAGGTCGAGAAAGGGTTTGTCCGGCCCGTCCTTCAGCAGGGACTGTCCGGAACGGGCGCCGGCCGGGTTCGCCGCCGCCCGTTCTGCCGCCGCTATCCCATCGAGCTGCAGGCGCCAGCTTTCGCCGCCGTCGTCGGTGCGCAGCACCACGCCGAGATGTCCGACCGCCCAGCCGGTGCGCCCATCCACGAACTGCAGGGCGGTGAGGCTGACGCTGACCGGAACCTTGGCTTGCCGCCACGAGGCACCGCCGTCATCCGACAGCAGGACGATGCCGCGCTCCCCCGCCGCGACCAGACGGTTCCCGACCGTGGCGACGGCGAGCATCGCCGCCTCGGACGCATGCGCGGAGGGAGTGGCGGGACGGGACAGCACCGGAAAGTCGGCGCGTGCCGGCGCGGTCCCGGCGCCGGGTGGGGTGGCGGCCGCGGCGGGTGTGGACAGCGCCAGGGCGGCGGCAAGAAGGACCCATCGATGCGGGGCGTTCATGGAGCCCTCCGTTGGGAATTGAGTGTTGGGGATGGGAAAGGGGGCCGGACCGGATAGCGGCCCGGCCGGTCGCTCATTGGACGCTGCTGTTGGCCAGCGCGTCGGGGCTCCAGTCGGTTTCCGAGCGCCGGGGCACCGCGGTGTACTGCTTGCTCAGCCCGTTGGAGGCGGCGTTCAGATAGTAGGAGCCGGTACGCAGGTCATAGCCGCCCCAGAAGACGTTGGTCACCACCGCCGGAATGTCCGGCGCCAGCAGGGTCAGCGAATAGTTGTTGCGCCACAGCTTGCCCTGGGCGTCCCAGCCATCGAACATGACGATCTGCCAGCTGTCCTCGTCGAGGTAATAGCGGCGCTTCGGCACCACATGGCGCCGGCCGTCCTTCAGCACGGCGTCCACCACCCACACCCGGTGCAGTTCCCAGCGGACCAGATCGGGGTTGAGGAATTTCGGCCCCATCAGCGATTCGATGGGGGCGGAGGCGGCACGGTTGTTGTTGTAGGGGATATACATCTCCTTCTTGCCGACCAGGGTGAAGGCGTATCCGTCCACCGGTCCGAACATCATGAAGGCCTCGTCGAAGAAGCCGACGCCGGAAGTCACGAAATCGGGGGTGTCGTAGGCGACGGACGGGGCGCGGCGGACGCGGCGCTGGCCGACGAGATACTGCCAGATGGCGCGCGGCTTTCCGGCGGTCGATGGCTCGTGGACGAGGATGGCCTCACCGCGGCGCGAGGCCGGGCGCTCGTTGATGAAGCGGCCGAGCTGGTTGGTCCCCTCGTATTTCTCCAGGCTGCCGTCCTTGTAGTAATAGGGATACTGGATGTATTCCTGCCCGGCCGACGGCTGGACCCGCGCCCCGTCCGGCGTGACGATCCAGGTGCCGAGCGAGAATTCGACGCTCTCGCCGTTCCAAGCCAGCCGGTGATTCCAGATCGCCTCGTAGCCATCGGCGGGAATGGGAAAAGGGATCCCGCCATAAGCGCCTTCGACGGCATAGCCGTTGTCGGCAAGCTTGGCGCGCGTCGCGTTCTTGCGGGTGTTGTCATAAACCCACTGGGGTGCCGCCGCCGTCCGATGGGTCGGGTAGACGTCGAGCCGCATATCGGGATACTTCGCCAGCAGGGCCTGGACGCCGTCGGCCAGCCTGTCGGCATGCTTGCCGGCGGTCTGCCCGGTGATGGAGAACAGCGGCTTTTCCGAGGCGAAAGGGTCGGCGCGCTCGCTGCCGGGGGTGTATCCGGGCAGCGGTTTGGTCATGCCGCCGGTCCAGGCCGGAATGCTGCCATCCTTGTTGCCGGCCATTTCGGCACCCATCGGGGTCAGGCTGGTGCCGAGCTTGGCGGCGTCCTGGGTCGACGACGCGGCGGCAGCGGTCCCCATGCCGGCGGCCAGCAGCGTACCGGCCACCAGAAAGGTGGTCATGCGTTTCATTTTCGAAGACTCCTCAAGCGCGGATTCGGTGTCGAGGCGCAGGGTTCAGAAGGACCGCTTGGCGTAGAAGCCGATGAAGTCGCGGTCCTTGGACGTCTGGGTGAAGGACAGTTCCTGCAGCGGGGTGCGTCCGGCGACCACCGGGGTCAGCCCGACCCCGCCGCCGCCGAAATAGTGGGTCAGGCTGGTGCCGAACTGCCACGCGGTCTGGTAGGTGAAATCGGCGCCGATGCTGATGTCGCCGCCGCGCGACACACGGCCGGCGAAGCCGGGCACCGCCGAGGAGCGGCCGTAGGGAGTCCAGCCGATGCCGAGCGGGATGTTGACGTCCAGCCCGTTGGCGACCTGGAAATAGGTCAGGGTGAAGATGCTGCGCAGGGCCAGCGCGCTCCGCGTGGTGCGGGGATCGAGGGCGGACGGGTTCTTGTCGATGGCGAGGCGGTCGTTCCAGGCGACCTCGCCGACCAGCGACGCGCCGTCCCACAGCGGCGTCGGGGTGAAGGCGTGGATGGCCGAGGTCTGGACATGCAGCGTGCGGCCGACCGCATAGGCCGGGTTGCCGCTGTTGTTCGCGGCGTCGGTGACGATCTGCGGGTCGCTTTCCAGCGGCGCGTTCCAGCGGTAGGAGATTTCGCCCGCGACGTTGGTCCGCCCGATGACGGTGCTGGCGCTGACGCCCACCGTCTTGATGTCTTCCGGATAGACCAGACGCAGCCGGCCGATCCGGCCCGCCGCGACGTCGGCCGCCGACGGGCTGGCGTTGGGGATCAGGTAAATCTGCGGGGTCTTGTCATGATATTTGGCGAAGTAGAAGCCCAGTTCGACATCGCTGTCTTCCGGCGTGTAGCGGGCCTGGATGCCGAACTGGCCGCTGTCGCGCGCTTTCATGTCCTGGCCCCTCCAGAAGGAGGCGGGGCCGCCGCCGTTGACCAGTGGGCCGCCGGCGATCAGCCGTTCGGCGCCGTCGCCGACGAAATCGAAGGTGCTGAAGTAGCTGCCGGCGGCGGGCAGGCGGGTCGGGCGCCATTGAAACTGGTAATAGCCGCCGACGGACAGATTCTCCGACAGCTGGAGACTGCCCGACGCCTGCCAGACCGGCATCAGCAGTTCCTTGAACTGGGTGCCGGGGACGCTCAGCAGCTTGGCGAGGTCGATGGGCTGCTGTGCCGCCGCCACACCGTTCTGGCCGAAGAACAGGCTTTCGCCGAACACCAGGGAATGGCGGCCGAGCCGCAGCGAGGCGCGTTTGTCGTCGACGGTGAAATTGTTGTAGACGAAGGCGTCCTGCAGTTCGGTGTTGCGGCCATGGATGCGGCGGGTGGCGCGGGTGAAGCTGTCCGCCGGCACGCTGACCGAATTGCCGAACCCGGTGTCGTTGTCCGTTCCCTGGTTGTAGACGGTGTCATACCAGGCCGCACCGCTGAGCCGGACGCCGTAATCCTTGGTCCCGGCGGTGAATTCCGACAGAAGATCGGCACGGTTGGAGATCAGCCCCTTTTTGAAATTGCGGTTGCCGTCGTCGAGGTTCACATCGGTGAGTTGGCTGCCTTTCGGATCCTGCAGCCGGAAGGCATTGGAATATTTCAAGGTGTTGTCGAAGGTGATCTTGAAGCCGTCGTCTCCCACCTCCCAACTCGCCGCCCGGACCGGAGCGGAGACGAAAAGGGACAGCGCAACACTCCCCAGCAATATTGTTTTCGTTGAAGGCGTCATTCTTTCTGCACTCCTGATTGGTCGATGGTGTCACCTGATCGGTTGCGGTCGTGTCATGGCAGGCGGACCACCGGCTTGATCGCCCGTCCGTGCTCCATGTCGTCGATGGCCTGGTTGATCCCGTCGAAGGGGTAGAAGCGGACCATCCGGTCGAAGGGAAAGCGGCCCTGCCGGTACAGCCCGATCAGCATCGGGATGAAGACGTCGGGGTTGGTGTCGCCCTCGACGATGCCCATCAGCCGCCGGCCGCCGCTCATGAAATGGACCTCGTCCAGCGTGATCTCGCTGCCCAGCGGCGAGGCGCCGAGCAGGCCGCACAGGCCGCGCGGCGCCAGCGATTCCACCGCCTTGCGGATCACGCCGGCGTTGCCGGTGGTGTCCAGCGCGTAGTGGACGCCGCCGGTGAGCGCCAGGATCTCCGCGGTGGCGTCGGTGGAAGCGGAATTGATGGTGTGGGTGGCACCGAAGGAGCGCGCGGCCTCCAGCCGCTGCTCCCGGATGTCCACGGCGATGATGGTCGCCGCCCCGGCGAGCCGCGCCGCCATCACCGCCGACAGCCCGACGGAGCCGGTCCCGAAGATGGCGACCGCCCGTCCGGTTTCGACCTTCAGCGCGTTGAGGATGGCGCCGGCGCCGGTCTGGACGCCGCAGGCCAGCGGCCCCAGCAGCTCCAGCGGCACGTCGTCCGGCACCTTGACGACGTTGCGGGAATGGCACAGAGCATGGCTTGCGAAGGAGGATTGGCCGAAGAAATTGCCATGGACGCGCTCCCCCTCCCTGGACAACGCGCTGGTGCCATCCGCCCGCGCGCCGAAGAAGTTGCGGGGGAAGAACTCGTGGCAGCTGCTGGCGTGATGCTCCCGGCAACTGGGGCAGGTGCCGCAGGAATTGTAGGTCATCACCACCGGATCGCCGGGGCGCACCTTGGTGACATGCGCGCCGACCCGCTCGACGATGCCGGCGCCCTCATGGCCCAGCACCACCGGCTGCGGCGTCGGCAGATGGCCGTCCCGCACCGCGAGGTCGGTGTGGCAGATCCCGGTGGCGACCACGCGCACCAGGATTTCGTCGTCGCGCGGATCCTCCAGATCGAGGGTTTCGATCGACAAGGGGGCACCGTTAGCGCGCGCGACCGCCGCTTTGATCTTCATCTCGGATTTTCCAGGAAAGAGGTCGGAACCGACCAGGCAGCCGGAGCCGGCGGATCAGAACGGATAGGCGGGCGCCGTCGGCTTGACGGTCAGCCATTGCCATCGCGTGTACTCACGCCAGTCCGACGGCGACCCGCCATTGCCCGAGCACCCGCGCCCGCTGAACGGGTTGACGCACTCGTCGTTGACGGTCTGGTCGTTGACATGGACCATGCCGGCGTCGAGACGCTCGGCGAGGGCCCAGGCGCGGGCGAGGTTGGGGGACAGCACCGCCGCCGACAGGCCGTAATCGGTCTGATTGGCCAGCTCCACCGCCTCGTCGTCGCTGGCGACGGTGACGAAGCTGGCGACCGGGCCGAAGACCTCTTCGGCGAACGCACGCATGCCGGGGCGCACCCCCGACAGCACCGTCGGCCAGTAGAACCGCCCGTCATGCCGGCCGCCGGCTTCCAGCAACGCGCCCGCTTTGACGGTGTCCTCGACGATGGCATGGACCTTCGCCACCTGACGTTCGTTGATCAGGGGGCCGAGCGCCACCGGCTCGCGGGCGGGATCGCCGACCGGCAGATGGCGCGCCTTTTCGGCGACCCGTGCGATCAGCTCCGCCGCGACCGCCTGATGGACGAGGATGCGGCCGCTGGCCATGCAGATCTGCCCCTGGTGCAGGAAGGCGCCCCAGGCGATGTTGCGGGCGGCAAGGTCGAGGTCGGCGTCGTCGAGGACGATCAGCGCGTTCTTGCCTCCCAGCTCCAGGGACACTTTCTTGAGCCGTCCGCCCGCCAGCTCGCCGATGCGCCGGCCCACCGCGGTTGAGCCGGTGAAGCAGACCATTCCGACCGCCGGGTGGGTCACCAGGGCCTCGCCGACGTCGGGCCCACCGGGAAGGACATGCAGCAGGCCGGCCGGAAGCCCCGCCAGTTCCAGCGCGCGGGCGATGATAAGGCCGCCGCTGACCGGCGTTTGCGGATCAGGCTTCAGCAGCACCGCGTTGCCGGTGGCCAGGGCCGGAGCGACCGCGCGCAGCGACAGGATCAGCGGAAAATTGAAGGGGGAGATGACGGCGACGACCCCATGGGGCGTGCGGCGTGCGAGGCTGAAGCGCCCGGGTTCGCTGGGCAGGACCTCGCCCGCTGCCTGCAATGGAATCCCTGCCGCCAGATGGAACAGGGTGATCGCCTCGCGCAGTTCGTGTTCTCCCTTGGCCGGGATGCCGCCGGTTTCCCGTGCGACGAAGCGGGCCAGTTCAAGGAAATTCGTTTCCAGCAGGGTCGCCGCACGGCGGAAGATGTCCGCCCGCTCCCGCGGGGGTACGGCACTCCAGGCGCGCTGGGCCGCGACCGCGGCGGCGGCGGCGGTCTCCACCTCCCCGGGCGTGGCATCGCCGACCTGGGCGAGCGGTTCGCCGGTCGCGGGTTCGATGACCGTGCGGGTGCCGGCGGCCGGGCGCCAGGAGCCGTCGAACAGGCTGTCCGACCAGAGAGCGTGATCGAGAAAAAGGGGACGTGTCCTGCTGTCCAAGGGGTCCTCCGGATGATGTCTCTGCGGTGAGGTTCAGCGGTCGAAAGCCGCTGCTGTCCGTATGAGAGCAAACACCGTGCCGAAGGCGGAGGAGCCGACATTCCGTGGGTGCGGCAGACGTCGATCACCGCAGAATGGAACGTATTCCTGACAATAATGCCTCAGAACAATCAGAGGGCGGGCGCAGTGCGGCGGTTGCTGGAGACCGGGAGAGTTCCTGAAATCCTGAAACGCCTTGGGCGAGATCCTGAAATCCTGAAAAGAACCATGCTGGCGCGACAGTCGCTTCGGGGAGGGCCGCCCGGCGGACGCGATGCCGAAACGAACGACGATTTCGGTCGGCCGTCATCGGCGTGCTCCCGGCGGCTCCGTCAGTTCTCGCGCCACGGCGGGAATGAGCGTCGGACGGCGCCGTGGGATTTCCTGCAAGACGCCCTAAGCAGCGCTCAGGCGGTTGCAGCCCCCTTGAGCAGGCTGACGATGGCGTCTGCAATCATCTCTTTGTGGCGCGCACGGGTATCGGCGGCGGTCAGGTCCTGATGGAAGATCAGGTTGAAGGTATGGCGGTTCGACACCCGGAAAAAACAGAAGGCGCTGATCATCAGGTGCAGATCGATCGGTTGGATGTCGGTCTTGAACACGCCCGCCGCCCGGCCGCGCTCCAGGATTTGGGCCAGCGTGTCGATGACGGTGATGTTCAGGTTGGCGATCGCCTTCGATTTCTTCATGTGCTCGGCACGATGAATGTTCTCGATGCTGACCAGCCGGATGAAGTCCTCGTGCTGTTCCTGGTAATCGAACGTGAAGTCGATCAGGGCGCGGATTGCCGCCTCCGGCTCGAGATCCTGGAGGTTCAATCGGTTCTCGATGGCGCGGATGTCGCCATAGACCTTCTCCAGCACCGCAAGGTACAGCTCTTCCTTGCCGCCGAAGTAATAATAGATCATGCGCTTGGTGGTTCGGGTGCGCGCGGCGATGGCGTCGACCCGGCCACCGCTGAAGCCGAGCGAGGCGAACTCTTCCGTCGCCACCTCGAGGATGTCCTGGCGGGTGCCTTCGGGATCGTTCTTGCGGCTTGGCTTGGCCTTTTGCGTCGTCCCGGTCGCGTCGTCCGCCGTCATGCTGTGTCCCATGGTCATGCGGCGCGGGGGCGCCTCCAAGGGATGTAATGAACGAACCGGATAGAAAGCTCAATGCCGAAGTGGTGAAGTGGGCGAGCCCACTTCACCCCGGGCTCTACTGCGGGTTCCGATGTCAGTTCGACGCGCGCTTCTTTTCGATCGTCGCATAGGCTTGCGTGACCAGCGCATCACCGATTTCGGCCTTGTACTTGTCGACCACCGGCTTGACCTTTTCACGGACTTTGGCGAGTTCATCGGCCGGCAGTTCGTCGATGATCATGCCCTTCGCCTTCAGCGAAGCCAGCGCTTCGGCTTCCTGACCGCGCGACAGCTTGCGCTGGAAGACGGTGGCTTCGGCGGCCGCGTTCTGGAACAGGGTCTTTTCATCGGCGTTCAGCGTGTCCCAGAACTTCTTGGAGATGATCAGCGCCTGCGGATTGTAGATGTGCCGCGTGAGCGTCATGTATTTCTGGACTTCGTTGAACTTGGTCAGCTCGATGGTCTTGGGCGGGTTCTCCTGTCCATCGACGGTCCCGGTCTCGAGCGCACTGTAGAGTTCTGGGAAGGCCATCGGTACGGGGTTGGCGCCCAGCGCCTTGAAGATGTCGATGTAGATCGGCGTCTGGATCACCCGGATCTTCAGGCCGGCGATGTCGGCGGCGGTCTTCACCGGCCGGCGGTTGTTGGTCAGGTCGCGGAATCCCAGGTCCCAGAAGCCGAGGCCGATCAGCCCCTTCTCCGGCAGCTTCGCCATCAGCTGCTCGCCCACCGGGCCGTCCAGCAGGGCGTCGGCCTCGGACGCGCTGTTGAACAGGAAGGGCAGGTCGACCAGGGCGAATTCCTTGGCCTGGGAAACCAGGATGCCGGCGTTCATCACCGACATCTCGACGATGCCGCCTTGCAGCGCCGACATGGTCTGCACGTCGCCGCCCAGCGTGCCGCCGGGGAACAGCTTCACCTTGATCTTGCCGCCGCTCTTCGCCTCGACGATGTCGGCGAACTTCTGGGCGCCCTGGCCCTGCGGGTGCTCCTTGACGTTCTGGAAGGCGAATTTGACCGACCGCTCCTTGTATTCCGCAGCCCCAGCGGTGGCCGCGAACAGGAGGCCGGGCAGCAGCAGACCGGCCAGCAGCGATTTCATGGGCGTCTTCATGTCGTTTCCTCCGGGTTTATTTTTGAAAGAGGGCAGGGGGTCGGTGGCGGATCAGTGGCTGAGCCAGGCGGCCGGCGCCATGACCAGCGACGGGAAGAGCGTGAGCAGGAGCAGAACCACCAGCTGCACCGTCAGGAACGGCCACACGCCGCGGACCACGTCCTGCATCTTCACCTTGGAGACGCCGCAGACGACGTTCAGCACGGTGCCGACGGGGGGCGTGATCAGGCCAATGGCGCAGTTGATGATGAACAGCACGCCGAAATAGACGGGGTCGATGCCGGCCTGCTTGCACACCGGGACCAGGATCGGCGTCAGGATCAGGATGGTGGGCGTCATGTCCATCGAGGTGCCGATCGCCACCACCAGCGCCATCATCGCCAGCATCAGCAGGGTCGGGCTGTCCATCAGCGGTGCCAGCAGATCGGTCACCATGCCCGGCAGGTTCGCCACGGTGATCAGCCAGGACGACACCAGCGCCGCCGCGACCAGGAACATGACGACGCTGGTCGTCTTCGCCGCCCCGACCAGGGCCGGGTAGATGTCGGCGACCGACATCTCGCGATAGACGCAGACGGCGACGAACAGCGAATAGACGGCGGCGACCACGGCGGCCTCGGTGGGGGTGAAGACGCCGAACTTCAGGCCGACGATGATGATCACCGGCAGCATCAGTGCCCACGCGCCCTCGCGCAGGATCACCAGTATCTCGCGTAGGGAGCGGCGCGGCGGCGGAACCAGATTCTCCCGGCGCGACACGTACCACCAGGCGCCGCACAGCCCGACGCCCAGCAGAATGCCGGGGAAGATGCCGGCGAGGAACAGCTTGGTGACCGAGACGTTGCCGGCGACGCCAAAGATGACGAAGCCGATGGACGGCGGGATGACGGGCGCGATGATGGCGCTGGCGGAAATCAGGCCGGCCGACTGGTTGCGGTCATGGCCGGCCGCCACCATCATCGGCACCAGCAGGGTGGCCAGCGCAGCCGCGTCGGCCACGGCGGAGCCGGACAGGCTGGCCATCACCGTCGCCGCCAGGATGGCGACATAGCCGAGCCCGCCGCGGATGTGGCCGACCATCGCCATGGCGAGATTGACGATGCGCTTGGCAAGGCCGCCGGTGTTCATGATCTCGCCGGCCAGCATGAAGAAGGGCACGGCCATCAGCGGGAAGCTGTCGGCGCCGTTGATCAGGTTCTGTGCCACGATCTGCGCGTCGAACAGGTCGAGCTGGATCATCATCGCCACGCCGCACAGCAGAAGGGCGTAGGCGATGGGCATGCCGATGGCCATGGCGCCCAGCAGGGAGCCGAGGAAGATGGTGATGGTCATGGTCCGGCGTCCTCAGCGGCTGGAGGCGGTGCGGGGAGGCAGCGGCAGGGCTTCATTCCGGGCCCCTTCCCGGTCGGTGCTCCGGTGTGTCCGGTGTCCGCCGGTGTGGGCGCCATGGGCGGTCGCCTCCGGCAGATCCTCGGATTCCGCGACCATCACGAGGTCGGCGTCGGAGAGCTTGCCGGTCAGCAGCAGATACATTTCATGCAGCAGGATGATCCCGGTCGACAGGCCGAACACCACGCCGATGCCGTACAGCAGCCCCATCGACAGGCCGGTGGCCGGTGCCTGCGCGTCCCAATTGATGACGGTCTGCGTCCAGCTTCCCTGCAGCACCAGCCATGTGACCCACAGCATCAAGCCGCAGCTGACCACCGCACAGGCCATCTTGCCGGCCCGCGGCAGGCGCGCCACCAGCGCGTCGACGCCGAGATGCGCCCGTTCCCGCAGGCCCAGGATGGCGCCGAGGAAACACATCCAGACGAAGAATAGACGCGACATCTCCTCCGACACCGTGATGCCGCTGTTGAAGGCGTAGCGCAGCACGACATTGCCGAACACCAGCACCACCATGCCGGCCATGCACAGCGCCATCAGGATTTTGATGAGGGTGAAATAGGCCTCGACCAGCTGTCTCATGCGGTCCTCCCGGTGCCGGCGGCCCCGCCGGCTTGTCTGTGTGATTGGCGCCGATTAGCCGGCGGCCATTATCAGGCGGCAGCTTGACCGGCGTCCATCGACGCGAAATGCGCGCGGATGCGTTCGGCATCGGGGGAAACCCCGGTGAACAGCCTGAACGCATCCACCGCCTGGAACACCGCCATGCCGCCGCCGTCCAGCGTCCGGCAGCCGATCGCCCGTGCCGCGCGCAGCAGCCCGGTCTCCAGCGGGAAATAGACGATCTCCGCCACCCACAGCCGCGGGTGCAGCATGTCGGCCGGCAGCGGCAGGCCGGGGAACTTCGCCATGCCGGTGGGCGTGGCGTGGATCAGCCCGTCCGCCGCCGCCATCGCGGCGCTCAGCCCGGCCTGATCGGCAACCGCCGAGGCCCGCCCGGCGCCGAAGCGGGCGTTGAGCTGATCGGCCAGCAGCATCGCCCGCGCCGGGTCGGCGTCGAAGATGTCCAGCCGTCCTGTCCCGAGATGGAAGGCGGCATGGCCGACCGCCGCCCCGGCCCCGCCGGCGCCCAGCAGCACCACCCGGTCCATCGGAACGGCGCCGAGCCCGCGGCGGAAGCCCTCGGCGAAGCCGGAGCAATCGGTGTTGTGGCCGATCCGCCGGCCGTCCTTCAGCACGACGGTGTTGACCGCTCCGATGGCGCGGGCATCGTCCGACAGCTCGTCCAGCAGCGGGATGATCGCCTGCTTGCAGGGATAGGTGACGTTGAGGCCGGTGTATCCCATGCGCTCGGCCCCCGACAGAAGCTCCGGCAGGGCTTCGGGGCCGATGCCGAGGCGGTCGAGGTCGATCAGCCGGTAGAGGCAGCGCAGGCCCAGCGCGTCGGCCTCCCGCTCGTGCATCGCCGGGGTTCGCGAAGCCTGGATGCCGGCGCCGATCAGCCCGACGAGGATCGAGTTGCCGGCAGTGGGAGTGGGGGCGGGGGTGGGGGCCGGCCGGGAGATGGCGTTCATTTCGCGGCGCTCTCCAGCAGGCGGGCCATGCGCTGGAGGGCCAGCGTGTAGCCCTGGGTGCCGAAGCCGCAGATCACCCCGGCCGCGACCCGCGACACATAGGAGAAATGGCGGAATTCCTCGCGCCGGTGGATGTTGGAGATATGGACCTCCAGGATCGGGAAGGCGCAGGCCGACAGCGCGTCCATCAGCGACACCGAGGTGTGGGTCAGGCCGGCCGGGTTGATGACCAGCCCGTCGACCGTCTCGCGGGCTTCGTGGATCCAGTCGATCAGCACATGTTCGGCGTTCGACTGGCGGAAATCGACGGCGAGCCCGAGCGTCTCGCCGGTGCGGCGGCAGTCGGCGTCGACATCGGCCAGGGTCTCGTGGCCGTAGATGTGCGGCTCGCGCTTGCCCAGCAGGTTGAGGTTGGGTCCGTTCAGGACCAGGATTGGGCGGCTGGTGGCGGGGCGACTCATGGCGGGGCGTCTCCAAACAAACGCACTGTTTCGTTCATTTTTAGTCGAGATAGAGTTCGGGGCGGGCGCCTTCGCGCAGTTGCGCCTGCACGGCCATGCGCACGGCGGCGTTCACGGCGCCGAACTGGCGGTAGCCGGCGCGCCGTTCCACCACCTCGAAGAAGAAGCGGTCGTCGAAGCTGTCGGTGTAGGCGTGCAGGAACTCGCCACCCCCGTCCCCTGGCCCGTCGCGGTCATACAGCAGTTCGCGCTGCTTCAGCGCGTCCAGCGCCGCATCATCCAGCGGGTGCTTGACCGCGAGGTCGTCGTAGTAGTTGGCGGGGATCGGCAGGAAGGGCGCGCCGGCGGCCAGACGATCCTCCACCAGCGCGGCGGCATCCGACGCCGCGAAGGCGATGTGATGGACGCCGGCCCCGGCGGTGGCGCTGACGAAGCGGCCGGTGGCGGTCCGCCGGCTTTCCGAGATGTTCAGCGGCAGCCGGACGCCCCGGCCGGGCTCCGCATCGGGGCTGACCAGCGCCCGGCTGCGGATCAGGCCGTAGGGGTCGGGCAACTCCCACAGGCTTTCCGGAACGAAGCCGAAGACCGTCCGGTAGAACAGCACGAAACCGTCCATCCGGCCGAAGGGCAGGGCCTGGGCGACATGGTCGATGCCGAGCAGGGGCGGGGGGCCGGCTGCTTCGGCGGGTTCCGCCGCGAACAGGTGGAAGTCGTCCTCCCAGATGCTGCGGTTGGCCTGCTTGTCGTCGACCAGATAGATCAGCGTGCCGTCCGGCGCGCGCAGGGCCGGGATGCGGCGTTCGCCGTCGCCGACCCGCTCGCGCCACAGCACGCAGCGCAACGCCTCGGCCCGGGCGATGGTGCGGGCGGCGTCGTCCACCGCGAAGGCCATGGCGCAGACCGAGGGCCCGTGCATCTGGAAATGCTCCGACGCGGCGGAATCCTCTTCGCTGTTCAGCACCAGATTGACGCCGCCCTGGCGGTAGAGGTCGACATCCTTCGAACGATGGCGCCCGGCATGCCGGAAGCCCAGGCTGCCGAGCAGGGCGGACAGCTTGTCCCGTGCCGCCGCATCGACGGCGAATTCCAGGAATTCCACGCCGCGGCAGACCGGCGGTGCCGGCAGGCCGGGTCCGAAGCCGGCTTCGGCCTCCGTATGGATCAGCGAGCGCAGCCCGTCGAGAGCAGTCAGGCGGGCAGGGGCGGCGCGGAACTCGTCATTGAAGATCTCCAGCGACAGGGGGCCGCGGTAGCCGGACGCCAGCACGGCGTCGACGAAGCGCTGGACCGGCAATTGGCCCTGGCCGGGGAAATTGCGGAAATGGCGGCTCCAGGACAGCACGTCCATCGACAGATTCGGCGCGTCGGCCAACTGCACGAAGAAGATACGGTCTCCGGGCAGATCGGCGATGCCGGACGGGTCGTCGTCCAGGGCCAGCGTGTGGAAGCTGTCGACGATCAGCCCCAGCGCCGGGTGATCGGCACGCTGCACGATGTCCCAGGCCTGACGCCAGCGGTTGACATGCCTGCCCCAGGCCAGCGCCTCGTAACCGACACGCAAGTCCCGACGCCGCGCCCGCTCCGCCATCTCGGCGAGATCGGCGGCGGCACGGGCGGGGTCGTCGATGGCGGCGGGCTGGACGTTGGAGCAGACCAGCACGAGTTCGGTCCCCAGTTCCTGCATCACGTCGAACTTGCGTTCCGCCCGGTCGAGGTTGCGGGCACGGATCGGGTCCGGCATCGCTTCGAAGTCACGGAACGGCTGGAAGATGGTGATCTCCAACCCCAGACCCTCCGCAATGCGGCGCACGTCGGCCGGGGAGCCGTCGAAGGTCAGCAGATCATTCTCGAAAATCTCGACCCCATCGAAGCCGATGCTGGCCGCCGCCTCGAGCTTCTCCGGCAGGGTGCCGCTCAGCGAGACGGTGGCAATCGACTTCCTGAAGGTGAAGGCGCTGGACGGCATGGGAGCCCTTTCGGCAGCGGCATGGTTCGATCACGTCACATAACGTACCAGTCCGTACATTTTGTCGCAAGCCGCTTTTGCCGCGGATGGTTTGTGACCATAGCAATGGAGGGGTTTTTGCCTGAAACGTCGTCGCTGGAGGTTTTGAGGCGGGCCTACCCGGCCATCGGCTGCATCATCCCCGATCAACCCGCTCCAAAGACCCGCGGAATCCCGTGTCCACCGAACGGGGGCAGGATCATACCGAGCATGTGCCTGATCTGGGCATAGCGGGCCAACGCCCCCATCACCTCCACCTGAGCGTCGGGTCTGAAGCGCGCAGCGGCCATGGCGTCGAGGATCATCTGCTTTTCGGCGGGGCCGAAGCCGGACAACCGCTTCAGCACGCCGCGCAGCAGCGGTGACAACGGAATCGGCTGCGGTGCCTGCGCGGGACGGTTCGCTCCACCGTAGGCTTCCAGGAATTTCGCGATCCGGCGGCCGTAGGCGGCCGGGCTGTAGATGTCGGCGCACAGCCGTGCCAGCCCGTCGAGCAGGTCCCGCCGGCTCATCCGGGCCGGGTGGATGTTGGTGGTGAAGGGGTTGGCCGCACTCTGCGCGGCGGCGTCGGCCAGCCGCCCCTCGACGGCGAGACGGTCGTAGAGCGGGGTGCCCGGCGGCGCCACCAGCGCGCCCACCGACAGCACCGGCACTGGGCAATCGTCGATGAAGCCGGCCAGCCGGTCGAAGATGTCGGGCCCGTCGGCGTCGAAGCCGACGATGATGCCGCCGGATACCGCGATGCCGTGCGACAGGATGGTTGCCAGCGCGTCCGACGTCGATTGATACAGGTTCTGCAGCTTGCCGGACTGGCGCAGGCTGTCCTCGTTGATCGTCTCGATGCCGATGAAGACGCTGTCCAGCCCGGCCACCTTGCAGGCCGCCATCAGATCGGCGTCGCGGGCGAGGTCGATCGACACCTGGGTCATGAAGCGCATCGGCGCATCGGCATGCGCCTCGTTCCACCGCCGCAGGGCCGCCAGCGTGTCGTGCGCCCGGCTGCGGTAGACGGTGAAATTGTCGTCGGCCAGGAAGACGCTGCGATAACCGTGGCGGTGCAGGACATCCAGCTCGGCGATCACCTGATCGGGATCCTTGTGGCGCTGCTTGCGGCCGAGATACTGGATGACGTCGCAGAAATCGCACTGGAAGGGACAGCCGCGCGAGGTCTGGATCGCGCCCATGTTGGCGGCATCGTTGGGGTAGAGGTCCCAGCGCGGCAGGGGAGAGCTTCGAAGGTCGGGCCGCGTCCCCTCATAGCTATCGCGCGGGGTGCCGGCGGCCAGATCGGCGAACAGCTCCGCTGCGATGTCCTCGATCTCGCCGGTGACCAGCACGTCGGCGTGGGGGCGCACATCCTCCGGGCTGAGAGAGGCGTAGGAGCCGCCGATCACCACCCGCCGTCCCATCGCGCGGTAGCGGCCGGCCAGCTGCAGCATGCGATTGCGCTGGGACGACTTGCCGGTGATCGCGACGATGTCGGCGTCCTCGGTGACGGGGCGGTCGGGCAGCGGCGTGATCGCTTCGTCGGTCAGGCGGATGTCCCAATCCGGCGGCACGAAGGCGGCCAGGGTCGTGGTCGAGAGGTCGGCCACCGAGCTGCGCCCGCCAAGTCCCCAGGCCGCGAAAAAATCAGCCGTGTGGTAGCCGGGGAAATCCGCCGCCGGGTTGATGATGTGAATGCGCACCGGCGCCCGCTCCTGTCCGGCTTGAACCTGCTCCGTTCGTTGGATAAGGCGCTGAACAATCACCCGCAGGCAAGGCTTTGCTGCGCCGTCCGGTTGATCCGGCCGCCGCCGATCCGCCGCTGCGGCGCCGGAGCCGGGACGTCCTGGAGCAGGTTGACTCCTGCGCATCGGCAGGTTTATTCAAATTTGCAAGGAAATCAGCATGGATTGTTATCGACAGCCGCAACAGGGACGGTGTCGATCCCAAGAAGCGATCCGAAGCGGAGAGGGTGGCGGGATTTGCGTGGGGCCCATGGGCATTCTGGCAAATAGGATCATGGCCCGGTATGATTTGGCTGGACACAGTCATTCCGACACCGGTCATTTGTAAGGATAAGCACGCATGCCGATGCAGGTGGTGAACGGCGCGACGCTTCAGTGCAGTTTCGGTATGGCGCCGTCGACCTTCGTGGTGCTTCCCGTCCATTGCGTCATGGACGGCAACCAGCCGGCGGCGAACATCTCGGACCATAAGCCGATGATCAACATCCTGCCGTTCGGCATGTGCACCAGCCTTGCCAATCCGACGGTGGCCTCGGCGACGGCGGCGGCGATGGGCGTGCTGACCCCGATGCCGTGCATTCCCGCCACCCTGTCGCCCTGGGTGCCGGGCGCGCCGACGGTGATGCTGGACCATATGCCGGCGCTGGACAACGTGTCGAAGTGCATGTGCAACTGGGGCGGCGTCGTGTCGGTGGTCAATCCCGGGCAGACGACGACCGTCATTCCTTGAAACGGGCGGCCATGACGCGGATGGCCTGAGACGGACGGCGTCGGTCTTCGCCGCACCGGTACAGCCGCGTCACCATCCGCGCCGCGGCCTGGGAACCGGCTTCGCAGTTTCCGACTTTCGGGCATCCTGAACGGATCAGTGGCGTCGATGGTCGGATTCCGACCGTGAACCAAGACACATGTGAAGGGCAGGGGAGTGACGGCAATTGCGGCGATGCATTGCCGCTGCGCTCTGTCGCGCCACCTGGGCTCGCCGATGCGCTCACAGGTGGTCGGCAATCGGCTGAGCAATCCTGCGTGTCCGGATGTGTATCTCGTAGCATATTCCATTTTCTGCGCCTGTTGATACCAAGCAATACCCATCGCGTGTATTTGTGTTTCACATAATCCATTTTCGTGATATGGAAGATAATGAAAATGGAGCAGGCACGCTGAAGCATCGGCCGGACACATCCGGCCGTAATGCGATGTATATCCGTGTCAGTTTTGCGTAATGGGGGCGGGCAGCCGATCCATAGGCGCCCGCATGTCTTCAAAATTCAGATTTCATCCAGTGTTATCACGATAAAGCGGGGAAAGCGCGATGGCATATTTGACTGGGCCGCGGCTGAATTTCACCGGCAAGTTCATCGCCGACGTTTCGACGGTCAACAACTTTCCATCCAACTATGACGGGACGAACTATACGGCGGCCGATTATGCGAATTGGGACATCGGTTATTGGAATCCCTACGGCACCGGCGTCTGGCGGCTGACCGACTGCGCGGTGACCGGTGCGGTGCGCGGCGACGGCAGCGCCGTGTCCGGCGATCCGGTGCTCTCCATGACCCTGGCCGACGCCGACGACCAGCCGCCGGCCAAGATGGTCGATCTGGACAGCGAGCAGCAGATGGTCTCGGCCATCTGGGGCCTCGTCGTCCGGCTGGTCGGTGGTGACGGGCAGGCGGCGCTGCGCAGCAATTTCGCCGTCGCGTCCTTCACCGACCTGTGGAAGCGCAGCCTGACGCCGGGGGCGCTGCCGCAGCACAAGCTTCATCCCGCTTGCATGTACGGCGCCGCCTGGCAGTCGGTTCTGTCCGATCTCGCCTGGGGCGACGTTGCCGCTTCGCCCTTCCTGCAGGAACTGCAGGCCGCCGCCGGGCCGGGCGGGCTGCTGTCGATCAAGTTCAACGTGGTGGGCTACAACGCCGGCTATTGGATCGGCGATGACGGCACCCGCTATCCGCCGCTGCCGGACTTCACGATGGGCCTGATCACCGGCAGCATCGGCGTCGCCCGCGCGGACGAGCCGCGCTTCTTCACGCTGGGCCGCAAACTGCAGCCGAGCCAGAAGCAGAGCCAGTCGGCGCCGACCCTGTTCTATTACGCCACCGCCGTGGTGGACGAGGCACGCAAGGCGCTGGCCATCGACCTCGGCAACTCCATCCCGTTCAAGGAATGGCGCGGCGACATCGTCGGCGAGACGCTGCAGGTCGGCTATCTCGACGCGGTGCAGGTGTTCCAGCCGCTGGGCGAGGTGACTCCCGACAACGACTGGTACCGGCGCACCGCCGGCATCGCCGACATCGCCCTGACCGATGCGCAGCTGACGGCCGTCGCCGCAAGCCCGCTCGCCGTGCGCAAGGCCGGCGCCGACACGCTGCTGGGGCAGGAACCGGCCGACGGCAAGGCCCTGCGCGCCGACCAGTTCGTCTTTCGCATGGCTCCCGGCGACAGCGCCGAGACCATGGTGTGGGCGACCGTCTTCGGCAAGCCGCTGGCCGATGCCGAGGTCGCGCTGGCCTTCGACAACAGCTCGCTCGGTGGCGACGGCGACCCGCCGGTCGGCGTTCCGGCCAGCGCGCTGGGCTTCCCGCCGTCGGTGAAGACCGATGCCGCCGGCAAGGCCGCCGTCACATTCTCCGCCGCCGATCCGGGCGAGCCGCGCGCGATGGACGACATCGACGGGCAGGTCTATGGCGTGCGCCCGACGCTGAGCGACGCCGGCGCGGACTCCTACAGCAACCCCTGGGATTTCATCAGTTTCCTGGTGTGGAGCGGCTACGAGATCCCCGAGGAGCCGAGCTGGGAGGCCGACATCAAGCCGATCCTGGCGCAATACGCTGCGCTCTATCCGGTGATGCTGCCGGTGCTGAACATGGGCGACTATGACAGCGTGCGCAAACACCTCTACTCGCTGCAGACCGCCCTGTCGCTGCCGGAAGAGAACCCGAACTACATGCCGGCGGTGCGCGACCTGTCGCCGAACAAGAAGGCCGCGATCCTGAAATGGGCCGCCAACCCGGTGCGCGGCACGGCGCCGGCGAAGGCGCCTTCCGCCGAGGCCGTGCCCACGACGGAGTCGATGACGTGGGTCGCCGTCCAGGCGCCGCCGGCCGCGGACGCCGCGCCGCACCCCGCCACATACCTGAAGAAGTAACGGGCCGAGCCCCCGCCCCAACCATCTGATTGGTGGAGAGATCCCACATGACGACCCAAACCATGGCGGCGACCCGCTCGGTCCCGGCCGCCGGCGCCAAGGCCACCGACCTGCCCAAGCGCGGCCCCTCGCTCGTCGTCCAGGCCAAGACGCCGCGGACGCTGGATGAGGTGCGCGCCAACCTCCAACTCGCGGTGGAACTGGAGCACGCCACCCTGCCGGCCTATCTCCAGGCCGCCTATTCGCTGGACGATGCGAAGAACGGCGTGATCGCCGGCATGATCATCGACATCGCCATGCAGGAGATGGAGCATTTCTGCCAGGCCGCCAACATCCTGGTGGCCATCGGCGGCCGACCGGCCATCGACAATCCGGCCTTCGTGCCGTCCTATCCCGGCGGCCTGCCGAAACACATCGGCACCCAGCCCGGCGAGCAGGACTTCATCGTCCATCTGCGCGGCTTTTCGCTGGATCAGGTCGAAAACTGCTTCATGGTGATCGAGGAACCGGCCGATCCCATCGACATCCTGGACTCGGCGCCCCGGCTGGCGGCGTCCGACATCAAGGACAATTACCGGACCATCGGCGAATTCTACGAGGACATCTCCAAGGCTCTGGGCGATCTCGGCAACGGTGTCTTCTCCGGCACCGCCGACGGGCAGGTCTACGGCATGTTCGGCATCAAGCCGATCCTGTCCCTGGCCGATGCGCAGGACGCCATCGCCCGCATCGTCCGCGAGGGCGAAGGCACCCCGACCTCGCCGGAGGAAGGGACCGAGGGCGGCGACGGCGACGGCATGGCGCACTACTACAGCTTCTACGAAATCTACAAGGGCCGGAAGATCGCCAAGGCCGCCGACGGCAGCTGGTACTTCACCGACGAGGTCATCCCCTTCGACCCGACCGGCGTCCAGACCCTGATCGACGATCCCAAGCAGGCCGACTATCCCGCCGGTTCGGTGGCGGCGGTGCAGTCGGAGGCCTTCAACACCTACTACTCCAACCTGCTGAAGGCCCTGCATCAGAGCTTCAACGGCAACCCGGACAAGATCAACGACGCCATCGGTCTGATGTTCGACCTGAAGATCCAGGCCAAGATGCTGATGCAGCTGCCGATGGACGGCCAGCCCGGCAAGTTCTGCGCCCCGACCTGGCAATACATCCCGTGAGGAGGCTTCGCATGACCGGATATCATCATCGGCTCGGCGCGGTCGCCGCGCTGGGTCTGATTGCCGCGGCCGGTACCGCCTGGGCGCAGGCCAAGAACATCTACCCGACCTTCGGCGTCCACAATCCGCCGGGCTTCAGCAACTGCCCCTGGAAGGGCTGCATCTATCCCCGCAATGCCGGGGAGCCGAGCGACCCGCATTTCCCGGCCTTCTGGTCCACCAACTGGACCATGTACCGTGTGTTCAAGGGCTATGCCGACCATCCGCCGCCCTATGACGGCAAGCCGCCGGCGCCGCTGAAGGATGGGGAGGATTACGAGGTCTCCTACGGCTCGACCTATTATGACAGCACCGTCGCCGGCCCGATGGGCAAGGGCGCGATGATGGAGCATTACGAGAAGCGCTGCCTGCCGATCTTTCCGGGATCGAACCAGTACACCTGCTCCTTCGTGTCCATCGGCGACCGCGCCTTCTTCCTGACCTACGAGCAGGATCGGCCGAAGGGCATGCCGGCCTGCTGCAGCTTCTCGCCGCTGAACCATGCGCCGCGTCGCGACTTCATCAAGCATCTTCCCTATGCCAAGAGCGACAGCGCGCAGCTGGATTACCGGATCCAGGGATATTCGATCTGGGTCGGCACGGCAGGCGGTCCGGCGCAGACCGGTGTCAGCCCGGACCAGACCGCCAATGGCGGCATCCTGTTCGGCTATGCCTTCAACGCCAAAGACACGACGGATGCAGAGGGACTGACGGCGGAGCCCTACCGTATGCCGCCCGGTGTGGCTTCGGCCGCGGCGGGGGTGCCGGTTCCGTCCGAAGGGGCGCAGACCGCGGCCTATCGCAAGCCGCAGTCCTTCTACTTCTCCGGCGTGCCCTATTCGGAAAAGACGCCGCTGCCCAACGCGCCCATCGTCAGCCAGAACTTCTCCAACTTCGCCCAGGTCCGTCCAGAACCGGCGAAGACCTGGGATCTGGTGGCGAAGATGTGCGTCGGGTCGATCCCTGACTGCCACCTGTTCAACCCTCCGGCAACGGAAGCGGCCTCCACGGCAACGATCGGTGCGGAAGCTGTTCCCGCTGCGGTGATCGCTCCCGCGGCACCCGGAACCTGGGGCAGCATTCCGGCCAAGTGAGCGGCGCCAACTTTTTTGCCGAGAGGTGAAAAAAGCTCTTGCGTGGGTCGGGGGGTGCCGCCTATAAAGCGCCTCCCGACGCGAACGACGC
>NZ_CAMLJP010000020.1 GCF_946480385.1 uncultured Azospirillum sp.
CCTGAGACGTTGACATTCCCCACCCTCTAAGTACACTGCACAGTGTAGTGTAGTTGTTGCCGCAGGCTCTTAGGGTAATCCGCCCGGCCGCGGCACGGGAGGGGTAAAGCGATGAAACAGCGCAATATCGGTGGCAATCTCGCGGTTTCCGAAATCGGGCTCGGCTGCATGGGCATGTCGGAGTTCTACGGCCCGACCGACGACGTCCAATCGCTCGCCACGCTGAAACGGGCGTTGGAGCTTGGCGTCACCCATTACGACACCGCCGACATGTACGGCAGCGGCCACAATGAAACGCTGCTCGCCCGCTTCCTCGCCGGCAAGCGCGACCGCGTCACCATCGCCACCAAGTTCGGCATCGTCCGCCAGCCCGGCGAGTATGCCCGCCGGGTCGACACCAGCCCCGCCTATGTGCATCAGGCCTGCGACGCCTCGCTGAAGCGGCTGGGGGTGGAGACCATCGACCTCTATTACGCGCACCGCGTGAACCCGGACATCCCGGTGGAGGAGACGGTCGGCGCCATGGCCGAACTGGTCACGGCCGGCAAGGTCCGGGCGCTCGGCCTGTCGGAGGTGTCGGCCACCACCCTGCGCCGTGCCCATGCCGTTCATCCCATCGCCGCGATACAGAGCGAATATTCGCTGTGGACCCGCGACGTCGAAGCGTCGGTGCTGCCGACCTGCCGCGAATTGGGCATCTCGCTGGTCGCCTATGCACCGCTCGGCCGCGGTATGCTGACCGGTGCGGTCAGCAGCCCCGACCAGTTCGCCGAGAATGACTTCCGCCGCATCGCGCCGCGCTTCGCCGGGGACAATTTCGATCGCAATCTGGCCCTGGTCGAGCAGGTGAAGGCGCTGGCGGCACAGAAGGGCTGCACGGCCGGACAGGTGGCGCTGGCGTGGCTGCTGGCCCAGGGGCCGGAGATCCTGCCGATCCCGGGAACCAAGCGGATCAAGTATCTGGAGGAGAATGTCGGCGCCGCGGCGGTGACGCTGACCGATGCGGAGGTGAAGGCGCTGAGCGACGCACTGCCGCCGGGCGTGGCGGCGGGGGACCGCTATACGGCGGAGGGAATGCGGGGGGTTAATGTGTGAGCGGGTGGGGGCCTTGCCGGCCAAGGCCCCCTGCACGTCCTACTTCGGCGTCCCCGCCCAGACCTGGAACTGCGTGGTCTCCATCAGCATGTCGCTGTGGCCGAAGGCGGTCTTGAACAGCTTGCCGACACCGGCCGTCCGCTGGGTCACCGCCACCAGCGTGCCGCGCAGCTTCAGATACTGCTTCGTCCCCGCCACCAGGGCGTCGAGCATGCCGAAATCCTCGTCCTTGCCGCGGTGGAGCGGCGGGTTGGAGAGGATCAGGCCGAAGCGCTCGCGGGTGCCGAGACCCGCCAGCCCGTCGCTCAGCACCAGTTCGGCGTCCGGTACATTCTGGCGGGCGGCGTGCAGGGCCACCGCGTCGATGTCCAGCAAGGTCAGCGGTGCGTCCGGCTGGCGTTCGCGCACGACCCGCGCGATCACCCCGGCGCCACAGCCGAAATCCAGCACGCGGGTGCCGGCCGCCACCTCCGGCAGCACCTTCAGCAGGCATTCGGTGCCGGCATCGAGATGGCCATGGGCGAACAGACCGGGATAGGACACGAGGTCCAGCGTCCGGTCGGGCAGTGTCAGAGTGACGGTCTGCCGCCAATCCTCCAGCCCACCCTTGGCCGGCGCGTCGGTACGGCGGGTCAGCAGCAGCCGGGCCCGCTTCTTGATGATGAGGGTTTCCGGGTCTTCGGCGAGCCCGTCGAGATGCTTGGGCGCGCTGGTCACCCCCTCGTCGTTGCCGCCGGCGATCCACAGCGGGGCTCCGGGGGCAAGGCGGGAGGCCAGCGCGTGCAAGGCCATTTCGAATCCGGCCCAACCGCGCGGCAGGCGCAGCACGGCACCGTCGAAGGCGCCCTCCGCCGGCCAGGGTGTCGCGGCTTGCCCATTGTTGGCGAGCCGGTTCCACACCACCACCTCGGCTCCACCGTCGCGGAGCGCCTCGGCGATGGCGCCGTCGTTGTCGAAGGCGACCAGGATCCGGCCCTGCGGCCGGATTTCGGACAGGGCTTCGGCGGCCACGGCGGCGACGGTCTGGTCGCGGTCCGTGGCCCGGTTGTCGAGACGTGCCACCGGATCAGCCCTTGTCGCGCATCAGCCGCGCCTTGTCGCGCTGCCAGCTGCGTTCCTTCTCGTTCTGCCGCTTGTCGTGCTTCTTCTTGCCGGTGGCAAGGCCGATCTCGACCTTGGCGATGCCGCGGTCGTTGAAATAGACCGACATCGGCACCAGTGTGACGCCCTTCTGCTTGATGCCGGCCGCGAGCTTGTCCAGCTCGCGGCGGCGGACCAGCAGCTTGCGCGGACGCTTCGGCTCGTGCTGATCGACGCGGCCGGCCTGGAGATATTCGGGGATGTACGCGTTGAACAGGTACAGCTCCCCACTCTTCAGGCCGGCATAGGCCTCGTTCACACTGGCACGGCCGCCTCGCAGCGATTTCACCTCCGACCCGGTCAGCATGATGCCGGCCTCAAGGACGTCGTCGATGAAGAAGTCGAACCGCGCGCGGCGGTTCTGTGCCGCGAATTTTTTCGCTTCCTCGCGCGTCGCCAAGTCTCTCTCCTCTACGGCCCGTTCCGTCGCTTAGGACAACAGGCCGGCTTTGGTCATGGCTCCACGCACGGCGGCACGGGCGGTCTCCGTCGCCGGAACCAGCGGCAGGCGCACCTCGTCGCTGCCGAGGCCGAGCAGGCTCGCGGCGAACTTCACCGGGGCCGGGCTGGTCTCGACGAACATCGAGTCGTGCAGCGGCGACAGCACGTCGCGCAGGCGGAAGGCTTCCTTCAGGTCGCCCTTCGCCCAGGCGGTCTGCATGGCGGAGCACAGCGCTGGCGCCACGTTGGCGGTGACGGAGATGCAGCCCACGCCGCCCTGCGCGTTGAAGGCCAGCGCCGTGGCGTCCTCGCCCGACAGCTGGATGAAGTCGGGACCGACCTCCTGCAGCAGGCGGGACGGGCGGGACAGGTCGGCGGTCGCGTCCTTCACGCCGACGATGTTGGGCAGCTTTGCAAGCCGTGCCATCGTCGCCACAGACATATCCACGACACTGCGGCCGGGAATGTTGTAAATGAAGATCGGCAAATCCGCCGCGTCATGGATCGCCTTGAAATGCTGGTACAGACCCTCTTGAGACGGCTTGTTGTAGTAGGGCGTGACCACGAGCGCCGCCTGCGCGCCTGCCTGCTTGGCATGGCGGGTCAGGGCAATGGCTTCGTCGGTCGAGTTGGAGCCGGAACCGGCCATCACCGGCACCTTGCCGCCGGCCGCCTCAATGCACAGCTCCACGACGCGGTTGTGTTCCTCGTGGGACAGGGTCGGCGATTCGCCGGTGGTGCCGCAGGGCACCAGACCGTGGGTGCCCTGGGCGACCTGCCACTCCACGAAGGACTGGAAGGCCTTCTCGTCCACTTTCCCGCCCTTGAACGGAGTCAGAAGGGCGACGATGGAACCGTGGAACATGGCTGCCTCCTCAGTCGGCTTAGCTGGAAAAAAGAGTTGCGCACATTATCCCTCCCCGCTGCCATCGGCAAGAGCGCCCGGATCTCTGTTTTCGCGGGTCTCCTCACCCTTTTCGCGGCGCTTCCCGGCGCCCTCCCCGCCGCGGCGCTGAGCCCGCAGGACATCGCCATCTACCGCGAGGCTTTCAAGCTCGCCGATGACGAACGGCTGGCCGAAGCATTGGCCGCGGCGTCCCGTGCGCAGGATCCGTTACCGGCGAAGGTTCTGCGCTGGATCGCGCTGGCCAATCCCGGTGGCGGCAGCTTCAGCGACATCACCGCCTTCATCCGGGACAATCCGGACTGGCCGAACATGGCGGCGCTGCGCCGGCAGGCGGAAATGGCGATGCCCGACATCCCGCCGGCGGAGGTGGTGGAGTGGTTCCGCCAAAGCCCGCCGCTGACCAACGACGGCTTCGTCCGCTATGCCGACGCGCTGATCGCGACCGGCAGCGTTGAACGGGCGACCACCCTGATCCGCAAGCAGTGGGCCGACGCCACCTTCACCGCCGACGAGGAGGCGACCTTCCTCGCCCACTACACCCCTTATCTGCGCCAGCAGGACCACAAGGCGCGCATCGACCGGCTGCTGTGGGCGCGGCAGGAGGCGCCGGTGCGCCGGATGCTGCCTTTCTTCGACGAGGCCTATGACACGCTGATCGAAGCGCGCATCGCGCTGGACGGCGATCGCGCGGGGGCCGACGCGGTCTTGGCGCGCGTCCCGCCCAGCCTGCTGACCGATCCGGGTCTGATGTTCGACCGCGCCCGCTACCTGCGGCGCAAGGGCGACGATGCCGGCGCGCTGGAGATCATCGCCCAGGCCGGCGCCGACATGGGCCGCCCGCAGTCCTGGTGGTCGGAGCGCCATCTGCTGGCCCGCCGGGCGATGGAGCGGGGCGACTACAACCTCGCCTACCGTCTGGTCAGCGCCAACGGCATGAGCGACGGCAGCGCCTTCGCCGATGCGGAGTTCCTGTCAGGATTCCTGGCCCTGCGCTTCCTCGATAAGCCGTCTGAGGCCTTCGCCCATTTCCACAAGCTGTATCGCTCGGTCAGCGCGCCAATCAGCAAGGCGCGCGGCGCCTACTGGTGCGGTCGCGCGGCGGAGGCGTTGGGCCAGACCGGCCCGGCGCGGGAGTGGTATGCCAAGGCCGCGACCTACCCCACCACCTTCTATGGTCAGCTGGCCTTCCGCCATGTCTCCGGCGGCGCCGTCACCCTGCCCACCCCGCCGGCGGTCTCCAGTGCCGAGACTGCCGCTTTCAACAAGCGCGAGGTGGTGCGCGTCGCCCGGCTGCTGTCGGAAATCGGTGGGAACGCCGCCGATCAGGTGACCGGTTTCGTCCGCCGCATCAGCCTGGATGCCAAGACGCCGGCCGATTACGTGCTGGCCGCGAAGCTGGCGAGCGAAGTCGGCCGCCGCGACCTGGCCGTCGCCGCCGCGAAGGATGCCGCCCAGAACGACGTGTTCCTCGTCGAAGCCGGCTATCCGATGATCGACGCCCGTCCGTCGGCGCCGGAACTGGCGCTGGTCCATGGCATCATCCGGCAGGAAAGCACCTTCAACCCCACCATCGTGTCGTCCGCCGGTGCGCGCGGGCTGATGCAGCTGATGCCGACGACGGCGCAACTGGTGGCGGGAAAGCTGGGGCTGAAGCACACGAATGCGCGGCTGACGTCGGACCCCGGCTACAACGTCACGCTGGGCTCTGCCTATCTGGCCGAGCTGATCGACCGCTTCAACGGCTCCTGGGTGCTGGCGATCGCCGGCTACAACGCCGGTCCGAACCGTGTGCGCCAGTGGCTGCAGACCTATGGCGATCCGCGCACGGAAGCCATCGACGTGGTCGACTGGATCGAGCTGATCCCGATCTCCGAGACCCGCAACTATGTCCAGCGTGTGCTGGAGGCGGTCCAGGTTTATCGCGCCCGCCTGAACGGCGACCGGGCGGAACCGAACCTGGACAAGGATCTCCGGCGGTAACAAGGATGGGAGAGATCGGCCTCGCCGATCTCTCGCGTTCCCGTCAGCTGCGTTCCCCTCAGCCAATCACGCGGTCGTCGGATTCGGCATGCCCGGCATCGGCTCGTCGGCCGGCGGGGGGACTTCCGGCAGGATGCCGGGGTTGTCCGGCACCGGGTAGGGATCGGGAGTCGTCGGTCGGTCGGGTTGCGGCGGATTCGGATTGGACGGCGGCGGGATCTCGCCGGGGGTGGACGGCTTCTGCGGATCGCTCATGCGGCAACTCCTGGAAGGTTACGGTCCTTGGATAACGTCTCAGTCGACGGTCCGTTCAATCGCCCGGCCGCCGGCCCGGAGGTCCTGCCCGGCCCCCTCGACCGTGTTGCAGCCGGTCAGCATGGCGGCGAGCGCCATCAGGAAGGTGAGGATCACCGCCTCGCGCGCAGGGAACGGGATGGCGCGGGCGGTGGCGCGCTGCCTGCGGTTCTTGGCGTGCTGCATGGTGTCTCTCCGGTCTGGGGTGAGGGGACTGGGGTTGAAGGAAATGAGCGATGGCCTGGGTGTCGTTCGTCTCTGCTTTTGACAACGGGGCTGCGGCGGCTTGGTTCCGCACCCGACCCCGCCGCCATGCAGAGAATGCAACGGTCCTTTCGGGGCGCCTGAAATCCTTGACGCAGTACACCTACCGGGCAAGATGACCGGCTTTTGCGCAGTCTGCCCGCTTTCCGGCCAAGCCTTACGGTCCGGCGGCGCGGCACGGGCCGCCGTCATCCCTCCGTCGCCACAGGTCCAGTCATGAGCACCGCCACCCTGCCCGCCCCCGAGCCGTTGCGTGCGCGTCTCGCCGCTCACATCGGCGAGCTGCTGCGGCTGGCGGCGCCGGTCATCGTCTCCCGCGCCGGGCTGATGGTGATGATGGCGGTCGACACCGCAATCGTCGGCCGCTTCTCGGCGCAGGAACTGGCCTATTACGGGCTGGCCCACCTGCCGGGCAACATCATGGTCGGAACCGGCGTCGGGCTGCTGATGGGAACGGTGATGATCACCGCCCACGCTTTCGGCGCCGGCAGCGACGTGGAGTGCGGCCGGACATGGCGGCGGTCGGTCCCCTATGCCTTGCTGCTTGGCGTGCTGTTCGCGCTGATCTCGCTGCTCGGCGATCCGCTGTTCCAGGCCGGCGGCCAGACTCCAGAGATGGCGGCGGGCGGCGCCCATGTCCTGGCGGTGCTGGGCCTCGGTGCGCCGGGCATGATGCTCTACATCACCACCGGCTTCTTCCTGGAGGGCATCAAGCGTCCGCTGCCGGGCATGATCGCCATGGTGATCGGCAACCTCGTCAATGCCGCGCTCGCCTGGGCGCTGGTGTGGGGCCATGTCGGGCTGGAGCCGCTGGGCGCCGTCGGCTCCGCCTGGGCCACCAGCATCGTGCGCTGGTCCATGGGGCTGGGGCTGGTCGCCTATGTCTGGTGGATGCACGACCATGAGCGCTGGCAGGTCCGCCTGCCGGTGTCCGGCTGGTGGAGCGGCGCGGCGCGCCAGCGCCACCTCGGCTATGCCGCCGGGCTCAGCATCGGGGTGGAGAGCGGCGCCTTCGCGGCGCTCGGCCTGTTCGCCGGCATGATCTCGCCGCTGGCGCTGGGTGCCTACACGGTCGGACTGAACCTGACCGCCCTGCCCTTCATGGCGGCGGTCGGGCTGGCCTCTGCCACGGCGGTGCGGGTGGGGGTGGCCTATGGCCGCGGCGACCGCAGCGACATGGCGTTGGCCGGCTGGACCGGCCTCGGCGTCACCAGCGCCATCCTGGCCTGTGTCGGCGTGCTCTATCGCAGCCTGCCCGACGCCCTGGGCGCCATCTATACCAACAACCCGGAACTGCTGGAGGCGGTGGCGCCGCTGATCGCCTTCGCTGCCTGGATCCTGATTGCCGACGGCGGCCAGACGGTGATGGCGAACGCGCTGCGCGGCCGGCATGACGCCTGGGTACCGACCGCATTGCACTTCTTCTCGTACGCGGTGGTGATGATCCCGGTGTCGGCCTTCCTGGTCTTCGGCCTCGGCCACGGCGCCCACGGGCTGTTCGAGGGAATTCTCATCGCCAGTCTGGTGTCGGTCACCATCCTCTCCCTGCGATTCGCACATCTCAGCCGGCGTTGAACCGGCATCTGTGGGGGCATGGGCGGGGGTTTTCGGCCCCGAATCATTGTGTGCAATTGCGAGAGTTGCTATATTTCTCGGGCAAAACCTTCGGCCCGCAAGGCCAGTGACTGCCGCGGATTCCTAAGCGGCGGCGCATTCGAAGAATGAGTGTCCTGCTTGAGCAATACGCCCCTTCCTCCCGCCTCCGACATCGCGCCGATCAACATCGAAGACGAGATGCGGAAATCGTATCTCGACTACGCGATGAGCGTGATCGTGAGCCGTGCCCTGCCCGACGTCCGCGACGGGCTGAAGCCGGTGCACCGGCGCATCCTCTACGCGATGAAGGAGGGCGGGTACGACTCGACCAAGCCCTATAAGAAGTCGGCGCGCATCGTCGGCGACGTGATGGGTAAATACCACCCGCACGGCGACAGCGCGATCTACGACGCCATGGTCCGCATGGCGCAGGACTTCTCCATGCGCCTGCCGCTGATCGACGGCCAGGGCAATTTCGGTTCGATGGACGGCGACCCGCCCGCGGCCATGCGCTACACCGAGGCGCGTCTGGCCAAGGCGGCGGAAGCGCTGCTGGACGACATCGACAAGGACACCATCGACTTCCAGGCCAGCTACGACGATTCGGGCCGCGAGCCCACTGTCGTCCCGGCCCGCTTCCCCAACCTGCTGGTGAACGGCGCCGGCGGCATCGCCGTCGGCATGGCGACCAACATCCCGACCCACAATCTGGGCGAGGTGATCGACGCCTGCTGCGCCTACATCGACAATCCGGACGTCACACTCGACGAACTGATGGAACATGTGCCCGGCCCCGATTTCCCGACGGGCGGCCTGATCCTCGGCCGGTCGGGCAGCCGGGCGGCGCTGCAGACCGGGCGCGGCTCGGTCATCCTGCGCGCCAAGACCCATTTCGAGGAGGTGCGCAAGGACCGCACCGCCATCGTCGCGACCGAGATCCCGTATCAGGTCAACAAGGCCAAGCTGATGGAACGCATCGGCGAGGTCGTGAACGACAAGATCATCGAGGGCATCTCCGACCTGCGCGACGAATCCGACCGCGACGGCGTGCGCGTGGTGATCGAGCTGAAGCGCGACGCGGTTCCCGACGTCGTGCTGGCGCAGCTGTTCCGCCACACCCAGCTCCAGACCTCCTTCGGCGTCAACATGCTGGCGCTGAACGGCGGCCGTCCGGAGCTGATGAATCTGCTGCAGATCATCACCGCCTTCATCCGTTTCCGCGAACAGGTCATTACCCGCCGGACAGAGTTCCTGCTGGGCAAGGCCCGCGAGCGGGCACACACCTTGGTCGGTCTGGCGGTCGCCGTCGCCAACCTTGATGCGATGATCCAGCTGATCCGCAGCGCCCCCGACCCCGTCTGGGCGCGCGAGGAGATCATGAACCGCGAATGGCCGGTTCACGACGTCGGCCCGCTGATCGAGCTGATCGACGAGCCGGGCCGCGGCGTCAGCGAACAGGGCACCTACCGCCTGTCGGAAGTCCAGGCCCGCGCCATCCTCGACCTGCGCCTGCACCGCCTGACCGGGCTGGAGCGCGACAAGATCGGCGCCGAGCTGACCGACGTCACCGACCAGATCGCCGACTTCCTCGCCACCCTCGCCAACCGGCCGAAGCTGATGGGGATCCTGCGCGACGAGCTGGTGGAGATGAAGGAGCGGTTCGGCAACCCGCGCCGCACCGAAATCCAGGATCTGGAGTTCGAGGCCGACATCGAGGACCTGATCCAGCGCGAGGACATGGTCGTCACCGTCAGCCAGTCCGGCTATGTGAAGCGGGTGCCGCTGTCGACCTACCGCGCGCAGAAGCGCGGCGGCAAGGGCCGCGCCGGCATGTCGATGAAGGCGGAGGATGCGGTCAGCGACCTGTTCGTCGCCAACACCCACACGCCGCTGCTGCTCTTCTCGAACCGCGGCATGGTCTACAAGCTGAAGGTCTACCGCCTACCGCTGGGCAACCCGCAGGCTCGCGGCAAGGCCTTCGTCAACCTGCTGCCGCTGATCGACGGGGAGACCATCACCACCGTCCTGCCGTTGCCGGAGGACGAGGCCGCCTGGGCGGATCTGCACGTCGTCTTCGCCACGTCGAAGGGCAACGTGCGCCGCAACCGCATGTCCGATTTCGCCAACATCCGCTCCAACGGCCTGATCGCCATGAAGCTGGAGGAGGAAGGCGAGCGTCTGATCGGCGTCCACACCTGCTCCGAGACCCACGACGTCCTGCTGGCGACCCGCGGCGGCAAGTGCATCCGCTTCCCGGTCGACGACGTGCGCGTCTTCGCCGGCCGTACCTCCACCGGCGTGCGCGGCATCAGGCTGGCCGATGGGGACGAGGTGGTGTCGCTGTCGATCCTGACCCATGTCGACGCCACGCCGGAGGAACGCGCCGCCTTCTTCAAGATGAAGCGCGACGAAGGCATGGAGATGGAGGGCGAGGCCGCGCCGGAGGCCGATGAGGTGCCGACGGACAGCGTCACCCTGTCGCAGGAGCGATACGAAGAACTGAAACAAAAGGAACAGTATATTCTCACCGTCTCCGACCGCGGCTATGGCAAGCGCAGCTCGTCCTACGAGTATCGCACCGCCGGTCGCGGGGGCCAGGGCATCTGGAACATGGAGATGGGCGAGCGCAACGGCTCCATCGTCGCCGCCTTCCCCGTCGAATCGAACCATCAGGTGATGATGGTCACCAACGGCGGTCAAGTGATCCGCATGCCGCTGCACGATGTGCGGGTGGCTGGCCGCAAGACGCTGGGCGTCACGCTGTTCCGCGTGGGGGCGGAGGAGCGTGTGGTGTCCGTCGCCACGATCGCCGAGGAAGAAGGCGAGAACGGCGTGGATTCGGGCGTTGAGACTGGCGATGACGCCAACGGTTCGGTCGAGCCCACCGGTGATGCCGGCGGCACCGCCGCGCCGAACGAATAACGGACGGGCCTAAAGGGGAACCCATGGCGACCAGCCAGACCGAGACCAGCAAGGGTCGTCGAATCGGTGTCTATCCCGGCACCTTCGATCCGATCACCAATGGTCACATGGACATCATCCAGCGCGCCGCCCGACAGGTCGACCACCTGATCATCGGCGTCGCCCGGAATGCCGGCAAAGGGCCGCTCTACTCCACGGACGAGCGGGTCGCCATGGTTCGCGAGGATGTGGCCGGGCTGAACGCCGCCGGGGCCAGCATCGAGGTGCGGGCGTTCGACAATCTGCTGATGCACTTCGCCATGGAGGTGAATGCCAGCGTTATTATCCGCGGCCTGCGCGCCGTCTCGGACTTCGAATACGAGTTCCAGATGGCGGGCATGAACGCGCGGCTGAACCCGAAGGTCGAAACGATCTTCCTGATGTCGTCGGAGAAGCACCAGTTCATCTCCTCGCGTTTCGTGAAGGAGATCGGGCGGCTCGGCGGCGACATCCGCCATTTCGTCTCCGCCCGCGTTGCCGAGCGTCTGGCCGAGCGCTTCGCCCTTGAGGCCGGCAACGGAACCGTTCCGACGACCAGCCAGACCTGATCCCGGAACTCTGGGCTTGAGGGCAGGCTTGATGGCAAAATCCTGCATTTCCCATCAAGCCCATGGTTGACCTTTCGGGCGCGTCTTTCTATGGTGCGCCCACTTCCGGCGGTGGTCAGTTTCCCACCGCCGCGAGAGGATGATCCGGTAGCTCAGTCGGTAGAGCACGTGACTTTTAATCATGTGGCCGTGGGTTCGAATCCCACCCGGATCACCAAACTCTCCTTGGATGCTTCCTTGTTGTCTTAGCCTATTGTGAAGGCTGGCGCTGACAATTGCGCCATGCTGACGTTATGCAGTTCAATGGTCAGTAGTGTGCCGCTATAGGCCAATGGAAAATCGGACGCACTGAACATTCCGCGCACCCCGCTCGGATAGCCGGGGGTCGTCGAACTGTAATCGGAAAACCGCTCCAACACCTGCTGTGCGTTCAGCGAGCTTCCCAGCAATCGGACGTGATCCTCGCCCGGCTGGAAATCGGTGATTATCGTGGTGCCCGAAAATCCCGTCGACCGATCCAATGTTACGGCCGCATAGCGCGATGTGGTGGCGAAATCGAAAAGAAACTCGTCGGCGCCACTTCCCCCGCTCAGCCAGTCGGTGCCAGCACCGGCAACCAGCGTGTCATTTCCTTCGTCGCCATAAAGCGTATCGTTTCCGGACGTCAGCACATTGTCCTGATAGCGAAATTGGCGCCAATAGCTCGAAGAGATCAGGTCGTCGCCGCTTCCACCATGAATCATGCCGTCGCGAAGCCCGACGATGGTGTCGTTGCCGGCACAGCCAAATATCTCAATCGATGAAGGAACCGAACTGTCGCTGTCGTACCTTTGCTCTGGAAGAGCAATCACGTCGCTTGATATCGTGCCAATAATGCTCAGAGGAGACGAAAAACCGTAAGTCAGCCGGACATTTTCGACATTGGCGGGAAGGTTGAATGTTCCTGAGAAGCCGATGTAGACGGTATCGTTGCCGGCATCCAGACCTTCCGTGATCACCACGCCAGCGCTGTTGGCATAATATGTATCGTCTCCGGAACCGCCATTCAGGGTGTCCGACTGAAGGCCGTACAGATAATCGTTTCCCGTTTCGCCGAAAATGACATCGCTGCCGTCACCGCCTTGGAGGATATCATTGCCGGCTCCACCATTGACCGTGTCGCCATAGTTCGGCGCACTGTAGCCGCTGACGACACTGTTATCCTCCGCCAGGGCATCCGGGGAGTTCGGCAAACGGCCTTCACGCTGTCCGAACGCTGCGTAATGAGCCGATGCGGTCGTCAGGCCGGCATTCACAGCGTCACGAACGTCAGGATAAGCCGCTATATACCATGCCTCGTCGAGTGCGCCGCTCCGCGGTACCGACGGTGGCAGCGCCGCGTAATAAGCGATTCCTTCGTAACTGTAATTGGAAAGATTGGCGAGAACGGCATCGCGTTCCGAATCATACGCTGTAAAAAAATGCACACCACGAGACGCGTCGTAAAAGCGATAGACCGCCTGCGTGGCTGTTCCAGTTGGCGTGCTGGCCGCATTGAAGGCAGAACCTTCGTAAGAATATAAATCACTCAAATTTGAAATAATGGAATCTCGTTCAGCCGCATTGGCCGTGTAGAAATGCGTACCCGTATCTTTCCGATAAAACCGATAAACCGCCTGCGTACTGCCACCAGTGGGGATGGTCATTGCAATCCCCTCGTATCCGAATTCCGGTAACTGATAGATGATATTGTTACGTTCAACAGGATCGGACGTATAAAAATGCTCCCCTGATCTCTGGTTGAAAAAACGATAAACGTAGCTCACGGAACTCACTCCATTTTCAACAACCTTGGGTATTATGGTACAAGATGGAATTTAAAATCCAACTTCGGAAATAAGATTACCCTACCCACTCCCGATGGCAGATGCACTGCCGACCGGAGAGCGTAGCCTGACAGCACATAGGCAAGAAAAAACCCCGCGAAAGCGGGGCTTGATCATATGAAAAGCAACTGCTTCCCGTGGCGACCCCAGCTGGATTCGAACCAGCGACCTGCCGCTTAGAAGGCGGCTGCTCTATCCAACTGAGCTATGGGGCCCTGTCACGGAAGTCAGCACGATGAAGACGTCAGAAGCGCGGGCGGTCGGTGCGGAAGTTGTCGGCGTAGTTGCGCGGACGGATGCGGCGGACCGGGGCCTCCTGAACGGTGTAGTTCCAGCCTTCACGCTCGGCGAAGGCGATGGCCTCCTCCTTCGTTTCGAAGGACAGACGCACCTGGTTCAGCGTGTCGCCCGAGCTGGTCCAGCCCATCAGAGGCTCCGGACGGCGCGGCGTCTCGATCTCGTAATCCAGCATCCAACGATGAGTCTTGGCCCGGCCGGATTGCATGGCCGTCTTGCTCGGCTGATAGATCCGGACGTTCATGGCTCGCTCGTCTCCCCAAATGCCTGCGGTAGCGTTCCCGGCGCGGATGGCCTGGACGCGGAGTTGTCCTCTGGCGATGGTCGGGGCGCCCGGATTCGAACCGGGGGCCTCCAGTACCCAAAACTGGCGCGCTGACCAGACTGCGCTACGCCCCGTCGCCGCGTTGTGAGATACACGAACGCCACGCCCACGGCAAGCGGACGGCGCACCGCTTTTGCGGTCTTTTCCATCCGGACTGCCGCCATGGGCATTTGGTGCGGCGTTCCGTCGCTCAACAGCCTGTCGTCAACACCGTTCCGGATGCGTTTCGTTGCCATCGCTCATCCCCGCCCCGCCTGCCGTCGCCCTGTTTCTGCCCGACCTCAAGGACCGGCCGGATCGCCGCTCGGCGGTCGGTCTCGCCCATGAATTGCTGCGCGCCGGCGTTGCGGTGGATGTTGTTGCGCCGATGGGCGGGGGACCGCTGCGCGCGGCGCTGAATCCCGCAGTCGGGCAGATCGACCTCGCCAAGCGCCACGCCGCGACCTCGCCCCTGGCTCTTGCCCGTGTGATGGCGGAACGGCAGCCGTCGCTTCTCGCTATTCCGCGCGAGGTGGCTTGGGTCGGGCGGCTGGCTTTGTGGCTGGCCCGCAGCGATGCGCGGCTTGTCGTGCTGGAGGGCGATGCCTCGGCGGATTTCGCCGCTATTCGTGCCGCAGCGCCTCGATGGGGTTGAGGTTGGCCGCCCGACGCGCCGGGTAAAGGCCGAAGAACACGCCGACCAGCCCGCTGACCACCACCGCAAGCACGATCGAGTCGATCCGGATCAGCGTCGGCCAGCCGGCCAGTGCCGCGACCGCAACGGCGGTGCCGATGCCCAGCGCCACCCCGACCGCGGCACCGATCAGCGACAGGGTGATCGATTCGATCAGGAACTGCACCAGGATGTCGCGCCGCCGTGCCCCGATGGCGAGCCGCAGTCCGATCTCACGCGTGCGCTCGGTCACCGACACCAGCATGATGTTCATGATGCCGATGCCGCCGACCAGCAACGAGACCGCCGCCACCGCCGCCAGCAGGAAGGACAGGGCGCGGGAGGACTCGTCACGGGTCGCCGACACCTCCGACAGGTCGCGCATCCAGAAATCGTCGTCCTGGCCGGGGATCAGCCTGTGGCGCTGGCGCAGCAGGTCGCGGATCTGCGCCTGGGCGTCGGCCATGTCGGCACCGTCGCGCATCTTCACCGCCATGCTGTGGATGAAGCGCGGATTGCTCTTCGCCATGCCCGGGACGTTGCGCTTGGCGGTGGACAGCGGCACGAAGATGACGTCGTCCTGGTCCTGACCCTGCGTGTTCTGCCCCTTCTCCGCCAGCACGCCGACGACGGTCAGCGGGGTAGAGAACAGCCGCACCGGCTCGCCAATGGGATCGCCGCCGCCGAACAGGTTGCGCACCACCGTCTGGCCAAGGACCACGACCTTGTTCGCCTGCGCCACATCCTCGTCCGACAGGCCGCGTCCAAGCACGATGGTCCAGTCGCGGGCGTCCATGTAGTCCGGCGTGATGCCGAACAGAATGGTACCCCAGTTCTGGTTGCCGGCGACGATCTGCAGGCCCCAGCGCACCGACGGCGCCGTCACCACCACGTCGGGGATCTCCGACAGCACCGCCAGAGCATCGTCCTCCGTCAGGGAGGATGCGGTGCCGGCGCCCAGTTTTACCCCGCTGCGGACGATGCTGCCCTGCCCCACCAGAAACAGGTTGGTGCCCAGGCTGGCGATCTGGCGCAGCACCTGATCGCGGGCCCCGGCCCCCACCGCGACCATGGCGATCACCGCCGCCACGCCAATGACGATGCCCAGCATGGTCAGTGCGCTGCGCAGAGGGTTCGCCCGTAGGGAATCGAGCGCTGCGCGCAAGGCGTCCCAGGCGGTCATGCCGCGACCTCCGGTTCCTGACGCAGGTCGTCGATCAGGCGGCCGTCGCGGAACTGCAGGACGCGACCGGCGAAGCGCGCCACCTCCGGCTCGTGCGTCACCAGCACGATGGTGATGCCGCGCCGGTTCAGCCGCTGGAACAGGCCGATGATCTCCAAACTGGTGGCGGTGTCGAGCGCGCCGGTGGGTTCGTCGGCAAGCAGCAGCAGCGGATCGTTGACCAGCGCGCGGGCGATGGCGACGCGTTGCTGCTGTCCGCCGGAAAGCTGGGCCGGCCGATGCCCTGCCCGCTCCTGCAACCCCACCGAATTGAGGGCCGCCAGCGCCCGCTCCATACGCTGGGGATGGCCGACGCCGGCATAGACTATCGGCAGCATGACGTTGTCGAGCGCCGTCTGCCGCGGCAGCAGGTTAAAGGATTGGAAGACGAAGCCGATGCTGCGGTTCCGCACCACCGCCAGCGCGTCTGTGGACAGGCCGGCAACCTCCTGCCCATCCAGACGGTACTGTCCGGCATCGGGGCGATCCAAGCAGCCCAACAGGTTCATGAAGGTGGATTTGCCGGACCCCGACGGCCCCATCACCGCCACGAACTCGCCCCGGCGGATGGTGACGGTCACGCCGTCCAGCGCATGGACGGTCTGCGGCCCCATGCGATAACGGCGGGTGAGGCGTTCGACGGCGATCAGGGGTTCGGGTGCCGGCGGATCAGAAGCCAAGGCGCGGTCCCCGGCGGGTGTCGCGGTCGGGGGCCAGGATGCCGGTGATGACCTCCTGCCCGGCCCTCAGCTCACCGGATACCACCTCCGTGTAGCTGCCGTCGCCGATGCCGAGCCGCACCGGTATGCCGATTGGGCCGCCATTTCCCGGAGCGGGCACCCAGACCGTCCGCATCGCCTCCGTCGCCCGGCCGGGAGTCACCAGAGTCTCGAAGCGGTCGCGCTGTTCCGGGGCGAGTAGCCCGGCGATTCGCTCCAAGGTCGCGGTGCGGATAGCGTTGGCTTCCACCCGGCGGCGTTCCGGGTCGCCGCCCTCGGCGTCCAGCGCGACGAAGCGGTCGCGGGCCTCCGCGACCAGAGACGCGATGTCGCGGCGTTTGGTTTCGTCCAACATCAACCCGTCCATCACCCGTTTGGCTGCCGCCTCCAGCGCCGCAGCGCCCCGGCCGCCATTGGGGCCGCCAGTGGTCGGCGTTGGCGCATCGATTGAGGCTTCGGCTCCCGGCGGGCGGAAGCGCAGGGCGGCGTTGGGCAGCTTCAGCGCGGAGGGCCGTTCGTCCACCGTGATGCGCAGGTTGGCGGTCATGCCCGGCAGCAGCCGCAGTTCCGGGTTCTCCACGGTGATGACGACGATGTAGGTGACGACCGTCATGTCCTCCTTCGGCGCCAGCCGCACCTGCGCCACCCGGCCGGTGAAGCTGTCGCCGGGGAAGGCGTTGACGGTGAAGCGCACCGGCATGCCTTCGCGCACCCGGCCGATGTCGGCCTCGTCGATATTGGCAAGCACCTCCATCTGCCGCAGATCCTGGGCGATGGTGAACAGGGTGGGCGCCGACAGGCTGGCCGCCACCGTCTGGCCGGTGCTGACCGCCCGGTTCACCACCACCCCATCGATGGGGGAGCGGATGACCGAGCGGTTGAGGTCGACACGGACCAGCTGCAGGGCTGCCTCGCGCTGGGCGACCTGGGCGCGGGCGACCTCCACCTGCGCGGCGGCGACGGCCAGCGAGGCATCGGCCGACGCTTCCGTCGCCTCCGCCTGCCGCTTCTGGGCACGTGCGGCGATCAGTTGGGCCTGGGCGCTGTGGGCTGCGGTTTCCGCCTTTTCCAGATCGGCGGCGGCGACCACGCCGCGTCCCTGCAGGTCGCGCCGACGGCGCAGGTCGCGCTCCGCATCGCGCTGGGCGAGGTCGGCACGGACGATCTGGGCGTCGGCATTGGCGACGCTGGCCTCGGCGCTGGCGAGATCGGCCCGCGCCTTGTCGTGCAGCGCCTGCTGTTGGATCAGAGATGCCTTGGCCGAATCGACATCGGCGCCGGCCTGGGCCAGCCGGGCGGCAAGCTGGTCGCCGTTCAGCCGGGCGAGAATCTGGCCGCTGGTGACCCGGCTGTTGAAATCGGCATAGAGTTCCGCGATCTGACCGGAAAGTTGGGAGCTGACCTCCACCGTCACCAGCGCACTCATGGTGCCGGTGGCGGTGATGGCGCTGACCAGCGGGCCCTGTTCGACCCGCGCCAGCCGGTAAGCCGGCCCGGGCTCAGCCCTTGCCAGCACCACATAGGCGGACAGGCCGGCCGCGACGCTGAGCGCCAGTCCGAGAAAGATCGCCGACCGCCTGCTCATCCCAGCCCTCCGCGCCGCCTAAGTCCGCGCGATTGATCTGGGCGAGTTTACGCGAAAGTCATGGGCGGCGGATCATCTATCGGCTTACGGCTTGGTGATGTCGGGAGACACCACGCGGTCGCCGGGGCGGATGCCCAGCCGCAAGGCCATTCCGCCGTTCAGCTCCAGGATCGCCTTCACCGGCCCGTCCGAATTGACGGAGTCGAGCGATTCCGGCACCGCGCGCTCGTGGATGTTCACGATGCGACCGTCGGCACCGATGAACAGCATGTCGAGCGGGATCAGCGTGTTCTTCATCCAGAAGCTGGCCGGCTGCACCCGGTCGTAGACGAACAGCATCCCGGCATCGGCCGGCATCGACTGGCGGAACATCAGCCCCTGGGCCTGCTGGTCGGGCGTCAGCGCCAGTTCGACATCGAAGCGGAACTTGCCGCCGCCCGACGTCTCGATGGTCAGCTTCGATTTCTGAAAGCTCTCCAGCGCCATCGCCGGGAAGGCGACCACCAGCAGCAGGAGCGCCACGACCGCACCCCGAAAACTCCGACCGACCATCATGACTGTCCCCGAAGGCTGAACCGGCCCGAAAAACCGGGAGGCGCGCCAATGAAGCACGGCACGCCGCCCGAATCCAATTAAGCCTGTTTAGGACTTCGCCAGACGATCGAAGGCCTGGAGCTTGGCCAGCAGGGCGGGCATCTCCGTCAGCGGGACCATGTTCGGGCCGTCGCTGGGGGCGCAATCGGGATTCTCGTGCGTCTCCATGAAGACGGCGGCGACGCCGACCGCGATGGCGGCGCGGGCCAGAACCGGCACGAACTCGCGCTGGCCGCCCGACGTGGTGCCCTGCCCGCCCGGCTGTTGGACCGAGTGGGTGGCGTCGAACACCACCGGGAAGCCGGTCTCCGCCATGATCGGCAGGGAGCGCATGTCCGACACCAGCGTGTTGTAGCCGAAGCTGGCGCCGCGCTCGCACAGCATGACGCGCTCGTTGCCCGAGGCGACCAGCTTGGCGGCGACGTTCTTCATGTCCCACGGTGCCAGGAACTGGCCCTTCTTGACGTTCACCGCGCGGCCGGTCTGGGCGGCGGCGATCAGCAGGTCGGTCTGGCGGCAGAGGAAGGCGGGGATCTGCAGCACGTCCACCGCCTCGGCGACGGGAGCGCACTGGGTCGATTCATGTACGTCGGTGATGACCGGGCAGCCGAAGCGCTCGCGGATTTCCGCGAAGATCGGCAGCGCCTTGTCCATGCCCAGGCCGCGCGCGGTGGTGATCGAGGTGCGGTTGGCCTTGTCGAAGCTGGACTTGTAGATCAGCCCCATGCCCAGCGCCTTGGTCATCTCCACCAGCGCTGACGCGGTCTCCATTGCATGGTCGCGGCTTTCCATCTGGCAGGGGCCGGCGATCAGGACGAAAGGACGGTCGTTGGCAACGGTCAGGTCGCCGATCTGGACAGGGCGCGGCGTGGTCATCGGAGTGCTCCAAAACGAATACAGGCGAGAGGGCGCCGCCCTCTCGCTCTCACCCTGCAAGGGATAGGGGCAAGGGATGAGGGCAAGGGTCGGAAGACCCTTGCATCCCACTATTTCAGAAGCCGGTCAACGGCGCCCATGTCAGGACAGATGCGTGCGGAAGAACTCCACCGTCAGCCTGTTCGCCTCGTCGGCGGCGTTCTGGTCATAGTGCTCACCGCCCGGCCGGGCAAAGGCGTGGTCCATGCCGGGATAGACCTTGGCGGTCACCCACCTGTTGTCCTTCACCCCGGCCACCACCGCGTCGCGCTTCTCGGGGCTGGAGAACTTGTCGTTCTCCGCGATGTGCAGAAGCAGCGGCTTGGCGATCTTCCCGGCCTCGCCCAGCAGCCCCTCCAGCCCGACGCCGTAATAGCCGACATTGGCGTCGGCATCCGACCGCGTCGCCATCATGAAGGCCAGCCGGCCGCCCAGACAGTAGCCGACGCTGCCGGCCTTGCCGGTGCAGCCGTCCTGCCCACGCACCCAGGCGAGCGCCACCTTCAGGTCCTCCACCGCCTTGTCCTGATCCATGCCGTTCATCAGGGCGAAGGCCTTGTTCCACTCGTCCTGCGTCTTGTCGGTCAGCTGCACGCCCGGCTGCTGGCGCCAGAACAGGTCGGGGCACACCGCCAGGAAGCCCTGCGAGGCATACCAGTCGCATTGCTCGCGCATCACCGCGTTGACGCCGAAGATCTCCTGGATCACGACCAGACCGCCGGCCGGTGTCACCTTGGGCTTGGCGACATAGGCTGAAAACTGGCCGCCGTCGGCGGCGTCGATCATCATCTCGGACATGGCTTTCTTATCCTCCCGTTGGCAAATCCGCCCCTGATATGGAGCGGACTTGCCCCCGGTCACCCCGCCTTTCGTCAGAAACCGACGCTGACGCCGACAAAGCCGCCGTAATCGCGGCGGTTCTCCTCACCCAGCCGCGCATTCAGACCGAGCGTGCCGGTGACCGACTCCGCCAGCTTGAAAGAGGCGCCGGCGGTCAGATCGACATAGCTGCGGTCGGGTTTCGCAACCGCCACGTCGTAGGCGAGCGTGGAGATGCTGCGGCTTTCCACCGTGATGCTGCGCTGGTCGTCCTTGAACTCCCGGTTCAGCGTCACCTTGGCATAGGGCAGGACGCTGCCGAAATCATAGGCCGCCTGATAGCCGATGCTGCCGACCAGCGAGTTGCGGGTCTGCGAGCGGTAGGTGAAGCCGAACAGGCTGCTGTCCTCGCTGAAACCCTCGACCTCGACATGCTGATAGCGAAGGCCCAGCACCGGGCCATGGGTCAGTCCGCCAGTCATGAACTCATAGCCGCCCTCGGCGCCGATGGAGGCGTTGATGCCCTCGGTGCTGCCGCCGGTGGAATGGTCGGTTCCGTTGATGGTCACGCCGCGCCGCAGGTCGTAATCGGCGAAGCCGATCGACCCGACACCGTTCACGAAGGCGCCGCCCATGCGGTAGATGCCGTAGCCGCTCAGCACATACTCCCGCTGCTCGTAATCGCCGCCGGTGGAGAAGCTGCCGCGATAATGCGACGCCGTGCCGGCCACGCCGAGCAGCAGGTTTTCGGTGAAGCGCTTGTCGATGCCGACGCTGACCGACAGCGGCGTGCCGCGCACCTCCGTCTGTCCGCCGATGCCGGGATCGCCGGTGCGGTCGCTGGTCAGCCGGCCGACTCCGCCGCTGATCCAGGCGCCGCTGGTGCCCGGCTTGCGGCTCCACAGGCTGGTCGCCGCCTGGGCGAGGATGGTGGCGGTCAGCCGGTCGCGGGTGTGAATTGGCGATTCGGCAAGCTGCGCCACGTTGCCGGGGGCGGTCAGCGCGTTCAGCACGAAGTCCGACACCGCGCGGTGACCGGCTGTGGTCGGGTGGACGCCGTCGGCGAACAGGTAGCTCTCCGCCGCGTTCGGCGCCACCAGGGTGGCGGAGGTGCAGAGCAGCGAGCTGCTGGTGGTGCAGGCGGTGCCGGTGACATTGGTGAAGCCGAAGGAGGCCGGATTGGCCACCGCCGCCCGCAGCAGCGAGTAGGTGTCGATCGGGATGACCGAGACGCCGGCATTCGCCAGCCCCAGCGTGACCAGCTGGTTATAGCCGCTGACCAGCTGCGTGATCTGCGCCGCCGCCGTCGCGCCCTGCGCCTGTCCGAACGGAGTCGATCCGATGTCCGGTACCGTCGGCACCAGGATGGTGCGCGCACCGGCGGCGCGCAGCCTCGCCACCTGCGTCACCAGATCGCCGGCCGCCTGAGTCACCGTCGCTTGGGCGGTCGCCGGGTTGTTGAGCGCGGCGAAGATGTCGTTGGCGCCGCCCCAGACGGTGTAGAGCGCGTTCGGATCGGCCCGCCCGCCGGTGGAAGCCAAATAGCCGGAGACCTGCGTCGCCACGCTGGGCGCCAAGGCCGTCGGGCCGGTCGCCGGGACGCCGACCGACGTGTTCACCCGCGCACCGCCGACCGCATAGTCGGTGCCGCCCCGCGCCGCCGTGGTGGCGGAGGTGCCGAGCGCGCCGGCGAGGTTCTCCGCCCACACCGGCCCCGGATTGGTGGTGAATTTGCCACCGACGGGCAGCAGCGACTGGAACGCCCCGCTGTCGGTCAGGCTGTCGCCGAAGAAGATGGTGGAGGAATAGTCCGCCGCCGTGGCCGGGACCGCGGCGAGCGCGGTCAGGCAGGTGGCGAGCGCGGCGATCCTGACGCGATTCATGGTCACTCCCCGATCCGATTGTTTGGTTGTGCGATTTTCCGCGGATCGTCGCACAAGGTTTTCCTGAGCGCAAGGAAGTTGACGTATAGGGAAGGTTCTGGACATGAAAACGCCCCGCCTTTACAGGACGGGGCGTTTTCAGGCTTGAACAGATCGTTTAAGAAACCGTCAGACCAACCGGCTCTGGTCGATGGCCGCCTTGATGAAGGCGGTGAACAGCGGGTGCGGCTCGAACGGCTTGGACTTCAGTTCCGGGTGGAACTGCACGCCGATGAACCAGGGATGGTCCGGGATCTCGACGATCTCCGGCAGCTCCCCGTCCGGCGACAGACCGCTGAACCGCATGCCGCAGCGCTCCAGACGCTCCTTGTAGTACACGTTCACCTCATAGCGGTGACGGTGCCGTTCGGAGATGTCGGTGGTGCCGTAGACCTCGGCGACCTTGCTGCCGTCCAGCAGCTTGGCCGGATAGGCGCCCAGCCGCATGGTACCGCCCAGGTCGCCGGCCTCGCCGCGACGCTCCAGCGTGTTGCCGCGCATCCATTCGGTCATCAGGCCGACGACCGGGTTGCCCGGCTTGCCCAGCTCGGTAGAGCCGGCGTCCTCGATCTTCGCCATGTTGCGGGCGGCTTCGATCACCGCCATCTGCATGCCGAAGCAGATGCCGAAATAGGGCACCTTGCGCTCGCGGGCGAACTTGGCCGCCCGGATCTTGCCTTCCGTCCCGCGCGAACCGAAACCGCCCGGCACCAGAATGCCGTGGACATTCTCCAGCCGCTTCACCGCCGCGTCGTCATCCTCGAAGATCTCCGAATCGATCCAGTCGAGGTTGACCTTGACGTTGTTGGCGATGCCGCCGTGGGTCAGCGCCTCAGCCAGCGACTTGTAGCTGTCGAGCAGGCTGATGTACTTGCCGACCACCGCGATGGTGACCTCGCCCTGCGGCTTGCGCACCCGCTCCATGATGCGGGTCCAGCGCGACAGGTCCGGCTCCTTGTCGGTCGGCAGGCCGAAATAGCTCAGGACCTGGGTGTCGAACCCTTCCTCGTGGTAGCTAATCGGCACCTGATAGATCGAATCGACGTCCAGCGCCGCGATCACCCGCTCCGGACGGATGTTGCAGAACAGCGCGATCTTCTTGCGCTCGTTCTCCGGGATCGGACGATCGGCGCGGCACAGCAGGATGTTGGCCTGGATGCCGACGCTCAGCAGCTCCTTCACCGAATGCTGGGTCGGCTTGGTCTTCAGCTCGCCGGCGGTCGGGATGTAGGGCAGCAGGGTCAGGTGGATGTAGAGGACATTCTCCTGCCCGACCTCGTTGCCGAACTGGCGGATCGCCTCCAGGAAGGGCAGCGATTCGATGTCGCCCACCGTGCCGCCGATCTCGATCAGGACGAAGTCCTCGTCGGTGGCGTCGGCGCGGATGAACTCCTTGATCTCGTCGGTGATGTGCGGAATGACCTGGACGGTGCCGCCCAGGTAATCGCCGCGACGCTCCTTCGCGATCACGGTGGAGTAGATGCGGCCGGTGGTGATGTTGTCGCCCTTCCGGGCCGACACGCCGGTGAAGCGCTCGTAATGGCCGAGGTCAAGGTCCGTCTCAGCCCCGTCGTCGGTCACGAAGACCTCGCCGTGCTGATAGGGGCTCATCGTGCCGGGATCGACGTTCAGGTACGGATCCAGCTTGCGCAGCCGCACCTTGTAGCCGCGCGCCTGGAGAAGCGCCCCAAGCGCCGCCGATGCCAGACCTTTGCCCAGCGAAGAAACGACGCCACCGGTGATGAAGATGTAGCGAGTCATGTCCGTCCGAAGAGCTTGAGAGCTGTTCCGTGTCCCCATGGGGGACGTCTGTTCCATGTCCCCAAGGGGGACGCATGTTTCCGGTCCCCGGAGGGGACGGATATTTCATGTCCCCGAGGGGTCGGCGCCGAAACTCACGTCGCGGTCGTCGGCCCTCAAAAGAAAGAGGCGGCTTCGGGGAGGCCGCCTCGCTGTCCGCTTCGTACCCGTGCGCTGGGAGTTGCCCCGTTACTGGGACACCGGCGGAGCGGGTTGGGCCGGAGCGGCCGGCTGCGCCGGGGCCGACGGAGACGCCGGCAGCGTGTCGATGATCGACGCCGGGCGCGAATGGCCGCCGGCCAAGATCGCCAGCACGATGCTGGTGGCGAAGAAGCAGCCCGCCAGAATGCCGGTGGTCCGCGTCAGCAGGTTTGCCGTGCCACGGGTGCTCATCATGCCGCCCATGGTGCCGCCACCGATGCCGAGTCCGCCGCCTTCCGACCGCTGGATCAGGATCACACCGACCAGCCCGACGGCGATCAGCAGGTGAATGACCAGAATCACCGATTCCATGCGATGCTCACCCCACGCCCATCCCAAAAATCGAATAGCGCGCCACAGGCCGTCTTAAGGGCCCGTGGCGCGCGCCCATTGTTTGTACCGCGCCGTCGCGGGATATGCCAGCGCCAAAATATCCAGGGCACATCCATTGGCGGCATGGCTGACACCAACGTGGCGTATCAGCGGCAGACGGTGGCGATGGCCCAGAAATCGTCGGCCTTCAGGGCCGCACCGCCGACCAGCGCGCCGTCGACATTCTCCACCGCCATCAGCTCGGTCGCGTTGTTCGGCTTGACCGAGCCGCCATAGAGGATGCGGACCTTGGCGGATTCGGCGATCTTGCCGTCCAGCTCGGCGCGGATGTGGGCGTGCATCGCCTTCACATCGTCCGGAGTCGCGGTCTTGCCGGTGCCGATGGCCCAGACCGGCTCATAGGCGATGACGGTGTTCTCGGCCGTCGCGCCGGCGGGGATGGAGCCGGCGAGCTGGCCCGACACCACGGCATTGGCCTGCCCGGCGTCACGTTGCGCCTCGGTCTCGCCGACGCAGATGATGGCGACGAGGCCTTCCTTGTGGGCGGCCACCGCCTTGGCGTTCACCACGGCGTCGCTTTCGCCATGGTCGGCGCGGCGCTCCGAATGGCCGAGGATGACGAAGCGGCAGCCGGCATCCTTCAGCATGGTCGGCGCGACGTCGCCGGTGTGGGCACCGGAGGTCTTCGGCGCGCAATCCTGGCCGCCCAGCGCCAGCGGGCTGTCGGCGATCGCCTCGCCCACCGGGAACAGCAGCGGGAAGGGCGGACAGACCAGCATGTCGAAAACGACCGGCCCGGCGCCCTTCAGCCGACCGGCGAGGTCGGAGGCGAGATCCAGCCCGTCGGCCTTCAACCCGTTCATCTTCCAGTTTCCGGCGATCAGCTTCCGGTTGGCGGTCATGGTCGTTTCCTTCTTGTGTCGGCTTTATATGGGAACTTGTGGAACGTTCTTGGCCTCTCGTGACCCAAGCCCATAGCAAGCCCGCCGCGGAATTTCCACTCACCCGACCGGCACACCCACCCCGGCCGTATGGATGGGACATCGTGTAGCACCCCTGCCCTGCCCCGGCGCCTTCGGGGCGGCCGCTCTGCCGAAGCGCCAAGTTGAAGATGCCCCCATCCGGGATAGGATCATTCGCAACGCACCATACTCCGGCGCACCCTCCAGACGCGGCGAAGGCCTGACCCCATGAAGAACTTCTCGGACCTGACGGAAAAGGAGCTGCTGGCGCTTGCCATCGCGCTGGAGGAGGAGGACAGCCGAATCTATGACGAGTTCGCCCACGCCCTCACCGACAACTACCCCGACACCGCCAAACTGTTCAGGGCAATGGCGTCGGAGGAGAGCGGGCACCGGCACCGGCTGCTGGAGTTGTTCCGCGCGCGATTCGGCGACCACATCCCGCTGATCCGCCGCCAGGACGTGAAGGGATTCGTCGAGCGCAAGCCGGTCTGGCTGACCCGACCGCTGGGCCTCGATACCGTGCGCCGCCAGGCCGAGCTGATGGAGGCGGAGACCAAGCGATTCTACACCCGCGCCGCCCAGCGGTCGCAGGACGCAGCCGTCCGCCAGTTGCTGGGCGATCTCGCCGAGGAGGAGCGCCGGCACGAGGCCAAGGCCGAACGGCTGGAGGCCAAATACGTCTCGCCGGAGGTTCGGGAGCAGGAACACGAATCGGAACGCCGGCTGTTCCTGCTGCAGGTCGTGCAGCCGGGTCTGGCCGGGCTGATGGACGGGTCGGTGTCCACCCTGGCACCACTGTTCGCCGCCGCCTTCGCCACCCAGGACAGCCACGAGACCTTTCTGGTCGGTCTGGCCGCCTCCATCGGCGCCGGCATCTCGATGGGCTTCGCCGAGGCGCTGTCCGACAATGGGTCGCTGACCGGGCGCGGCAGTCCCTGGCTGCGCGGGCTGGTCTGCGGGGCGATGACCACGCTGGGCGGATTGGGTCACGCCCTGCCCTATCTGATCCCGCATTTCTGGACGGCGACCGCCATCGCAATCGCCGTGGTGGTGGTCGAACTGGCCACCATCGCCTGGATCCGCAACCGCTATATGGACACGCCGCTGCTGTCCGCCGCCTTCCAGGTGGTGGTCGGCGGGCTGCTGGTTTTCGCCACCGGCATCCTGATCGGCAGCGCCTGAGCGGACGAGGAAAAGCCGTTTGCGGGAATGAGCTTGTTCTTGTAACGGAGCGCACGATTGTTTATGTCTGACTTGCTGTCCTAATTAGAACAAATCGAACCAACCGCGTGCCATGGCCGATCTGAAAGCGGGCGTTAACCAGCTCTTCCTCCGCGAGGAGGAACTCCGTACCGGGATGGAGCTGCTTTTCTACGCCTATCGCGAATTCACCGCCGAACCGGACGAAATTCTGGCGGAGATCGGCTTCGGCCGCGCGCATCACCGCGTGATCTACTTCGTCGGCCGCTACCCAAAGATCACCGTGTCGGAACTGCTGGCGATCCTGAAGATCACCAAGCAGAGCCTGTCGCGCGTGCTGGGCGAACTGGTGCGTCAGGGCTTCATCGACCAGCAGACCGGGGCCCGCGACCGGCGGCAACGGCTGCTGGAACTGACGGAAAAGGGTGTGGAGCTGGAACGCCAGCTGTCGGAAACCCAGCGTCAGCGCATCGCCCGCGCCTATCGCATGGCAGGGGCCGAGGCGGTGGAGGGATTCCGCAAGGTGATGATGGGCATGCTGGACGAGGAGGACCGGGCGAAATTCGCTCCGCCCGTTCCCCCTGCCCGTCTTGCCGTCAAACGCTAAGTCAGGAAACGCTGGACCGGATCAGCCGGCCTTCGATTCGGCCTTTTCCGCCGGCACGGCTGCAGTGTCAGCATTTGCGGATTGGGTCGCGCCATTGGCCGGCTTGTCGGCGGCCGTCTTGGCATCGTTCGGATTGCGGCGGCGGAAGCCGCCCTTGCGATACACCACGTTTTCGGAAGCGCCCGGTGGGCATTGAACGATGTTCCCGCCCTTCGCCAGGAAGGCACGGGTCATGTCGGCGAGGTCTTGGGCGTCCAGGTCCCGGGGGTCGTTGGACCTGTGGTCATAAGCCATCGTGATCGCTCCTCGTGTCTCTCGGCCCTCAGCAGAGGGCATATAGAGGATAACACGGATTGAGGCCAAAACGGCCAAACGCTTACACGCCTGCCCGCCATGCATACCCAAGGTAAGTCCCGCATGGCGGCCCTATGTCGATTGCGGGGAGCCGCGTTATAGTCCCGTCATGACCGAAGATCAGCCTCATATCCTGGTCGTCGACGACGACACCCGCCTGCGCGAACTCCTGCGCAAGTATCTCGCCGGAAACGGCTTTCTGGTCAGCACGGCCCGCGACGCCGCCGACGCGCGGGCGCAGCTGGGCGGGCTCGCCTTCGACCTGCTGGTGCTCGACATCATGATGCCGGGCGAGTCGGGGCTGTCGCTGACCGAATCGCTGCGGCGCGAGCGCGACCTGCCGATCCTGCTGCTGACCGCCCGCGACGAGCCGGACGACCGCATCGCCGGGCTGGAGGCCGGGGCCGACGATTACCTCGCCAAGCCCTTCAATCCGCGCGAGCTGCTGCTGCGCATCAACTCCATCTTGCGCCGGCAGGCCACGCGCCCGCCGGAACCGGCAGCCCCGCCGGCTGTCCCCGTTCGGCTGGGTCCGCTCATCTATCTGCCCGACCGCGACGAGCTGCGCCATGGCGACGAGGTGATCCGCCTGACCACTGCGGAGGCCAGCCTGCTGCGCATCCTCGCCGCCTCCCCCGGCATGACCTTCACCCGCGACGAACTGACGGAGCGTAGCAAGGTCGCGGGCAACGCCCGCACCGTCGATGTCCAGGTGACCCGCCTGCGCCGCAAGATCGAGGCCGACCCGCGCGAGCCGCGCTATCTCCACACCGTCCGCGGCGAGGGCTATGTGCTGAGGCCCGATCCGTGACGGCGGCCGGCAGCGGACGGGCCGGCGCCGACGGCGCTGCGGCCGGACGGGCTGCGGCCCGGCGCGCCGAACGGCGGCGGCGGACGCCGTTCCTGAAGCGCTTCCTGCCGCGCACCCTGTTCGGCCGGTCGCTGCTGATTATCGTCACGCCGGTGATCCTGGCCCAGGCGGTGGCGACTTGGATCTTCTACGACCGCCATTGGGACACGGTGACCAACCGGCTGGCCTATGCGGTCGCCGGCGACATCGCCACCGTCATCGCCATGCTGGAGCGCGACCCATCGCAGGACGGCCGCGACTGGACACTGGCCACCGCCGCCCGCACCACCGACCTGATCGTCACGGTGGAGCCGGACCAGATCCTGCCGGACAAACGCCCGCAGCTGAGCGGCCTCTTGGAACGCACGCTGGGCAAGGCGCTGGACGAGCGGGTCGGCCGCCCCTTCACCATCAACACCCGCGTCGCCCATGAATGGTACGAGATCCGGGTGCAGATGGCCGACGGCGTGCTGTCGGTGATGTCGCCGGAACGACGGCTGTTCACGCCGACCAGCTATATCTTCATCCTGTGGATGGTCGGGTCAGCCATCGTACTGTTCGCGGTCGCCATCCTGTTCATGCGCAACCAGATCCGGCCGATCAAGCGGCTGGCCATCGCCGCCGACGCGCTGGGCAAGGGCCGCGACGTCTCCAACTTCAAGATGGAGGGCGCGACGGAGGTGCGGCAGGCGGCCTCCGCCTTCCTGCTGATGCGCGAACGCATTCAGCGCCAGATCAACCAGCGCACCGAAATGCTGGCCGGCGTCAGCCACGATCTGCGCACGCCGCTGACCCGGATGAAGCTGGCGCTCGACATGATCGAGGATCCCGAACTGGATCCGGAGGTGGAGGAGCTGAAGGCCGACGTCGCCGAAATGGAAACCATGATCGAAGGCTATCTCGCCTTCGCCCGCGGCGAGGGGACTGAGGCGGTGCAGCCGACCGACCTGACCCGCCTGCTGAACGAAGTCGCCGCCGGCGCCCGGCGCGACGGGACCGAGGTGGCGCTGACCGCGCCGGATGGACTGATCCTGCCGCTGCGCCCGAACGCGATCCGCCGCTGCATCGCCAACCTGCTGGTCAATGCCGGCCGCCATGCCGGCACCGCCTGGGTCAAGGCGGAACCGAAGGACGGCGTGATCGAGATCACGGTGGACGACGACGGACCGGGCATCCCCGCCTATCTGCGCGACGACGTGTTCAAGCCCTTCTTCCGCGTCGACAGCAGCCGCAATCTCGACACCGGCGGGTCCGGCCTTGGGCTGACCATCGCGCGGGACGTGGCGCGCAGCCACGGTGGCGACATCACGCTGGACGACAGCCCCTATGGCGGCCTGCGCGCGGTGATCCGGCTGCCGGTATGATCCCCCCGCTGTTCCGATCAAATGACGTAATCGCATGAAAAAGCCCGCCTTCATTCAGGCGGGCAATTCATGTCATGCAATGACGGCCTCGTCCCCGCCTCTCCTGCGAACAGGCAAGGCGGGAATGGGGGCAATGGACGGGTTGGCCGTTACTGGTTCGCCGCCGCGGCGACCACGTTGGCGCCGGCCAACTCGCCGCCGATGCCGTTGTTCAGCGCCCAGATGGCGGCCTGGGTGCGGTTGGAGGCGTTGATCTTGCGCAGCAGGCTCTTCAGGTGAACCTTCACGGTGGCTTCCGTGATGTTCAGGTGGTTGGCGATCATCTTGTTGCTGTCGCCGTTCAGCAGGCAGCGCAGGATCTGAACCTCGCGCTGCGACAGGCCCTTGCGCGACACCGGCATTTCGGTGCCGTTGCCGTTGACGCGGCCGGAGATCAGCAGCGCCGCCAGATGGGTCGGGAACACCTTCTCGCCCATCATCACCAGCTTCAGCGACTGGGCCAGCGCGTCGGACGACAGATCCTTCATCAGGTAGCCGTCGGCGCCGGCTTCCAGCGCATTGGCGAGGCGGCGGGTGCACAGGTCGCTGGTCAGGATGACCATGCGGGTTTCCGGAAGCAGGGCGCGCAGGCGGCGCATCCCGTCAGCTTCCTCGTCGCCGCCATTCTGCAGATCCAGAAGGACAAGCTGAGGCCGCAAGCCGCTTTCAACCGACCCCAGCGCCTCCCGCAGGTTTCCCGCCTCGGCGACGATCTGGAAGGGCGAATCATCGAGAAGGCGCTTCAGCCCCTCGCGAAACAGCTTGTTCGAGTCGATAAGAAAAGCGCGCACTGAGTCCATCGTCCGCTCCCGCAATTTTGGTCGATCGTCATGACGTCGTGGCCAGGGTGGAGGCCGTTGTACAGAGGAAGGTCCCGACGCATTGGCGATTCGGCGATTACCCCTGGATAGCTTCGGCAGGCCGTTATTTAGGGGGAGGTTACCCCCGTGTCGTGTCCTACGGTACCACTCTCCGGAGTTAAAAGAAGAACGCATTGGGCATATGCGCAAAGCCTCTCCAAGATTGTCGGTTCCAAAGATATCACAGTAGCGAACATTGACGCGCTCGAAGGCGTTAACTGTTTTGTTAACCACCACTTATTTGCGTATGCCGACCTCTCCTAAGCGAGTGAGGGCGCAATTTTTTCACACGAAGTTGCATCGGCAGCCGCTGGGGTGGTGATGCCAACAGATAACCCGAATGGAGGCGCCACACTTTCGATATAGTCGCGCCTGCGGCCATGGTCGTATCGCTTGACCGGCCCCGGCCGCGCATGCGCATTTCTGCCGGCTTCCGCCGCCAAGGCGGGCATAGGGACGAGGACAGGATGGGCTGGCAGATCATCGTCGCCGCCATGGCGGGTTATCTGGCGCTGCTGGGGCGCAGTGCGTGGAAGCAGGGCGAGTTCCGCCAATTCCTGCGCAGCCTCGCCATCGTCGCCACCTTGTGCGCACTGCTGGCCGGCGCCGTGGCCGTGGCGATGCTGCTGGACCGGACGTAGGCCGCTCAGCCGCCTCCCCGCCCCCTCTCCCTACCGTCGCAACAAAAAAGGCGCCGGCGGTTTCCCGCCGGCGCCCCTTTTCGGACACCCTTAATCCTTCGCCGCAGCCAATCAGCTGAGCGGGATCGCCACGAAGCGCAGGTCGCCCTTGCGGTCGACCAGAAGCAGAACGGACTTCTTGTTCTGCTCCTTGGCCTTCTGGACCTTGGCGGTCACGTCCTCGGGCTTGCGGACCTCCTCCTGGCCGACCTCGATGATGACGTCGCCGGCGCGAAGGCCCTTTTCCGCCGCGGTGGAATTGCCGGCCACCTCGGTGATGACCACGCCCTTCATGTCGGGCTTGATCTCATACTGCTGGCGCAGCTCCGGCGTGATGGCGGTCAGCTTCATGCCAAGCGATTCGGTCGGCTTCTGGGCCGGGGCCTTTTCCTTCGGCTGCTGCTTGTCTTCCGGACCGGCGGCGAGCAGACCCTGCTCTTCCGCGGCTTCCAGCTCGCCGACCTTGACCTGGACGGTCTGCGACTTGCCCTTGCGCCACACCTCGACCGGGACGGCCTTGTCGATCGTGGTTTCGGCGACGACGCGCGGCAGGCGCCGCATCTCGTCGATCTCCTTGCCGTCGAACTTGGTCACCACGTCGCCGGCCTGGATGCCGCCCTTGGCGGCGGGACCCTCGGGAGTGACGGAGGCGACCAGCGCACCCTTGTGGTTGGGCAGGCCCAGGCTTTCGGCGATCTCCGGCGTCACCGCCTGGATGCGCACGCCCAGCCAGCCACGGCGGGTCTTGCCGTATTCCTTCAGCTGCGCCACCACCTGCTTGGCGAGGTTGGACGGGATGGCGAAGCCGATGCCGACCGACCCGCCCGACGGCGAGAAGATGGCGGTGTTGATGCCGATGACCTCGCCGTTCAGGTTGAACATCGGGCCGCCGGAATTGCCGCGGTTGATCGAGGCGTCGGTCTGCAGGAAATCGTCATACGGGCCGGCGTCGATGTTGCGCTGGCGCGCCGAGATGATGCCGGCGGTGACCGACCCGCCCAGACCGAACGGGTTGCCGATGGCCAGCACCCAGTCGCCGACGCGCATGGCGTCGCTGTCGCCGAAGGGAACGGCGACCAGCGGGTGGCTGGTCTTGATCTTCAGCAGGGCAAGGTCGGTCTTGCTGTCCTTGCCGACCAGTTCCGCCTTGATGTTGGTGTCGTCCTGCAGGATGACGGTGATCTCGTCGGCGTCCTGAACGACGTGGTTGTTGGTGACCACATAGCCGTTCTTGGCGTCGATGACGAAGCCGGAGCCCAGCGAGGTCGCCTTGCGTTGCGGCTGGTCCTGCTGCTGCTGGCGGTCGAAGAAGTCCCGAAAGAAATCCTCGAAGGGCGAACCCGGCGGGAATTGCGGGATCTCCGGCCGCTGGCCCTGCGGACGCTGCGGCGCGTTCTGGCTGGTGGAGATGTTGACGACCGCCGGCAGCAGCTTTTCCGCTAGATCGGCGAAGCTGCCGGGCGCGTTGCGGGGCGGCGTTGCGGCCTGGGATTGGGCCGCTTGGGCCTGGGCGGGCATGGCACCGGCCAGCGCGCCGATGACGGCACCGCCGGCCATGACCGAGGTCATGCCCCACACGATGGCGGCGACCAGCGGCCGGACGCCCGCCTTGCGAGGCCGGGCTTCGGCCACGGCGCCGCGCGTGGCGGGTTCGAAGTTGGGTATGCGAATCAACGTGCTCTCCCTACCAGACGTCCGGCCGATTCCGTGGGCGGGAGCGGCCGCCCGGTTCTGGGCCATATATGTGTTGGGCCACGAGTATGGCCGCAAGATGGCGTGCCGGTCCAGTCGGCACCAGTGGAAATCTTAAGCCTTCGGATTTCCATTGAACCAATGCTGCGGAACGCCTGCCGTGGACTCGGGGATGCCGAACATGCCTGCGGCCGGATCGGGGATGAACCCGACCCGGCCGCAAGACCGCATCAATCCCGCGTTGCGGGGCCTTACTGCGCCGGCACAGGGGCCGGTGCGGGAGCATGAGCCGCATTGGCGCCCTGACCACCGCCCGCCTGCGGACCGGGGCCGCTGAAGTAGCGGAAGAACTCCCCGTTCGGCGACAGCACCATGGTGGTGTCGTTGCCGTTCAGCGACTTCCGATAGGCTTCGAGCGACCGGTAGAAGCCGTAGAAGCCGGGGTCCTGCGACGTCGCCTCGGCAATCAGCTTCAGCGCGGTGTTGTCGCCTTCGCCGCGCAGGATCTGCGCGTCGCGCTGGGCCTCCGCGATGATGACCGTGCGCTCGCGTTCGGCGCGCGACTTGATCTGCTGCGACTGTTCCTGACCCTGGGCGCGGGCTTCCGCCGCTTCGCGTTCGCGTTCGGAGCGCATGCGGGCGAAGATCGACTGGCTGGTTTCTTCCGGCAGGTCGGCGCGGCGGATGCGCACGTCGACGATCTCGATGCCGAAGCGCTTGGCCTCGTCGTTCACCTGCTGCTTGATGTCGGTCATGATGCGGGCACGCTCGTCCGACAGGACGGCCAGCACCGTGACGTTACCGAGCACGCGGCGCAGCGACGAGTTGACGATCGAGTTCAGGCGGGTTTCGACCACCGCCTCGGTCCCGGCGGTCTGGTAGAAGCGCAGCGGATCGTGGATGCGGTAGCGGGCGAAGGCGTCGACGTCCAACCGCTTCTGGTCGGCCAGGATGACCTGCTCCACCGGCGGATCGAGGTCGAGGACTCGGCGGTCGATCAGCCGGACTTCCTGGATGAAGGGGATCTTGAACTTAAGCCCCGGCTCCTGGATCACCCGGCGAGGTTCGCCGAACTGCAGGACCAGCGCCTGCTGGGCCTCGTTGACGGTGAACAGCGAGGACGACGCGACGATGCCGAGCGCGACGATGGCGATGCCGGCGATGGCGAGGGTGCGTTTCATGATGCGATCCTCCTCACTGGCCGGACATTGAAGAATTCTGGGACGGGTTTTGCGACAGCGAGGACAACGGCTGCGTCTGCGTGCCGGACCGTGCGCCACCCTGATTGCCGCTCTGGTTCGGCTGCGGCTGGCGCGGCGCCTGCTGCTGCGGCGCGGGCACCGCGTGCGGGGCCAACTGGTTCAGCGGCAGATAAGGCACGACGTTCTGCGCCGACCCCTCGACGATGATCTTGTTTCGGCCGCGGAGGATTTCCTCCATGGTTTCCAGATACATGCGCTTGGCGGTGACGTCCTTGTTCAGCGCATAAGCCTCGTACACCTTGCGGAAACGCTCGGCATCACCCTGCGCCAGGCTGACCACCTGCTCGCGATAAGCCGAGGCCTCCTGCACCAGCCGCTCCGCCTCGCCGCGGGCGCGCGGGATGATGTCGTTGCGGTAGGCTTCGGCCTCGTTGCGGGCACGTTCGCGGTCGGCGCGGGCGCGCTGCACATCGTTGAAGGCGTCGATGACCGGCTGCGGCGGATCGGCCTTCTGCAGCTGGACCTGGGTGATCTCGATGCCCGACTGGTATTCGTCCAGCATCGCCTGCAGAAGCTGGCGGGTCGAGGTTTCGATCTGCTGGCGGGCCTCGGTCAGGGCCGGCTGCAGGTCGGTGCGGCCAATGACCTCACGCATGGCGCTCTCGGCGGCCTTCTTCACCGTCACTTCCGGTTCGCGAATCTTGAACAGGAAGTTGCCGGCGTCCTTGATGACCCAGAACACCGTGAAGTCGATGTCGATGATGTTCTCGTCGCCGGTCAGCATCAGCGACTCGTCCGGCACGTCGCGGTCAGTGCGGCCGCCGCCGACGGAGGAGCGATAGCCGACCTCGATCCGGTTGACGCGCGTCACTTTGGGCAGCAGCACCGTCTCGATCGGCGACGGCAGGCGGTAGCGCAGACCGGGCTGCTCCGTTCGCACCCATTGGCCGAAGCGCATGACCACGCCCTGCTCGTCCGCTTCGACGCGGTAGATGCCGCTGGCGAGCCAGATCAGGCCGAGCACGCCGGCGACCAGCGCGATGCCGCGGCCGCTGCCGAAGCCGCCGGGCATGGCGCGGCGCAGGCGATCCTGGCTGCGGCGCAGGAGATCCTCAAGGTCGGGAGGCTGGGGGCCACCGCCACCGCCGCCATTTCCCCCGCCCTGGGGACGCCCCCACGGGTTGCCCGGGCCGTTGTTGCCCGGCGGGGGACCCCAGGGGCCGCCACCGCCGCCCCCACCTTGATTGTTCCACGGCATCCGACTGTGTCCCCCTCTGCGATTCGTCCCATCATGTGGAAGCGCAAAGGCTTAAGCCCCGCGCATCCCTTTACCGATCTCGTCCGTCGGTCCTATAGTCCCCCATACCCTTCGGCAAGGATTCCACCAACGGATATCCGCCAATATCGGGAAGACAGCGGAGTTTTCAACCATGGCGCAGATCAGCGAAGCTCAAGTCATGCAGGCGCTGAAGACCGTCATCGACCCGGACCGGGGCGGCGACATCGTCAGTTTGGGCATGTTGTCGGGCCTCGTGGTGCGCGACGGCCATGTCGCTTTTTCCATCGAAGTCGACCCCAAACGCGGCGCCCAGGCCGAACCGCTGCGCCACGCGGCGGAGAAGGCGGTCGACGCCCTGCCCGGCGTCCTGTCGGTCACCGCGGTGCTCACCGCTCATCGCGCCGCGCCCCAGGCCGCGCCGCAGCAGGGGCATTCGCATGCCGGACATGGCCACGCGCATGGGCATTCGCATGGCGGTGCGCCGCAGGGCGACCCGCAGAAGCCGCTGGTCCCCGGCGTGAAGGCGATCGTCGCGGTGGCCTCCGGCAAGGGCGGCGTCGGCAAATCGACAACCTCCGCCAATCTGGCGCTGGCGCTGGCCGCCAACGGGCTGAAGGTCGGGCTGCTCGACGCCGACATCTACGGCCCGTCGATGCCGCGCATGATGGGCATCTCCGGCCGCCCCAACAGCCCCGACGGCAAGCGCCTGGAGCCGATGGAGAATTACGGCATCAAGGTGATGTCCATGGGCTTCCTGGTGGCCGAGGACACGCCGATGATCTGGCGCGGTCCGATGGTGATGAGCGCACTGCAGCAGATGCTGCGCGATGTGAATTGGGGCACGCTCGACATCCTGGTCGTGGACATGCCGCCGGGCACCGGCGACGCCCAGCTGACCATGGCCCAGCAGGTGCCGCTGGCCGGCGCGGTGATCGTCTCCACCCCGCAGGACATCGCCCTGCTCGATGCCCGCAAGGGCTTGAACATGTTCCGCCGTGTCGATGTGCCCGTGTTGGGCATTATCGAGAACATGAGCTATTTCTGCTGCCCCAACTGCGGCCACCGCACCGACATCTTCAGCCACGGCGGCGCCCGCAAGGAAGCCGACGATCTGGGCATGGAGTTCCTTGGCGAGATCCCGCTGCACCTGTCGATCCGCGAGACTTCCGACCAGGGCCAGCCGATCGTGGTGTCGCAGCCGGACTCGGAACACGCCCAGTCCTACCGCCGGATCGCAACGCGTCTTTGGGAGAAGATCGGCGGCGGCACCGGCGGCCGCGCGGCGCCGCGCCTCGTGGTGCAGTGAGGGTGTGGGGGTGCTCGCAAGGGTGCCCCCACCCCCACCCACCCCCCCTAACGCGGGAGAGGGGGTTAAGTGCCAGAGCGGCGGCAGTCCCCTCTCCCGCGAAGCGGGGGAGGGTTAGGAAGGGGGCAAAGGAAACCGACCCTCACCCATACCGCCGCAGCGCCTCCACCGTCAGCCCCAGACCGACGGAGCCGAAGATGTTGCCCTCCACCACCCGCGCGCCCGGTGCCTCGGCCAGGATCGCGGCGCGGACCTGGGGCAGCAGGGTGGAGCCGCCGGTCAGGAACACCGCGTCGATGCGGTCGGCGGTCACCCCGGCGTCCGCCAGACAATCGCGGATGCGGCTGCCGATGCGGGCCGCCAGCGATCCGGTGGCGCGGTTCAGCGCATCCCGGTCCACCGCCAGCGCCAGATCCCCGTCGCCCCAATCCAGCGCCAGTTCCGCCGCTTCATGGTCGGACAGGGCGATCTTGGTGCGCTCCACCGCCATCGCCAGCGCGTGGCCCTGGCGGTGCTCGACGACGCCGATCAGGCGTTCGATCTTCTCCGGCTCGGCGGAATCGCGCTGCAGGCGCTCAAGCTCCGCCATCGCCTTGGCGGTGTAGAGGAAGTTGATCTTCGCCCAGGTCGCCAGATCGAAATAGATGCTCCGCGGCGCCAGTAGCCCGGCGCGCTTCATGGCACTGCCAAACCCCAGTTCCGGCATGGCGGTGGCGAGGCTGAGGTCGCGGTCGAAGTCGGTGCCGCCGACGCGGATGCCGTCATTCGCCAGGATGTCGCCGACCCGGTCGGCCTTGCCGCGCCGCTCCGGCCCGATCCGCACGACGGAGAAGTCCGAGGTGCCGCCACCGATGTCGGCGATCAGCGCCAACTCCTCCCCCGCGACCTGCTGCTCGTAATCGAGCGCGGCGGCGATGGGTTCGAACTGGAAGGAGACGTTGCGGAATCCGGCCGCCCGCGCGATCTGCCCCAGCGTCTCTTCCGCCGCGGCGTCGCCGGCCGGATCGCCGTCGACGAAATGGACCGGGCGGCCGACGACCACGTCGCCCAACTCGCCGCCCATCGCCTCCTCCGCCCGCTTCTTCACCAGATCGAGGAAGGTGCCGATCACCGCGCGGAAGCTGATGCGGCCCTTGCGCAGCGCGGTGTCGGCGTCGATCAGGTCGGTGCCGAGCATCGACTTGATCGAGCGCATCAGCCGCCCCTCCACCCCCGACACATAGCCGTCGATGGCCGCCTGTCCGATGGTGGTCCGGTCATGCTCGAAATCGAAGAACACCGCGGTCGGCAGGGTCGTGCGCGTGCCGTCCAGCGCCAGCAGCCGGAAGCCGTCCGCGTCCTGCACGCCCAGCGTCGTGTTCGAGGTGCCGAAATCGAGCCCGCACGCCGTCATGTCCCGCCTCCTGCCCGGATGACCGGCGCGGCCACCCGCCGCACCGGAAAAGGGGCGAGCGTATAACGGCTCCCGTCTGCCGGATCAAGGGCGCTGCGGGAGAATCGGCGCACCCGTCACCAGACGTGACGCATCCGCCGGCCGCCCAGTGGACGGCTCGCCAGCACCACCGGCAGCAGGAACAGGGTCAGGTTTGTCCAGGAGAAGGACCGGCCCCGCCCGTCCTCCCTGTCGCGGCTGTGCTCCGGCCGCCGTTCCATCCAACCGCCGCTGGCCCCCTGATATTCCGGCATGGCGGTCAGTACCCCGCCGGACGTGGCGGGCGCAGAGCGGTTCTGGAACATATCGCGCTCGATGGTGTGGGCCAGCGCCCGTTCAGTCATCTGCGGTGCCATGGCATTGCCGACGGCGGCGAGCCGGCCTTCGGCACCGACGAACAACTCGCGCTGCGGGTTGCGGGCCAGCGACAGGATGGCGGCGGCGACCTCCTCCGGCGGGTGGATCGGATTCAGCGGCTTCACCGCCCGGCCGGTGTAGTTGGCGCCATGCTGCCACAGCGGGGTGTCGATGGACGCCGGCATGACCATGCAAACATGGATGTCCGGCTCGTCCACCAGTTCCTGCCGCAGGGATTCCGAGAAGCCGCGAACGGCGAACTTCGCCGCGGTGTAGGGGGTGGCATAGCGCTGGCCGATGTTCGACACCATCGACGCGGTGTTGATGATGATCCCCTCGCCACGGTCGAGGAAGTGGGGCAGCACGGCGCGGCAGCCATGGACCATGCCGAAGAAGTCGGTGCGCACCACCTGCTCGAACACCTCGTCGGGGATGTCCTCGAACCGGCCGAAGGCGATGACGCCGGCATTGTTCACCCAGACGTCGATGCCGCCGAAGGCCTGGACGGCGCGGTCGGCCAGATGCTGCATGGCGCGCTGGTCGGTCACGTCGGTGGGCACTACCATGGCCCGGCCGCCGGCCTCGACGCATTCCTCCGCCACCTCGTGCAGGGCCGCCATCCGCCGGGCGGCGAGGATCACCGCCGCCCCCTGGCGGGCGAATTCCAGCGCGGTCGCCCGGCCGATGCCGCTGGAGGCGCCGGTGATGACCACCACCTTGTCGTCCATAGAACGCTTCGCCATGACCGCGGTCCTTTCATTCCGATTTCGTCGATTGCGCCGTACAACAGCGCCGGTTGACGAAAATCCCGGATGCGACCTTTCGGCCGCCGGTCTGGAGAAGCGGGCGCGAACCCGCTACAGTGATGGGTCTGGTAAGGATTTCGTCCTCAATCAACGTGGAGCGGGCGCGGTGCCGGCGAGAGAGCTTGACGTGAAAGGGCTGCATTGCCCGTTGCCCATCCTGCGCACCCGCGCCCTGCTGAACGGGATGGAGACCGGAGAGGAACTGGTGGTCTATGCGACCGATCCGGCCTCCGTCATCGATTTCAAGCATTTCTGCAACACGACCGACAACGCGCTGCTGTCGCACGAGACCCAGCCGGACGAGGTCCACAAGACGGTCTTCGTCTACCGCATCCGCCGCGGCGGTTGAGGCGCCCGTCGCCGCCCGCCCGCCGTTCCGCGAAAGGTCCATCCCGATGCCGCTTCCCCCCGCCTCCCTGCCGCCGCTGCGCCCTGGTGCCGTCATCCATGGCCCCGGCTCCTACGGCGTCGACGCGCTGCTGGACGGTTTCACTGCGGAGTTGAAGCGACGCGGCTTCCGCGTCGGCGGGCTGGTGCAGCGCAACCACGGGCCGGGCGACGATTGCGCCGAGCGGATGGAACTGGTCGATGTCGCCACCGGCCGCGCCTATGACATCACGCAGAAGCTGGGGCGGGAATCGCAGTCCTGCCGCGTCGACCCGACCGGCGTGGCGGAGGCCAGTCAGGCGATCCGCACCGCCGTCGCGTCGGGTGTCGACCTGCTGGTGGTCAACAAGTTCGCCGGCCTGGAATCGCACGGCGATGGCCTGTCGGACGAGATGCTGACCGCCATCGCCGAAGGCATCCCCCTGCTGACCAGCGTCGGCAGCCGCTATCTCAACGAATGGCAGACCGCCACCGGCGGATTCTGCGACCTGCTGTCGCCGGTGCCGGACGCGCTGTGGCGCTGGTGGGGGCCGCAGCGGATGTATGTTGACCTCGTCCAGGGCGTCGCCGATGCCGAGGTCCGCCGTGTCGTCACCGGCGACAAGTGGGTTCTGGTGGAGACCGCCGACGGCCTCGGCGTCGCTGCCCGGCAGGCTCCGGCGGCCGGGGACGATCCGCAACGCTGGGCCGGCCGGGGGATGCGCGATCTGGCTGCGATGGCCGCGCAATCCTGGGATCCGCTGGAGATCGCGGTCGGCGTCGCCGCCCTGAACGCGCATTACAACCGGCCGGACGTCACCGGTGTTCCCGGAAACGGGTTGGACCTGTTCGCCGCGGTGGAGGGCCGGGTGGTCGTGGTCGGCGGCTTCCCCCAGCTTGCCCGCCGCCTGCCGCGCGCCAAGGTCATCGACCTCAGCCCGCAGGAAGGCGAGTACCCCGAGGCCGCCTGTGACTGGCTGCTGCCGGGGGCAGAGGCGGTGGCCATCACCGCGTCCGCCTTCGCCAACCGCACCCTGCCCCGCCTGCTGCGGGTTTCGGCCGGCGCCACGGTGGCGATGATCGGCCCCGGCACGCCGCTGACCCCGCGCCTGTTCGAGTATGGCGTCCATTCGCTGGCCGGCTTCGTCGCCGTCGACCGCGAGGCGGTGGTGCGCACCATCGCCGGCGGCGGCGGGTCCCGCGACTTTCATCCCTATGGCCGGATGGTCACGCTGCACCGGCCACCCCACTCTTAACTGAACAAGAACACCGGAGGAGTTGAGACCCCATGGCCGATCTGGACCACCAGACCCGCATCGAACTGGAAGCCGCCGCCTTCCGCGGCCTGGTCGAGCATCTGCGCAAGCGCACCGACGTGCAAAACATCGACCTGATGAATCTCGCCGGCTTCTGCCGCAACTGCCTGTCCAAATGGTATGCGGCAGCGGCCAAGGAGCGCGGTGTGGAACTGTCGGACGAAGATGCCCGCATCGCCGTCTATGGTATGCCCTATTCCGAATGGAAGCAGAAGCACCAGAAGGAAGCCACACCCGAACAGCAGAAGACGTTCGAGGACACCAAGCCGCTGCACGCGGAGATCAGCGGGCACCGGTAAGGACAGGTCCCCCTCCGGTCCGCTGCCGACGCAGGGACCGGGAGGGGGCGCCGGCTCAGGCGCTCACCGAAAAGGGCTGCACCACTGCCTGGAACTCCGCCATCGCCTCGCAGGCATCGGAATGGGCGGCAAGCGCCGGCCAGCGGGAACGGTCGAACACCTGCGGATGGGCCTCGCTGACGAACCGCAGGGCGCAGGCGGCGGCGATGTCGCCGTGGTTGATCCGCTCGCCGAACCACCAGGGGCCGGATGCGGCGGCGCGATCCGCCTCCAGTACATCCAGGACCGCGCCGATCTGGCCGGTGCAGCGCTCCACCCACAGGTCAGACCGCTCCTTGTGCAGCACCCGTTCATAGACGAGGCTCACCGCCTTGTCGGCGAAGCCGGTGGACAGCGCGCAGAGCTTCAGCGCCCGACGGCGATCCGGCCCCTGGCGGGCGATCAGCGCACGCTCCGGCCCGGCGACCTCGTCCAGATGGTCGAGGATGGCGCCGCTTTCGATCAGCACCTCGCCGTCGTCCAGCACCAGGGTTGGCACCCGTTTCAGCGGGTTGAAGCGCGCGACCTCCGCCGCGTCGGAAAAGACCGACCAGGGCCGGTGCTCGTAAGCCATGCCGTAGAGGCGCAGGGCCACGGCGACGCGGCGAACGAAGGGCGAGTCATACTGTCCGATCAGGATCATCGACGATTTCCCTGCTGATTGCCGGAAGACGTTATGCATCCTAATACGGATTTGTCCCGTAACCGCATTCGTGCAACGCGGCTCAGTCCCGCGCCACGATGGGGGTCAGCTTGTAGCGGGCGGCGATGGTCTCCAGCCGGCCGTCGGCCTTGATCGCGGCGACGAAAGCGTTGACCCGCTCCAGCCACGCCGCGTCGCCCGGCGCCACCGCATAGGCATAGGGGGTCGGTTGTACCGGCACGTCCGGCACGATCAGCCGGGCCCAGGAATGGAAGGCCAGCATGCGCTGCCCATAGGGATAATCGGTCAGGAAGGCGTCGGCGCGGCCGGACTGCACCTCCTCCTCGCGCTCCTGAGGGCGGGTGACGGCGACGATGCGCGCCGCCTTCATGGCGGAACGGGCATAGCCGTCCATGTAGGTGTCCTTCTGCACCGCCACGATATTGCCGGCGCGGTCGAGGTCCTCCCACCGCCGGATGCTGTCATTGGTCTGGGTGGTCACCGCATAGATGCCGCTGCGCAGATAGGGCTGGCTGAAGGCGACGCGCTGCGCCCGCGCCGGGGTGGCACCGATGGCGAACATGCCGATGTCGCAGCGGTCGGCCAGCAGGTCGTCGATGAAGCGGGGAAAGCTGCTCTCCACCACGGTCAGCCGCACGCCCAGATCGCCGGCGAAGGCCTGCGCCAGTTCCGCATCCAGCCCTTCCAGCGCGCCGGTGCGCGGATTCCGGAACGAGATTGCATAGTAATCGGGCCAGGAACAGACACGAAGTTGCTTCTGCTCTGCAATTTTCTGAAGTTTCCCGTCGGATGCCATAACCGGTTCGACGATGAAAGCCGATAAAATCGACAGAATTGCTGCGCCGATTGCCCAAAAGACCCGCATCGCCATGCCACACCTTTCGTTAACCAACGAGCCCAGTTCTTCACACCACAAACACAAGTCCGCAAAGCGGCGCCGGTATCTTAACATCAGGCGGGCATAGACGGCAGCGAATGCTTGGCGTCCGCCGTCCGTCCCTGCTATCATCCCGTACGCAAACTTCGACCATGGCCGACGTCCAGCGCCTTGATTCGACTGCAATCCTGAGGCGGTTGCGCGTCGGGTCCGCGAAGCCGGCCGGGTCGCGCTCGACCACATCTGACCGTCCGGAACGCAGTCCTGTCCCTGTCTCCAGCCAAAGCGGACCTGAAGGGTCTCTTCGAAAAGCGGGGCGGCGTCATCGCCTTCGCCCTGCTGGCGGTCTTCGCCCTGCTCATCATCCAGGGCCAGCAGTTGATCGCCGCACGGCAGGCCGCGCTCGAATCGGCGGAGGCAAGCCTGTCCAGCCTCGCCGCGGCGCTCGAGGTATCGACCACCCGCACGGTTCAATCGGTGGATGTGACCCTGTCCTCCATCGTCGATTCGCTGTTCGATGCCGGCTGGACCGGCGAGGATGGGACGGCCGATCCCGAACCGACAGCCATGCTGACCGACCGGTTGCGCCGCTCGCCGCACCTGCGCGGGCTGACGCTTCTCGACCGCACCGGCCGCATCGTCGCCACCACGGAGGGGACGCGCCCCGCCGGCCTCTATCTGACTGAGTTGGACGTCTTTCGCATGCAGGCGTCCGGCCAGGGCAATGGTCTGGTGATCGGCGATCCGCGGCCGGGACGCAGCCTGATCGACCGCGCCAATGGGGGTGAGCAGTCGGGTCGCTGGATACTGCCGATGAGCCGCGCCCTGCGCGACGCCGACGGCGCGCTGCAGGCGGTGGTCGTCGCCACCGTGAACCCTGACTATTTCCAGGGCCTGTACCGGGCGGTCCAGGGCGGCCAAGTCGCCGGCAACGCGGCCGTCGTGGGCAACCGCATCGCGCTGTACCGCTATGACGGCACCCTGCTGACCGTCCAGCCGCAGGCTGGGGAGGAGATCGCCCGCTCCTTCGCCGCGACCCCGCTGTTCCAGCACCATCTGCCGCAGGCCGAATATGGCGTCTTCCGCCATTCCGGGACGGATATCGGCGCCGGTCCCGACACGCGCATCGTCGCGTACAGGACGACCCCGGTCTGGCCGCTGGTCCTGACCGTCAGTGTACGAAAGGACGCGGTGCTGACCGCTTGGCGCGACAATCTGTGGACGGCGACCCTGCTGTCCGGCGGGATGATCCTGCTGCTGGGCATGTTCGGGCTGATGCTGGCCCGGTCGCTGGCGGCACAGCGCCGCCAAGGAAAGCAACTGGAAGAGACGAATGCCCGTCTGTCCGCCATCGTCGACACCGCGGCGGAAGGCATCGTCACCGCGAGGCCGGACGGCGTGATCGAGGCCGCCAATCCGGCCGCGCACGCCATCTTCCGCTGTGCGCCGGGCGGGTTGATTGGACGGTCGGTGCTGGATCTGCTGCCGCCGGACACGCGGAACAATGCCGCCCGCGCGCTGGATGAGATTGCACAGGGCCGCCGCGGCATGGGCCGGGCGGCGCGGGGCGAGACCAACGCCTTGCGGCCGTCGGCATCCGATGGCACCGGGGAAGCGGAGAGCTTCCCGCTGGCCTATTCCATGGCGCTGGTCATGACGGGAGCCGGCCCGCTCTACGCCGCGATCCTGCGCGACCTGACGGAGGAGAAGCGGCTGGAACATACGCTGCGCGACGCCAAGGAACGGGCGGAGGACGGCCAGCGCATCAAGATGGAATTCCTCGCGACCATGAGTCACGAGATCCGCACGCCGATGAACGGCGTGATCGGCATGGCCGGACTGCTGCTCGACACGCCGATGGAGGCCGAACAGCGCACCTATGCCGAGACGATCCGCGATTCGGCCGAATCGCTGCTGGTCATCATCAACGACATCCTCGATTTCTCCAAGATAGACGCCGGCCGTCTGGATCTGGAAATCGGCGAGTTCGAACTGGTGCCGATGGTCGAAAGCGTGGCGGAGATCCTGGCTCCGCGCGCCGCGGCCAAGGGGCTGGATCTGGCCAGCTACGTACCGCCCGGCCTGCGCGGCTCCCTGCTGGGCGATGCCGGACGCTTGCGGCAGATCCTGCTGAACCTCGCCGGCAACGCCGTGAAGTTCACCGATACCGGCAGCGTCACCATCCTGCTGAGCGAGGAGCCCGCTTCCGCCTGCTCCGAAGCCGACAGCGTCTGCGTCCGGTTCGAGGTGCGCGATACCGGAATCGGCATTTCGGAGGAGGAGCGGCCACGGCTGTTCGCCATGTTCACCCAGGTCGATTCCTCGCCCGCCCGCCGCCATGGTGGCACCGGATTGGGGCTGGCGATCTGCAAGCGGCTGGCGGAACTGATGGGCGGCCGGATCGGGGTGGACAGCCGGCTGGGATCGGGCAGCACTTTCTGGGTGACCATCCCGTTGAAGCGCGGCGCCGGCAGCGCCCATCCGCCGACGCCGGCCGGTGATTGGGCCGGGCGCCGCCTGCTGCTGGTCGACGACATCGCCGTCAACCGCGACCTGCTGACCCGGCAGCTCGACGGTTTCGGCATCGTGACCGAAACGGCGGAGAACGGGGAGCAGGCCCTGTACCGGCTGGTCGCCGCCGCCCGGAACGGCAAGCCCTTCGACGCCGCCATCCTCGATCACCGCATGCCGGGCCTGACCGGTCCCGAGCTGGCCCGGCGCATCCGGTCCATTCCCGAACTGGCCGGCATCCGGCTGGCGCTCGCCTCGTCGCAGAGGCCGGAGGGGCAGGAGCCGGACCGGGCGCCGGTCGACACCCACCTTCCGAAGCCGATCCGCTTCAGCACACTCTGCCAATGCCTCGCCCGGCTGCTGGAACCGCAATCGCCTGCGGCCGGCCCGGTATCCTGGCCGCATTCGCTGCCTGGAAGCGGCCCGTCCACCGCCAACATCGTGTCCCTCGCCATCCGCGGGCCGGCCGAAACGGTGACCGTCGCCAAGACCGATGCCCCGCCAACGCCGCAGCCGGAGGCGACGCCGCGTGCCCGCGTGCTGGTGGCGGAGGACAATCCGGTCAATCAGCAGCTGACGCTGGCCTTGCTGCGCCGCGCCGGGCACAGCGCAGAAGCGGTATCGAACGGCGAAGAGGCGGTGGAGGCGGTGACGGCCCGGCCCTACGACCTCGTCCTGATGGACGTCCAGATGCCGGTGATGGACGGGCTGATGGCGACACGGCGGATCCGCCGGCTGTCCGGCCCCGCCGCACGCATCCCGGTGGTGGCCCTGACCGCCAACGCCATGCAGGGCGACGCCGCCATCTGCCTGGAAGCCGGCATGGACGATTATCTGTCCAAGCCCATCAATGCCCGCAAGCTGCTGGACACCATCGCCCGTTTCATCGTTCCGGCCGCCGCTACCGCCGATGGCGGCGGGCAAGCCCCTGTCCAGCCACGGCCGTCGCCGGAACCGGCCACCGTCAATGCGGAAAAGATCGAGGAATTGCGCGACGCGCTGGGCGGTGATGGGTTTGCACTCCTGCTGGAAACCTTCTTCAGAGACAGTCCGCAGCATCTTGATCTGCTGCGTGCCGCCATCGCGCGCGGGGACTGCACCGGCATCGAACGGGAGGCGCATATCCTGAAGGGTTCCGCCGCCAACGTCGGGTTCGACCGGCTTGCCGCCACCGCCCATCATCTGGTCGCCGCCGTCCGCAGCGGCGATCATGACGCCCTGACCGCCACCGCCGGCGAACGGGTCGCCGCAGAGCTGTCCGCCGCACGGAAGGCCGCTTCGACCCTTGAGGCATCCGTCGGCTGACCCCTTGACCGGATCGGCGGTCGGCCATGCTGCGACGCAGTGCCGCCGGTGATTGTGCAATAGCGTCAGTTTCAGTAAAATGCTGCAGATTTCCCGATCCCGCGCCCTCGAACCGTTGGAGTAGACGCCGACCATGGCCGATGCCGTCACCGCTCTGGTCGTCGATGACGAGGAAATGACCCGCGCCATCGTTGCCGGCTATCTCTCCCGCATCGGCTATCGCACGCTGGAGGCCGAGACCAAGGCGCAGGCGTGGGAGCTCCTGTCGACCAGCGGTTCGGCGATCCATGTCGTTCTGCTCGACCGGCGGCTCGCCGACGGCGACGGGCTGGAACTGTACGAACGGATGAAGCAGGAACCGCATCTGGCGGACATCCCCGTCATCGTCCAGACCATCTCGGACAGCAGCTCGGAGATTGCGGCCGCCATCCGCGCCGGCGTGTTCTACTACCTCATCAAACCGTATGACGGTGCGCTGCTGCGCTCCGTCGTCCGGGCGGCGGAAGAGACGACTGGGCGGCTGAGGAGCCTGCAGGGCGACCTGCGCTCCCGCTCCGACGCCATCGGCCTGCTGCGCGATGGGCGTTTCCGCTTCCGCACCCCCCAGGAGGCGCAGAATCTCGCCATCACCCTGTCGTCCGTCGCCGCCACGGCCCACAGCCTGACCTTCGGCCTGTCGGAAATCCTGGTGAACGCGGTGGAGCACGGCAACCTCGGCATCGGGTTCGAGGCGAAGGGCCGGCTGAAGGCCAGCGGCATGCTGGCGCGCGAGATCGAGGCGCGGTTGGCCTCGGCCGAACATCGCGACAAATACGCCACCTTGCATGTGGAGCGCAGCGACAGCCGCGTGATCTTCACCGTCACCGATATGGGGACGGGCTTCGACTTCAACCGTTACCTGTCGGTCGATGCCTCCCAGTCGAACGCCACCCATGGCCGCGGCATCGCGCTGGCCCGCATGGTCGGATTCGACCAGCTGACCTATGTCGGCAACGGCAACCGGGTGGTTGGCATCGTCAATCTGGACCGGACGCCGGACAACCTGTCCGACTGACCCACAGCACCGTCAGGTCGTCGGCCAGCAGCCGTGGCATCGCCGCGAAATAGCGGTCGAGCAGGCAGCGCAACGGCCGGTCCGGCGCGCCATGTGCCAGGCCGCGCACCAGATCGGTCACGCCGTCGTAACCGAACATCTGGCCGTCCCAACCGCGTGCCTCGTACAAAGCGTCGCTGAACAGGACCAGGGCGGAGCCCGGCGGGAAGTCCAGGCATTGATTGCGGTATCGCGCCTCGGCCGCGACGCCAAGCGGCAGGCCGCAGCTCGGCCCCGCCTCCAACCTACCATCGGGGCTGCGAACCAACGGCTTCGGCGCCCCGGCCGTGGCGTAGACCAGCCGGTCGGCGGCGACATCCACCACGGCATAGATCATCGCGGCGAATTGCGTCTCCGGCAGAAGCCCGACCAGCAGACCATTCAAAACCCGCAGCGCTTCGGCCGGATCGTCGGCCGGCAGATCGCTGCGGGCGAGCAGCGCATGCAGCCGGAAGGTGTTCAGCGCCGCCGCCACCCCATGGCCGGTGAAATCACACAGGAACAGCGCAAAACGCCGGTCGTCGATCGGCCGTGCGCCCCACAGGTCGCCGCCAAGCTCCGAACTGGATTCGAAATGGCTGTCCAGCGCGACGCCGTAGCGCCGCTCCAGCGACCGGCAGAGCGCGGTGTCGGGCAGCAGGTCCAACTGCATGTCGCGCGCCAGCGCCATCCGCTGGACGGCGTCGCTGTGATGACTGCGCAGGCTGCGGATCACCTCCTGCAGCGAGCGGTCGAGGCGGCGGTTTTCCAGATGCAGCGACAGGCGGGCCGACAGTTCCGCCAGGGTCAGCGGACGCGCCAACAGATCGGTCGCGCCGGCCCGCAGCAACTCCGCCCGCGACCGCCCGCCGGGGAAGCGGCCGAGCGCGAGGATCGGCAGGTCGCGCAGATGAGGCTCCGCCCGCAGCCCGGCCAGCAGGTCAGGCCCGAATCCCGGCAGGCCGGCATGCAGAAGCAGCAGTTGCGGCGTACCAGCCGCCAGCACATCGGCCAGCTCGTCGCCATCCGCCACCCTGACGTTTCGAACCCCCAGCCGGCCCAGGATATCGCGCAACGGCCCGGCAGCATGAGGACGCGGATGGCCGATCACGACGGGCAGGCTGCCGCTCACCGGCTAGAACTCGCAGGGAATGATGGTGTGGAACTCCGAGATCTCGATCAGCTCGCGGACCTGACCGCGTGGATGCTTCATGCGGAAGACGACGCCCGTCCGCTTGGCGGCATTGTTCGCCAGGACCAGCAGCCCCAGCCCCGCGGAGTCCATATAGTCGACGGCCGACAGGTTCAGCACGCACTCCGCGACGCCGCCCTTTTCCCACTCCGCCAGGATATCCCGGAACCCGGCGTCGGCCTCGAACGTTATCTGCCCGCGCAGTTCCAGTTCGCGCACGCCACCACTGTCGCGCACCGTGTAGTCCATCACCCGATCCACCGTTGCCCGATCCACCCTTGAAGCCCCGCCGGCCTACATTCCCGGCTCGAACACCGCGACACGATTGCGGCCGAGGTGCTTCGCCCGATAGAGCGCAAGGTCGGCACGGTGGATCGCCCGCTCCAGCGTGTCGGTCGCACCCTCCAGCCCGGCGATGCCGATGCTCGCGGTCAGACGGAAGGTGCCGTCGGCAGCCTCGATCGGCATGCGGGCCAGATGGCGGCGCACCCGTTCGGCCACCACGCGGCTCTCGTCGGCGGTCGCGCCGGGCAGTACCACCACGAACTCCTCCCCGCCCAGCCGGCCGAGAATGTCGTATTCCCGAAGAATCGCCTGACAGCCGGCCGCCACCATGCGCAGCGCGTCGTCGCCGGTGGCGTGGCCGAAGGTGTCGTTGATGCGCTTGAAATGGTCGACGTCCAGGACGAAGACGGACAGCGGCTCGTGGAAGCGATGGGCACGGGCCAGCTGGGCGCGCGCCATGTCCATGAAGGAGCGCCGGTTGTAGATGCCGGTCAGCGGATCGCGCGACGCCATGTCGCGCAACGCCTCTTCCATGCTGCGGCGTTCGGTATAGTCGTAGATCCAGGCAAGATTGACCGCCATGCCCTGGATCACCGCCTGATTCACCGTGAACAGCGTCCAGAAGGGCGAGCCGTCGGCGCGCTTGAACTGGACCTCCATATTGGTGACGCCGCCACCGCCGCGCAGCCGTTCCAGGACGCGCAGGCGCTGGTGGCTGTCCAGGTAATAGTCGCGGGCGCGGCTGCCGATCAGTTTTTCACGCGGCAGGCCGATCAGCTCGGCGAAGCGGGTGTTGACGAAAATGATCCGGCCATCGTCGCGCCGGGACACCGAAACGCCGATCGGACTCTGTTCGAGGATCGCCTCCAGCCGCTCCTCGTTCGGGCGGGACTCGGTCAACTCGTGGATGGCGCCGACGATGCCCGCCGGCTTGCCCGATCCATCGTGGAAGGCGGTCTTAGTCAGGTTGACCATCCGCATCGCGCCTTCGGCCGTACAGATCGGCGCCTCGTACTGGACGCTGCCGTCATGCTCCAGCAAATCGCGGTCGTGGCCGACATGCTCCCTCGCCATGTCCGGGCTGGTGAGCGCGAAGGTGGTCCGCTGCAGCATCTCGTCGCGGGCGATGCCGGTCAGGCGGGAGAAGGCGTGGTTGACGGCGATGTACTGGCCGGCGGCGTCCTTGACGAACAACGGCACCGGCGAGGCTTCCAGCAAAGCGTCGACCACCGGCATCTCGGGACGCCCGGTGTCGTGTTTCACACCATCGTCCTGCCGGCAAACGGCGGCATCGACGTCCGTCACGGTCAGCAGCCGCAGCAGGCCGGCTTCGCTGCCTGCCCCGCTGTCCCACGGCATTTCCGCCACCGCCACCCAGCGTGCGGAACCATCGTTCCGCAGGACGCGGAGCGCCTTTCCCGGACCATGCGCGGCACCGCCGGGGCTACAATGGTCGAGTGCGAATTCGCACAGGCTCCGGCCCGACAGGCCGCCCGCCTCGCAACCCAGCAGGTCATGCAAGGCCGGATTCGCGTGGTGGATGATCCCCGATGCCGTGACAAGGCAAATCCCGACCGGCAGACGGTCGAAGACTGAAAACGCGGTTTCGCGCCCGTCATCCACACCACGGCCTGAGATCATCACCATGCAACCCGGTACCGGCATGGCCGAGAGTGTTTCATAGAATTTTATGTCCCCGCAATGCCGGCGATTTCCGACAGGGTCGAAGTGTAACGGCCGGATTTCTAAAAACGGTTGAGTGTATAAAATTTTCGCCGATTGTTCAAGACGCTGACGTTTCATGCGGTTGCAACACCCAGGCTCTTTCCGCGGCCAGTGCGACACCAAGACGCTGCCAGTCCTCGGCAGCGGCCGGCAATCCGAAGCGCAGCCAGTCCAGCCGCTGTTCGAACCGGCGAACGAGGATCCCGGCTTCACCCAGGGCGCGATAGAGCGCCGGTGCTCGCGGGTCCTCGATGAGGCGGAACAGCTCGGTCCCGCCGACCACCCGCAGGCCGGCGCTCTCCAGCATACGGTCCAGCTCCGCCGCCGCCGCCGCCAGCCGCAGCCTTGTCGCCTCGATCCAATGGCCATCGCGAAGCGCAGCCGTGGCGATGGCCAACCCCGGTCCCGACACCGCCCACGGCCCGATGGCCTCGCGCAGCGCCGCCGCCAGCCCGGCCGGCGCCAGTGCGATACCTAGCCGCAGCCCCGCAAGCCCGAAGAACTTGCCGAAGGATCGCAGGATCACCAGCCCCGGCTTGTCGGCATGCGCCGCGAGGCTGTCCTCCGGCCGCATGTCGGCGAAGGCCTCATCCACCACCAGCCAGCCGCCGCGCGCCGCCTGTGAGTCGGCAAGCTCCAGCAGCCGGGCGGCGGGCCAGCGCCGGCCGTCGGGGTTGTTGGGGTTGACGATCACCAGGACGTCGGCCTCCTCCACCCCCCCCACCATCCGGACGTCATGGTCGGCCAGCGCCCAGCAGCGGGCGTGCTCGGCATAGGTCGGCCCCAGGACGGCGACGCGGCCCGGCGCGCGCAGCCGCGGCAGCAACTGGATCAGCGCCTGTGATCCCGACGCCGCGGCCACCACATCGGCCGACGGCGCGCCATAGCAGGCTGCCGCCGCACTCCTCAGCGCGGCCTCCTCTCCGCGGCCGGGCAGACGGTTCCAGGCGTCCGGCCGCACCGGCGGCAGCGGGTAGGGCCAGGGATTGATGCCGGTGGACAGGTCGACCCACGGCTCCGGAGCGCCGGGAAATGCGGCGTGCGCGCCGTCAAGGTCGCCGCCGTGCAGCAGTGTGCCGACCGCGGAGGCCTCCTCCCCCGTCTGCCGTTCGTCCGCCACGCACGGCTTGGTCGCCGGGCTCTCTTCGGCCATGATCGCGCCTCTTCCTCATTCATCGACGCGCGGCCAGCGCGCCGCCCCATTGCCTGGAACGTCCCACCTGTGCCGCTGCTGCATCCCTTCCTGCTCGCCACCGCACTCGTCGTCGAAGCGGTGGCGGGCTATCCCGATCCACTCTACGCCCGCATCCGTCACCCGGTCGTATGGATCGGAGCGCTTATCGCCCAGCTTGACCATACGCTCAACCATGAGAACGACAGATTCGGCCGCCGCAAGGCATTCGGCGTGCTGGCGGTGGTGGTGCTTCTGCTGACGGTGGGCGGCGTCGCCGTGGCGGTGGCCTGGGCCTGCCGGCTGCTGCCGTTCGGCTGGCTGGTCGAGGCGGTGTTGGCCTCCACCCTGCTGGCCCAGCGCAGCCTGCACGACCATGTGGCCGCCGTTGCCAAAGGCTTCCGCACCGGCGGGCTGGAGGGTGCGCGCAAGGCGGTGTCGATGATCGTCGGCCGCAACCCAGCAACGCTCGACGAGCCCGCCGTCGCCCGCGCCGCCATCGAAAGCCTCGCCGAGAACTTCTCCGACGGGGTGGTGGCGCCGGCTTTCTGGCTGCTGGTGGGCGGGCTGCCCGGTCTGGCGCTCTACAAGGCGATCAACACCGCGGACAGCATGATCGGCCACCGCACCCCGCGCCACGAGGCTTTCGGCTGGGCGGCAGCGCGGCTGGACGATCTGGTCAACCTTCCGGGATCGCGCCTGACCGCCCTTCTGCTGGTGGGAGCGGCCTGGATGACCGGCGGGGCCGACGCGCGGCAGGCCTGGGAATCGGTCCGGCGGGACGCCCACCGCCACCGCTCCCCGAACGCCGGCTGGCCGGAGGCGGCGATGGCCGGCGCACTCGACCTCCGTCTCGGCGGCCCGCGGGTCTATGGCGCCACCCGGATCGAGGATGTCTGGCTCGGCCCCGGCCGCACCGCCGCCACCCCCGACGACATCGGCCGGGCGCTGGTGCTCTATCGCCGCGCCTGCGTCCTGCTGATCGCCTCGGCGCTGGTGCTGGCGGTGCTGGGATAGGCGGTCACCCCCGCGCCGCCCGCCGCATCATCAGCGACAGCCGCCGGCCGACCCGACGGCAGAAGCGGCGGAGGCCGTGAAGCAGGCGGCGGGCGGCGCGGGCGGGGGCGGTCTCCTTCAGCCAGGCGAGCCAGGCCATCACCCGCACATAGCCCCAGGCGAACCAGCCGATGGTCAGCAGTTTCGGCTTGGCAACATGGAACAGCCGCTCCACCAGGATGATCTTGACCAGTTCCGCTCCGACGATCACGGAAACGCCGGCCGTCGGGCGTCCGGTGGCGACCAGCCATGCCCCGACGAGCTTCGCCGGCTCCAGCAACGCCAGCGGCACCAGCACGAGAATCAGTGACGGGTAAGGCGCCAGACCGGCGACCCAGCGGCCGATCCGTCCGAACAGCGGCAGTCGGGCAATGCGGCGGACCACCGGCCGGACCACCCAATAGGCCAGCGCATCCAACAGGAAATATCCGACCGCAAGCACGGTCGCGACCGGACGCAGCAGGCCGGACAACAGCCGCCGCGGCTGCTTCGGCCGATCCGACGAGGCGGTATGCTTGTCTGCCCCTGGTGGGGGGCCGGGCGGGAGATTGCTGTTCATTCGAAATATCCCGACGGACGTCCTAGGTCCCCTGTCTACCACCAACGCAAGCCTTTCGTTTGCAGGAAGGGGCTGGCACCTTCACCAAAATTGTTCCTGTACACGCACAATCAGGTCTGCTCCATCCCCGAACGTAGTCCCACAACAGCAAAGCCCACCGTGCCCGGCCATTACGATCCCCTTCTTGTCGCGCTGTCATACGTAATCGCCGTGTTCGGCGGTTATGTAGCGCTGGATCTCGCCCATCATACCGGCAATGGCACGGCCCGCCCCTCCATCGCGCCGAATCGGCGTGACGGCTCCGGGAGCGGTCAGGGCGACGGCCGCCGGCTGGCGAGTGCGGCGCTGGCGCTGGGAGCCGGGATATGGTCGATGCACTTCATCGGCATGCTCGCTTATCGCACCGACATGCCGATCAGCTACGACGCCGGACTCACCGCATTGTCCTTCCTGCTGGCGGTCGCCGTTTCCGGCGCCGGCCTGTTCGCCGTGGCCCGCAACCGCCCCCGCCGTTACACTCTGCCGGTGGCAGGAACCCTGACGGGGCTCGGCATCGTCGGCATGCATTATGTGGGGATGGCGGGCATGCGCATGGACATGAACCTGTCCTACGACGTCATTCTGGTCGCTGTTTCGGTGGCCGTCGCTATTGTCGCCTCGACCGCGGCCTTGTGGCTGGCCTTCCGGACCCAGCGCCCGCTGCAGCGGGCCGCCGGCGCCGTTCTGCTGGGCCTGGGCGTGGTGACGATGCACTACACCGGCATGGCCGCGGCCGGAATGGAGCCGCTGACCGAGGTGAGCACCGCGGCGCTCGACGGCAAGGATGCCTACCACGCCGCGCCGGCCCATGCGATGAGCTCCTCCGGGCAGCGGATGGCGCTGTCGCCCTCTCTGCTGGCCATCATGACGGGGGTGGGTACGCTGCTTCTACTCTCGCTGGCGATGCTGTCGTCGCTGCTCGACCGCCGGCAGCAGGCCGAGCGGTCGGCGGAACAGGAGGCGCGCTATCGCGCCATCGTCGACACCGCGGTCGACCCAATCATCCTGATCGACGACCAGGGCACCGTCGAATCCTTCAACCATGCGGCGGAGAAGACCTTCGGCTACCGCGCCGACGAGGTGATCGGCCGCAACGTCAACATGCTGATGCCGGAGCCGTACCGCAGCGCCCACGACGGCTATCTCGACCGCTACCACCGGACCGGAGAGCGGCGGATCATCGGTATCGGCCGCGAGGTGACCGGCCAGCGCAAGGACGGCTCCACCTTCCCGCTCGACCTGTCGGTGGGTGAATGGCGTGTCGGCAAGCGGCGCATGTACACCGGCATCATGCGCGACATCACCGCCCGCAAGGCCGCCGAAGACGCGATCCTGCGTGCCCGCGACGAGGCGGAGGCGGCGAAGATCGAGGCGTTACAAGCCCGGGATAATGCCCAGCGCGCCGACCGCGCCAAGACGAAGTTCCTCGCCGCCGCCAGCCACGATCTGCGTCAGCCGCTGCAGTCGCTGTTCTTCTTCGCCCACGCGTTATCCGACAAGCTGCAGGACCACCCCACGTCGCCGCTGCTGGCCAGCATGACCGATTCGCTGAACGGCCTGCGGGTGATGCTGGACAGCCTGCTGGACGTGTCGCGGCTGGATGCCGGGGTGGTGAAGCCCAGCATCACCGATTTCGCGCTCGGGCCCCTGCTGGACCGGCTGGCCGAGGAATACCGCATCCGCGCCACCGAATCCGGGCTGACCCTGCGCCATGTCCCGACCTCCGCCTGGACCCGCAGCGACCCCGCCCTGCTGGAGCGCATCCTGCGCAACCTGATCGAGAATGCCATCCGCTATACCGAACGCGGCCATATCCTGGTCGGCTGCCTGCACCGCGGCGGCGCTCTGCGGCTGGCGGTGATCGACCAGGGCATCGGCATCCCCGCCGACAGGACACAAGACATCTTCCAGGAGTTCACCCAGCTCGCAAACCCGGAGCGTGACCGGCGCAAGGGGCTGGGGCTGGGGCTGGCGATCGTGCGGCGGCTGGCCGGGCTGCTGGACCATGGGGTGGCGGTGCGGTCCACTCCCGGCCGCGGCAGCGGCTTCTTTCTCGACCTGCCGGCGGCGGTGCCGCGTCCGGTCCCGAAGCCGGTGCGCATCCCGGCCGAGTTGCCGGACGCGAAGGGGCTGATCGTGGTCGTCGACGACGACACCATCATCCTGCTCAGCATGCGGGCGATGCTGGAGGAATGGGGATACGAGGTGGTCGCCGCCGTGTCGGCCGACGAGGCGATCGCGTCGCTGCTGAATCTCGGCCGGCAGCCGGCGATGATCGTCGCCGACTATCGCCTGCGCGAAGGACGGACAGGGGTGGAGGCGATCCGCGACATCTACGGCGTCTGCGGCGTGCGCGTCCCCGCCGTGGTGCTGACCGGCGACACCGACCCCGCCCGCATCGCCGAGGTGCAGCGCAGCGGCCATCGCCTGATCCACAAGCCGGTATCCGCCCCGATGCTGCGCGAGATCCTGACCTCGGCCGCGTAGGTAGGACTCCACAGGAAAAAGCACCCGACTCCACCGAAGCAACCCTGGACGGGCCAGCGGCCGGCGGACTAGCATCCGCCACCCGAACGAGCCCCCCGGCGGCCCCCGCCCGTCGCCGCCCCATTCTCTCTCACGGACCGTGATGCTGCGCCGTTCCCTGATCCGCGCCGGCGAGACCTGCGCTTTCCATCTCCGCGCCGCCCTGGCGCGTGCGCTGTCCCGCCCTGCCCCTCCCGCCGCACCGCCCGCCGCACCTCCTTATGCCGGCTATCCGGTCCCTCCGCAGCAGCCGGTCTATCCGCCAGACGGTTACCCGCCGGGCACCTATCCCCCCTCGCCCCCTCCCATGGGTGCGCAACCGCCCGGCCAGCCCTACCCTTATCCGCAGCAGCCGGCGCCGCCCTACGGCATGCAGCCGCCGCAAGCCGTTCCTCCCTACGCCCCGCCACCGCAGTATCCCCCTCAAGCCGCGCCTTCCGGCCGGCCGCCGGGACTCCCGCGCTTCCGCCTGCCGCGCGGGCGCTGGGGCAAGGTGGCGGTCGTCGCGGGCGTGCTGGTGCTTCTGCCCCCGGTGACGCTGCTCGGCGCCTATTGGTGGATGCGGGCACAGCAGCCGCAGACCAGCGGCACCATAGCCATCCCCGGCAGCGGCGCCCCGGCGGAAATCGTCCGCGACCGCCAAGGTGTCGTCCATATCTTCGCGGCGACGGAGCGCGACGCCTACCGCGCGCTGGGCTATGCCCACGCCCAGGACCGGCTGTGGCAGATGGAGACGATGCGCCGCGCCGGCGCCGGCCGGCTGGCCGAGCTGATCGGCACCAAATACGGCGACTTCGCGCTCCGCACCGACCGGCTGATGCGCACGCTGGGCGTCCGCCGCTCGGCCGAGGCGATGGAAGCCACCCTGTCGCCGGAGGCCCGCACCGCTTTCGAGGCCTATGCCGAGGGCGTGAACGCCTATCTCGCCACGCGGTCGGAGGCGCTGCCGGTCGAATTCCAGCTTCTGCGCCACACGCCGGAGCCCTGGACAGTCGCCGACAGCCTGGTCTGGGCCAAGCTGATGGCGCTGCAACTGTCCGCCAACTACCGCGACGAGCTGTTCCGCTCCCGCGTGCTTGAACGGCTGTCGCCGACCCAAGTCGACGACCTGTTCCCGCCCGACGCGCCCGGCGCCCCCACGACGCTGGCGACCGACCTGCGCGGCATGGACCTGCAGGAAACCGTGCGCCGCACCCTGGCGGCGTTGCCGCAGATGGGCTTCGACACCGCGTCCAACGAATGGGTCCTGACCGGCGCCCGCACCACCACCGGCAAGCCGATCCTCGCCAACGACCCGCATCTCGGGCTGGAGGCGCCGATCCTCTGGTATCTCGCCCGCATCGTGACGCCCGACTTCACCGTCACCGGCGCCACCGTGCCGGGCGTGCCGCTGACCATCATCGGCCACAACGGCAAGGTCGCCTGGGGCTTCACCACCACCCACAGCGACACCCAGGATCTGTTCGTCGAGAAGCCGGATCCACAGGATCCCGCCCGCTATCAGACCCCCGACGGCAGCCAGCCCTTCGAGACGCGCGCCGAGACCATCGCCATCGCCGGCGAGCCGTCGCAGACGCTGACCGTGCGCAGCACGCGGCACGGCCCGGTCATCTCCGACCTCGACGCCGCGCCTGCCGGCGGAACCGCTCCCGGCCCCGTGCTGGCGCTGTCCTTCCCCGGCCTTGCCGACGACGATACCAGCGCGGAGGCTCTCTACCGCCTGAACCATGCGGAAACGGCGGAGGCGGCGCGCGAGGCGCTACGCCTGCATGTCGCCCCGCAGCAGAACGTCGTCTATGCGGATGTGTCGGGCACCGTCGGCTTCATCTCCGCCGGCCGGGTGCCGATCCGCCGCAAGGGCGACGGCCGCGTGCCGGTTCCCGGCTGGACCGGTGAGTATGACTGGACCGGCTTCCTGCCCTACTACGCCCTGCCCCAGTCGGTGAACCCGCCGTCGGGGCAGTTCGTCAACGCCAACAACGCGGTGGTCGGGCGCGACTATCCCTATCGCCTCGCCACCGAATGGCCCGATCCGTCGCGCGCCAAGCGCATCGTCGAGATGCTGGGCACCGGGCGCTTTTCCGTCGAGGACGTGGCGCAGCAGCAGATGGACATCGTCTCGCTTCCCGCCCGCGACTTCCTGCCCGAACTGCTGAAATATCCCTCCCCGCCCGGTCTCGCCAGCGATGCGGCGGCGCTTCTGCGCAATTGGGACGGCCGGATGGACCGCAACCGGCCGGAACCGCTGATCTTCACCGCCTGGATGCGCGAACTGGTCCGTGCGGTCTTCGCCGACGAACTCGGTCCCGATTTCGCCTCCTACTGGGAGCTTCGTCCGGAGGCGTTGCGCCATGTCCTGAACGAACGGCCGGAGTGGTGCGACGACATCACCACGCCGCAGAAGGAAAGCTGTGCCGACATGATCGGCCGGTCGCTGGAGGCGGCGGTGGCGATGCTGGCCGAGCGCCACGGCTCCAGCCCGAAGAGCTGGCGCTGGGGCGACGACCACAAGGCGGCGCTGGTCCACCGGATGCTGAGCCGCCTGCCGCTGATCGGCGGCACCGCCGACCTGTCGGTGGAGACGGACGGCGGCTTCTTCACCGTCAACCGCGGGACGACCTCGACCCGCGATCCCGCGAACCCCTTCCGCCATGTCCATGGCGCCGGGTTCCGCGCGGTCTATGATCTGGCCGATCTGGACAATTCCCGCTTCGTGATCGCCACCGGCCAGTCCGGCAACATCTGGTCCCGCCATTGGGGCGATCTGGTCGGGCTGTGGCGCGATGGCGGCTCATTGCGTCTGGCCGGCGACCGTGGCACGTTGATCTCGGCAGGGGCGGAGGTGCTGACACTCACACCACGCAACACCGGGACAGCCAAGAAATGACCATCACTCTGGAGGACGTGCGCGCCGCGGCGGCGCGCATTGCGGGGCACCTGCCCCGAACGCCCACGGTTCCGGCGCCCCGCCTGGGGGACATGGCGGGGTGCCGGCTGCACGTGAAGCTGGAGAACCAGCACGCCACCAGTTCCTTCAAGGAGCGCGGCGCGCTGAACAAGCTGCTGTCGCTCGGCGAGGCGGAGCGCCAAGCCGGCGTCATCGCCATGTCCGCCGGCAACCATGCCCAGGCGGTGGCCTGCCACGCCACGCGGCTGGGCATCCGCTCCACCATCGTCATGCCGGCCTTCACCCCCTTCACCAAAGTGGAGCGGACGGAGAACCTGGGCGCCACCGTCGAACTGCATGGCGAGACGCTGAGCGAGGCCGCCGCCTTCGCCCATGATCTGGCGGCGCGCGACGGGCTGACTTTCGTCCATCCCTACGACGACCCGCTGGTGGCCGCCGGCCAAGGCACCGCGGCGCTGGAACTGCTTGAGGATGTGCCGGACCTCGACGTGCTGGTGATTCCCATCGGCGGCGGCGGCCTGATCGCGGGCATGGCGACGGCGGCGAAGGCGTTGCGGCCGGATCTGGAAATCGTCGGCGTGCAGTGCAGCCTCTATCCCGCCGTGCGTCAGGCGCTGGCCGGACAGCCGATCACCTGCGGCGGCGCCACGGTGGCGGAAGGCATCGCGGTGAAGGCGCCCGGCGCCCTGACCCTGCCGATCATCCGCGCGCTGGTCGACGATGTGGTGGAGGTGGGCGAGGCCCGGCTGGAGGAAGCGGTCTACCGCCTCGCCACCATGCAGAAGCTGGTCGCAGAAGGGGCCGGCGCGGCGGCGCTCGCCGCCATTCTGGAGGAGCCGGATCGCTACCGCGGCCGCAAAGTCGGCATGGTGCTGTCCGGCGGCAACATCGATTCCCGCATCATGGCGCAGGTGCTGATGCGCGGCCTGGTCTATGAGGGCCGCATCGTCCGCCTGCGCATCGGCATCACCGACGCCCCCGGCGCGCTGGCCCGCGTCACCCGCCTGCTGGGCGAGGCCGGCGCCAATATCGTCGAGGTCCACCACCAGCGCCTGTTTCACAATGTGCCGGTGAAGATGGCCGAGGTCGACGTGGTGCTGGAAACCCGCAACCAGACCCATGTCGAGGCGCTGATCGCACGGATGAAGGACGCGGGTTATCCCACGAGCCTGATGGTGGAGGTGGGGTAGGCCCCCACCCCCTGCTCAAATGCTGTAATTGTCTGCGATCTCCGACCGCAGCTGTTCCACCTGATCGCGGAACACCGAGCCGTCCCGGCCGGCGCTGTTGCGCACGTCGCGCACCACGCGGGCCGGTGTGCCGCCCAGCACGATGATGCGGTCGGCCAGATGCACCGCCTCTTCCAGATCGTGGGTGACGAACAGCACGGTCTTGCCGGTCTCCTGATGGATGCGGCGAAGCTCGTCCTGCAGATTGTGGCGGGTGATGGCGTCGAGCGCGCCGAACGGCTCGTCCATCAGCAGGATGTCCGGGTCCACCGCCATGGCGCGGGCGATGCCGATGCGCTGGCGCTGGCCGCCCGACAGCTCATAGGGCCAGCGGCGGGCGTAGCCGTCGAGCCGCACCAGCTTCAGCGCGGCCTCCGCACGCTGGCGGCGCTCGTCGCGGCTGACCGGCAGTCCCTCCAGCCCGAACTCCACATTGCGGATCACCCGGCGCCAGGGCAGCAACCGGGAGTCCTGGAACACCAGCCCGACCGGGCGATGGCCGGGCCGCTGGTCCTGGTGTATGGTGACGCCGCCGCTGCGCGCGGTGTGCAGGCCGGCGACGACGCGCAGCAGCGTCGACTTGCCGACGCCGGACGGGCCGACGATGGCGACGAAGCTGCCGCGCTCGACCGACAGGTTGACGTCGACCAGCACCGGCGGCGCGTCCTTGCCATAGCCGATGGACACGTCCTCGAGGTCGATGACCGAAGCTGCGGCGGTCTTGGAAAGGGTCACCGCTGCCATGAGAGCACCCGCGACTGAACTTGCATGAACAGGAAATCCGACACGCCGTAGAGCAGCGCGATGGTGACCATGTAGAGCACGACGATGTGCGTGGCCAGCAGGCCCGACGCCTCCATCATCCGCATGCCGAGGCCGGAGATGCCGAACAGCTCGGCCGCGACCACCGTCATCCAGCCCTGCCCCAGCCCGGCGCGCATGCCCGACAGGATGCCCGGCAGGGCGCCCGGCAGGATGATCTTGAACAGGCGCGGGATCAGCCCTCCCTGCCCGAAGGCATGGCCAAGCTCGATCAGGTCCTTGTCCACCCCGCGCACCGCGGCGTAGCTGGCATAATAGTTGATCCAGAACACCGTCAGCGAGATCAGGAAGGATGCCGCCCCTTCGCTGACGCCGAACCAGATAATGGCGAAGGGGATCCAGGCGATGGCCGGGATCGGGCGCAGCATGCGCACGACCCAGGCCTGGAAGGCGTCCCACTTGCCCCACAGCGCCGCTGCCGTGCCGAACGACACGCCGAGGAAAGTGCCCAGCGACAGCCCGACCAGATAGTGCGACAGGCTGGCCAGCACCATCTCCTGCCAGGTGCCGCTCTTGAACTCGGTCAGGAAGGCGGCGGGCACCGCGCTCGGCGACGGCAGCAGCCGCGCCGGCACGACGCCGCTGCGCGCCACCGCTTCCCACGCCAGCAGGAAGACGAGGACGCCCAACGCCGATAGGGCGATTTTCTGATAGGACTTCATCGGCTTGTCGGTCTGCATCGGTCGGCCGGCTTACTTGGCGACGGCGTCGTAGAAGCTGAAGTCGAAGGCCTCGGCCACCGGAACCGTCTCGCTCGCGGACCCGATTTCCTTGGTGTAGGCCATCATCTGCTCGACCGCCGGGACGACCTTGTGCGGGTCGGCGAGGAAGTTGGAGCCCGGGCCCTTGAAGGCGGCTTCCAGCGTCGCCGGCTCCAGCAGGCCCTTGCCGAGATAGTTGTTCACCAGCTTCGCCGACGCGGCCGGATCCTTGGCGATCATGTCGACGGCGCGGATGTGCGCCTTGAGCAGCGCCTTGATGGCGTCGGGATGGGCCTTCAGCACCTCCGCACGCGCGGCGACGACGGTGCCGGGCTGGTTCGGGAACATCTGCGCGCCGGTGGCGAGAAGCGCCACGTTCGGGTCCATCTGCCGGGTGACGGTCACCGTCGGCTCGCGGATGGTGGCGGCGTCGAGCGCACCGGCCAGCAGGGCCTGCTGCGTCTTCTCGATGCCCATCGGCACCAGTTCGACATCGGCCGGATCGACCTTCACCACCTTGAACAGCCAGTGCTTCAGTACGGTGTCGGGGACGGAGCCCGGCGGCTGGGTGCCGAACTTCGGCTTGCGGCCGGTGTCGGCGGCGAACTTCTTGAAAGATTCGGCGGTCGGGTTGGCGCCCACCGCCTTGGCGAAGGGACCACGCGCGGCGACCACCATCTCCTCCACCGCCGAATTGGCGATGACCGAGATGTCGGCGCCCTTGGTGCGGGCGACCAGCACCGGAGCGACACCGGCATAGAGCAGGTCGATCTTGCCGGCGGCCATCGCCTGGATGGCGTGCGGGCCGGATTCGAACCGGGTCAGCTTCAGCTCGATCCCCGCATCCTTGGCCCAGCCCTGCCCATCGACGATGAACAGCGGCGACGCCGCCAGGATCGGAATGTAGCCGATTTCCAGCTTCACCGGATCGGCGGCCCGCGCAGTGCCAGGCATGACGGCGGCGGCCATTCCAAGGGCAACGAGGGCGGCAAGGGTGGAGCGACGGGTCAAGCGGAGCATCGGATCGTCCTCAACTGGGGTTCCGAGGCTATTTAGCACGATTGCGCGGATGGAGAAGAGCGATTTCCACATAACTGGAAAAGGGAATTCAATATCACACATAATTACTTTGTTGTTAGAGCTTCGGTATCCGCCGGAAAGCCGCAGAAATTGTGGGTTCGGCGCGGCTTGGGATGTGTGGCCTCAGCTCTCCGTCAGCAGGTAGAGCGACACGCCGCAGAGCGATACCCCCACCAACAGGATGGCCACCGCGATCCGTGTCCAGAGCGTGAGGTGCGAATCGAAAGGTTCGCAGAGATCGTCATCGTCCATGACCTGACTTCCGTCGCTGTGGGGAGGACGGCGGGGATAAGCCGCCGTCTCTCGGTGACGGTAAGCGATAGCGGCGCCGTGTTGCGGCGGTGTGTCCCACGGACGGCGTTGTGTAACCGACGGTAACGGCGCCGGCCGACCGTTACAGGCCGTCGACCACGATCATCTTGAAATCGGCAGCGTCGCGGCGTGCTTCGCGCGCCTTGCGGTATTCCGGGCTGTCGTAGAAGGCCTTGGCCGACGCCATGTCCGGGAATTCCAGGATGACGATCCGGTTGGGCTGCCAATCGCCTTCGAGCACCGCCGTCTCGCCGCCGCGGCTGATGAAGCGTCCGCCATTCTTCGCGATCGCGTCGGGAGTCAGCGACTTGTAGACCTCATAGGCGACGGGGTCGGTCACGCGCACGTCGGCGATGATGTAGGCGGTCATGGCTCGGCATCCTCTCTTGTCGTTTTTCGGCCCAAAAGAAACGGGCGCGGGAAGCCTCGCCCCCGCGCCCGTTCCGGTCAACGGCTATGGATGCCGATCAGGCTTCCATCGCCTTGACGACCTCTTCGGTGACCTTCTTGGCGTCGCCGAACAGCATCATGGTGTTGGGGCGGAAGAACAGTTCGTTCTCGACACCGGCATAGCCTGCCGCCATGCCGCGCTTGATGAAGAACACCGTCTTGGCCTTCTCCACGTCCAGGATCGGCATGCCGTAGATCGGGCTGGTCGGATCGGTCTTGGCGGCCGGGTTGGTCACGTCGTTGGCGCCGATGACGAAGGCCACGTCCGCCGTACCGAAGTCGCGGTTGATGTCCTCCAGTTCGAACACCTCGTCGTACGGCACGTTGGCTTCCGCCAGCAGCACATTCATGTGACCGGGCATGCGGCCCGCCACCGGGTGGATGGCGTACTTCACGTCCACGCCTTCATGCTTCAGCACGTCGGCCATCTCACGTAGAGCGTGCTGGGCCTGGGCCACCGCCATACCGTAGCCGGGGACGATGATGACCGACTGGGCGTTCTTCATGATGTAGGCGGCATCCTCGGCCGAGCCGGCCTTGACCGAGCCCTGCGGACCCTTGGCGGGACCGCCGGCCGCGGCGCTCTCGCCACCGAAACCACCGAGGATGACGTTGAAGATCGAGCGGTTCATGCCCTTGCACATGATGTAGGACAGGATCGCGCCCGAGGAGCCGACCAGCGCACCGGTGATGATCAGCAGATTGTTCTGCAAGGTGAAGCCGATGCCGCAGGCCGCCCAGCCCGAGTAGCTGTTCAGCATCGAGATGACCACCGGCATGTCGGCGCCGCCGATCGGCAGGATCAGCAGGAAGCCGAGCGCCAGCGCCACCAGGATGATCAGCCACATCGCGGCCGACGAGTTCGACTGCACCAGCCAGATGATCAGGATGACGGTCAGCACGCCGAGCGCCGCGTTCAGCGGGTGCTGCATCGGGAAGACCAGCGGCTTGCCGGTGACCAGCCCCTGCAGCTTGGCGAAGGCAACCAGCGAGCCGGTGAAGGTGATCGCACCGATGGCGGTGCCGAGCGCCATCTCGACCAGCGAACCCTTGGCGATGGCGCCCGGCAGGCCGATGCCGTAAGCCGCCGGCGAGTAGAAGGCAGCCAGCGCCACGAACACCGCGGCGAGACCGACCAGCGAGTGGAAGGCGGCGACCAGCTGCGGCAGCGCCGTCATCTCGA
>NZ_CAMLJP010000021.1 GCF_946480385.1 uncultured Azospirillum sp.
GCCTCACCCCGGCAGCCGGTAGCCCGCAGACGGTTCCTGCATCGGGCAGCCGTTGCGGTCCATGCGGAATTCGGCGGAGCGGTCGTAGGCGAGGCGGCGGGCGCGCATGATCGAACCGAGCGGCCGGTGCGCGGCCAGCCCATGCCACGGGCTGAAGGACAGCCGGTCGTCGCCGGCGCGGGACCGTTCCTCGCTCCACGCCGTCTGCGCCGGCACGGTGAGGCGGGCGACGGTGCGGTAGGGGCTCAGCTCCTCCGGCCACAGCACGCTGGCATCCTCCACCGGCATGCGCTCCTCGTCGGTGCGCAGCTGGGCGCGCAGCTCCCAGACCGCCTCGTGATCGCGGAAGAACTCCACCACCGCCTCGCGCAGGCCGTTCGGCTTGCCGTTGACGGTCAGCGGCGCATCGGTCAGCGCGGTCAGGTCCGGCGAGACCGGAACGATCTGCAGCTTGGCGATATGGTCGCCGAAGCGCAGGGCCGCCTGGCTGTAGAAGGTCTCGCCCAGGATGTGGGTTTCCGGGTGGCCGCCCAGCGTCTTCAGCGTGGCGCTTTCGCCGCCGAAGGCCTCCACCACCCGTTCGGTGGCGCGTAGGCCGGCCGACAGCGCCTTCTTCGCCGTTTCCGCCCGGTCGGTGGTGGCGGCCAGCAGCTTCAGCGTCTTCAGGAACTGCTTGGCGTCGGGGGCCGAGAAGACCGGAGCATTGGCCATGACGAAATCCTGCGTGGCCTCGCCCTCCGATCCCGGCATCCGGTCGCCGGACACCCCCAGCACCTTCACCGCCAGACCGCGCGGGGTCGACACGCTGTCGGGCAGGACGTCGCCCGGCGTGGTCGACAGCCGCAGGATCGCCGGATAGCTCTCGGCCCGCGCGAACAGGCCCTGGGCCAGCTCCGCCGGCAGATCGTCCAGCACGTCCAGCCGGCCGATCAGCAGCCCGTGGCTCTTGGCATGGACGCTGCGGTTGGCGTGGCCGCTGTCTTCGAAGGTCTTGGCGCTGATCGACAGCATCGTCTCGGCCAGATCCTCGAAGATCCGGGCTTCATCGGGACCGGGGTTTTCGACCGACGGCGTGTAGGGCAGGGGCTTTGAACTGGGCTGGGCATTGTGCCGGGCAGAGGCAGCGGACACGAGCGGGGCTCCGGATTGTGGGCTGGGCAGGGTGCTGCCGGGACAACAGCCGGATTGTGTCGTCCGTTCCGCAACGATCGGCCGGAGCCTGCGGAAGTTACGGACAAGGCATGGGGGCCGACTCTGCTGTTTGCACTGCAAAAAAGAACTGTGTATACAAATATTCGAGCACGACCGGCGCGGGTGTGGTTTGGATATTTTCCAATCTTCTATAGAAATTAACCATAACAGCGGGAAAGTCCCTTATAAGAAGTCTGTGGCGTTGAGGTGTCTTGCCTGCTTATTCTTTAAGGTGGGAGGGTCGGAGCTCTTCGATCGCTTTGCGGACCTCGAAGAGTGCGGCCGGATCGGCGACCGAAGGGTGCTCCATGACCAGGCGGCCCATCATACGTCCCATCATGTGGATGCGCGGTTGTGTCCTGCTGCTGGGACTTCTGCTGGCGACGATGGTGCCGTCTGCCGACGGACGGTCGACGGCGGCGAACCGCAATCTGCTGATCCTGCATTCCTACCATCCCGGCTACGAGTGGACCGACCAGCAGGCCGCCGGCATAGCCGAGATGCTGGCCGCTTCCGCGCCCGACGCCGTGGCGATCAGCTATTATCTGGACTGGAAGCGCTTTCCCGATGAGGGCGGGTTGGAGCGGCTGCAGGCGCTGATCGCCCATCGCCATCCGCGTGGACAGATCGATGTCATCGTCACCACCGACGATGCCGCCCTGCAGTTCGGCCTGAAGCTGCGCCGGGAGGTCTACGGCCCGATTCCGCTGGTTTATGACGGGGTGCAGGTCGAGGTGGCACGGGCGATGACGGCTGGGGATCCGGCGGTCACCGGCGTGGTGGAGACCAGGGACGTGGCCGGAACCATCGACATGGCGCTGACGGCCAATCCGGCGCTGCAGCATCTGTTTGTCCTGCGCGACCACACCGAATCGGGCACCGTGCTGGACGACGAAATCCGGGAGGCCAGGGCAGCCGGCCGCGTTCCGGCCGTCCCGGATCTGCAGGTCCTGGAGGACATGCCCTTTGCCCGGCTGCAGGAGATCCTGTCGTCCCTGCCGCCGGACAGCGCCGTTCTGCTGGGCAATTACGCCACCGATTCCAAAGGGGTCGTCCTGCTGCCGCAGCAGTATCTCGCGCTGATGAGCAAGGCGAGCAGCGCCCCGATCTATGGGCTGGAGGACTATCTGCTCGGCCATGGGATCGTCGGCGGCAGCCTGAAGAGCGCCTATGAGCATGCCCGTGCGGTGGGCACGCTGGCGGCGAAGCTCCTCAACGGTGTGCCGGTGACCGAACTGCCGGTCGAGAGGCGCCGCTCGGTCATCCGTGCGGCCGACTACCGGCAGGCGGAGCGGTATGGCCTCGACGTCACGCGGTTCGGATCGCTCGACCGGCTGGTCAACAAGCCCTTCTCCTTCATGGAGACCTACCGCTGGCTGGTGGTGACGGTCGGCGGCGTGCTGCTGCTGCTGTTCGGCATGGTGCTGGTGCTGTCCTTCGCGCTGCGCGAACGCCGGATGGCCGAGGCGGCGCTGCGGGTGAGCAACGATGCGCTGAGCGAGTCGCGCCGGCAGTTGCAGGCCAAGGTCGTCGAGCTGACTGCCAGCAAGGAGACCTTGCGCGAGCAGGAACGCCGGATGCGGCTGGTGGCGGAGGCGTCGCGCGACATCATCTGGAGCTGGGACATCGTCCACGATACCCGCGTCCTGTCCGGCCGGGTGGAGGAACTGCTGGGGGTTGAACCGCTCAGAATCGATTCGCGGGCGGCCTGGTTCGACCGCATCCATCCGGAAGACCGTCCGCTGGCCGAGGAGGCCTTGCAGCGCCACCTGTCCGGCGAGCTGCCGGAATACCGGGTGGAATACCGCATCCGCCACCGCGACGGCCATTACCTGTGGCTCTACGCCACCGGCAAGGCCCTGTTCGACGGGGAGGGGCAGGGAAAGCCGCTGATGATGGGCGGTTCCTACACCGACATCACGGCGCAGAAGCGGCAGCAGGAGTGGCTGGACCATCTGGCCCATTATGATTCGCTGACCGGGCTGCCCAACCGGCTGATGCTGGAACGGCATGTCGACCGGCTGATCGCCGAGAACAGGACTTGCGGCCAAGCCGGGTCGCTGGCGCTGCTGTTCCTCGACATGGACAATTTCAAGTTCATCAATGACGGGTTCGGCCACAAGGCAGGCGACGAGCTGCTGACGATGATGGGCCAGCGCATCAGCAAAGGGGCCGGCGAGGGGCTGTTCATCGCGCGGCTGGGCGGCGACGAGTTCGTGGTGGTCGTTCAGGACGGCGACGCCTGCGCTCCGGCGGAGGTGGCGCGGCGGGTGGAGCAGGCTCTGGCCGCGCCTTTCCTGGTGGAAGGACAGCATTTCTACGTTTCCTGCAGCATCGGCATCGCCCGCTATCCCTGGGACGGCCGCTGCTTCGACGATCTGCTGCAGAACGCCGACACCGCCATGTACCGGGCCAAGGACAATGGGCGCGGACGGATCTGCACCTTCACCCCCGACATGAACCGCAATGTCGTGGAGCGCATGCGGCTGCTCAGCCGTGCCCGGCTGGCTTTCGACCGCCAGGCCTTCACCCTGCATTACCAGCCGCAGGTCGCCACATCCGACGGCCGGGTCCACGGCTTCGAGGCGCTGGTCCGCTGGACCGATTCGGAATTGGGGCCGGTGTCGCCGGACCGCTTCATCCCGGTGTGCGAGGATTCGGGCCTGATCGTCCCGCTCGGGCTGTGGGTGCTGGAGACCGCCTGCGTCGAGGCGGTCGGTCTGGCCTGCCGCGGGGCCGGCGACGTGACGATGAGCGTCAACATGTCGGCGGTCCAGCTGTCCCAGCATGATTTCGTGCCGCGGGTGCTGGAGATCCTGGCCCGCACCGGATTGCCGCCGCACCGGCTGGAGCTGGAGATCACCGAGTCGCAGATGATCGGCTCGCTCGACGCCGCCATCGGCAAGCTGAATGCGCTGCGGCAGGCCGGCATCCACATCGCGCTGGACGATTTCGGCACCGGCTATTCGTCGCTGACCTATCTGCGGACGCTGCCGATCAACACGCTGAAGCTGGACAAGGCCTTCATCAACGACGTCCACCGCCGCCCCGACGCGCGCAGCATGGTGTCGTCCATCTCGCGCATCGCCCACGACCTCAGTCGCTGTGTGGTGGCCGAAGGGGTGGAGGACGCCGCCCAGTGGGAGGTGCTTGCGCAGATGGGTTGCGACCTGATCCAGGGCTATTTCGTCAGCCGGCCACTGCCCGCCGACTGCATCGACGCCTTCCTGGCAGCCTGGGAGGAGCGGCGGGCCGGCTTGCCGCTGATCGACGGCGACGTGGTGGTCGGCATGTCCGCCGCCGGGGTGAACCGGCCGACCAACAGCCGCGAGCCGGTCTGATCGGAAGCGGCCACGGCCCGGCGGCCATCAGGCGTCAGGCGACGATCTTGTTGTCGCAGGAGAGGCAGGACACCTGCGCCGGTTCATGCATGGACCAGACACCTTTTCCCAGCTGCTTGGCGCGGTACATCGCGGCGTCGGCCTGGCGCAGGCAACAGGACAGGTCGCCGCATGCGCCCGCGGTCAGTGCGATGCCGATGCTGCATCCCACGCCCGCATCGAGATCGCGGACCTGAGTGATGATGCGGGAGGCGACGCCGATGGCGACCGTCCTGATTTCGGGATCATACCCGGACAGGCAGATGACGAACTCGTCGCCGCCGACCCGGCCGATCAGGTCGCCGTCGCGGATCATCTTGCGCATGATCTCGGCGACCATCGTCAGGACACTGTCGCCGCGATGGTGGCCGTGCCGGTCGTTCACCGCCTTGAAGCCGTCCAGATCGATGTAGAGGAAGGCGAGGACCGATCCGCGTTTCCCGGCATTCAGGTGCATCCGGTCCGCCAGTTCCAGGAACAGTCCGCGGGCGGGCAACCCGGTCAGGGGATCGCGCCGGGCCTGATGGAGTTCGGCATCCAATTGGCGCGCGGCGTTCTCCGCTTCGAGCACACGCATCCGGACATGGTTCTCGCGCCGGACCATGCGGGCACCCCACAAAAGCACAAGCAGCACGAGGACCGTTGCGATCCCCACTTCGGCGATGAACCAGAGCGATCGGGTCCGCCATGCGGCGAAGGCCGACCGGCTCTCGATCCCGGCATAGACGACGAGGTTCAGGTCAGGGATCAGCCGGTAGGCGGCAAGCCGCTCCTCGCCATCGAACACCGACCGTGACCAGTAGACCCCGACCGGCGAACGCGGAAGCTGCTCCCGGAAGAGATGCCCGTCCCGGTCGTTCTTGCCGATGAAGTCGGACAGGTCCGGATTGCGGGCGACGATTTCGCCATCGGTGCGGAAGATGGTGATCGTCGTATCCAGCCCGAACGACATCAGGGCGTAGAAATTGACCAGCCATTCGGCCTTCATCCCGGCGCTGGCGATGCCGATGACGTCGCCGGTCCAGTCGCGGATCGGCCGCGAAATGGTGAAGAGGATGCGGTCGTCCATAAGGCTGCGCAGGGCCGGGCTGATCACGAACTCCGCCCCCGTCATCACCGCCTGAAAATGCGGACGGTCCGCGACGTTGAGTGGCCGGTCCACCTGCCGGCCGGTGCCGACGATTCCATTGCCCTTGGCGTCGAACAGCCACAGGGTGTCCCCGCCGTCCAGGTTGGCGAGGGCATCGCGCAGCCGGCGCCAGTGGGCAGCATTCCGCACGGCTTCCAGGCTGCCGGCATCGTCGACCAGCGAGGTCGCCTGATGCAGGGCGATGTCGGCCCCCTTGGTCGTGTGCAGGACATGGGCCTCGACCACCTTTGCCATGTCGGCGGCCAGCGCCTCCATCTGTGCGGCGGTGCTCGCCCGGTCCTGCCAGACGATGTGAACCGTCATGGCGATGACGACGGCCAGAGCCAGTCCGGCGGCGAGCAGAGCGTTCAGGTGTCGGGACATGGAAACTCCGCTGCGTCGGCCAGTTGGTGGGCGTCGCCTGCATTACGCAAGTAATATACCAAAGCGGAGGGGTCGATTATGCGAGGGGCAACCCTGATCGGGGCCATCCACCATCGCAAATTGCGTCTCATAGTTGGAACTGCGAACCAGAATGCGCGGTGACTATACAATCCAGCCGGGACAATCCGGCCGGGCTCCTCTGTCGGGTGGATAACGCAAAACGCCCCGCATGCGGGCTGCGTGCGGGGCGTTCTCGGAGGCTGGGCTGACGGGACCGGAGGAGTCGCGCTCAGTGCCGGGTGCGGGCCGGGGTGATGTAGACGCCGTCCCAATCGACGCCGAACAGGGCGTCGTCGCCGGCCTCTTCCACCAGATCGTCGTATTCGTGGGCCTCGATCAGCCCGAAGATCGAGGCGGTGCCGGAGGCGTCGAGGTCGCAGGTGACCACATGGCCGCCGACTTCGACGGAGGTGAAGAACACTTCCGGCAGTTCCATGCTGTCCAGGTCGGCGGTGACGGCAGCTTCGATCTCGTGGATGGAGCGGGACGACAGCGACACGCGCAGCTTGGCCGCCTGGGAGGCCCAGACGATGCGCTTGACGTGGGCCGGCTCCTTCATCTCCGCAACGCCCGGCGCCTCGTCGCCTTGGCCGGCCATCGCGATCATCCGGGAAACCAGGGTCGAGGTGCTGCTGGGTGCGCGCATTGAAGCCTCCGCTCGTTCGATGACGACAGATTTGCGCGCAGGCGGTTAACGGGGTCTTAAGCCGGTACCGGGGCTAAAGCCTTACCACCGCAGGAGTAGGCTTATCCGTTCGGTTCTAGGGGGCGGCAAGGGCGGCGGCGACCCCGGCCGCGACCCGCGCGTTGTTGCGGATCAGCGCGATGTTGGCGGTCAGGCTGCGCCCGCCGGTGATGCGCTCCAGCGCCGCCAGCAGGTGCGGGGTGATGTCCTTCCCCTTGATTTCCTTGGCTTCCGCGTCGGCCAGCGCCTGGGTGACCGCGGCTTCCATCGCCTCGGGGTCCAGCTCGTCGGCGGGCGGGATCGGGTTGGCGAGCAGAACGCCGCCTTCCAGGCCAAGCTGCCATTTCGCCCGCAGGATGTCTGCCACCTCGGTCACGTTGTCACAGCGATGATCGACGGGAAGGCCGCTGCGGCGGCTGTAGAAGGCGGGAAATTCGTCCGTGCCGAAGCCCAGGACCGGGACGCCGCGGGTTTCCAGCACCTCCAGCGTCTTGGGCAGGTCGAGAATCGACTTGGCGCCGGCGCAGACCACGCAGACGGAGGTGCGGGCCAGCTCGTCGAGGTCGGCGGAGATGTCGAAGCTGGTTTCCGCCCCGCGATGGACGCCGCCGATGCCGCCGGTGGCGAAGACGGAGATGCCGGCCAGCCGCGCCCCGATCATCGTCGCCGCCACCGTGGTGGCGCCGATGCCGCCGGTGGCGAGCGCGATGGGCAGGTCGCGGCGGCTCAGCTTGCGCGCCTTGTGGCCGGCGGTGGCCAGCCGTTCCAGCGCCGTGTCGTCCAGCCCGATGCGGATGCGCCCGTCCATCACCGCGATGGTGGCGGGGATGGCGCCGGCAGCCCGCACCTCCGCCTCCAGCGCGCGGGCGGTCTCCAGATTCTGCGGAAAGGGCATGCCGTGGGAGATCACCGTCGATTCAAGCGCCACCACCGGGCGGCTCCCGGCAAGCGCGTCGGCGATCTCGGGGGTCGGCAGCAGGATCGGGTGCATGCGCTGGGTCTCCGCTGTTGGGCGCCCTATATTAGGACGCATGTCCGCTGCACACCAATTCAATCCAGATCGTCCCCACCCCGACCGATGGATCAAGGTCCTTCCCGAGGGGCAGTATGTCGAGCCGGGGGGCTTCTACATCGACCCGGTGCGCCCGGTGGAGCGCGCGGTCGTCACCCACGGCCATTCCGACCACGCGAGGCCCGGCAACCGCCATGTGCTGGCGACGCCCGGAACGCTCGCCATCATGCGCCAGCGGATGGGCGAGGGGGTGGGCGGCAGCCTGCAAGGGCTGGAGTATGGCGAGAGTTTGCGCATCGGCGACGTGGCGGTGCGGCTGGTGCCGGCCGGCCATGTGCTGGGCAGCGCCCAGGTGGTGCTGGAGCATGCCGGGTCGCGCGTGGTGGTGTCGGGCGACTACAAGCGCCGGCTCGACCGCACATGTGCGCCGTTCGAGCCGGTGCCCTGCGACGTCTTCGTCACCGAGGCGACCTTCGGCCTGCCGGTGTTCCGCCATCCGCCCGACCTGGGGGAGGTGGGAAAGCTGCTGCATTCGATGGCGCTGTTCCCGGAGCGCAGCCATGTGGTCGGCGTCTATGCGCTGGGCAAATGCCAGCGGCTGATCACCCTGCTGCGGGCGGCGGGGTACGACCGGCCGATCTGGCTGCATGGCGCGCTGGAGCCGCTGTGCCGGCTGTACAGCAGTCTGGGGGTGGAGTTGGGCGAGCTGCGACCCGCCACCGTCGCGGCGAAGGAGGATTTGAAGGGCGCGCTGGTGCTGGCTCCGCCGGCGGCGGTGGCCGACCGCTGGGCGCGGCGGCTGGCCGATCCGGTGGTGGCGGTGGCGTCGGGCTGGATGCGGGTGCGCCAGCGCGCGCGCCAGCGCGGGGTGGAACTGCCGCTGGTCATCTCCGACCATGCCGATTGGGACGAGCTGTGCCAGACGCTGGCGGATGTCGGCGCGCCGGAGGTCTGGGTGACCCATGGCCGCGAGGAAGCGCTGGTCCATTACGCCACCAGCCGCGGCATCCGCGCCCGCGCCCTGGCGCTGATCGGCTTCGAGGACGAGGATTCGGAAGGAATTCCGGAGAAGGCCGGGGAAGGAGAGGCGTCGTGAACCGCTTTGCCGCGCTGATCGACGCGCTGGTCTTCATGCCGTCGCGCAACGGCAAGATCCGCCTGCTGGTCGAGCATTTCGCCACCGCGCCCGACCCCGAGCGCGGCTGGGCGTTGGCGGCGCTGACCGGGGCGCTGAGCTTCCGCGAGGCCAAGCCGGCGGCGATCCGCGAACTGGCGGCGACGCGGGTCGATCCGGAGCTGCTGGCGCTGTCCTACGACTATGTCGGCGATCTGGCGGAGACGGTGGCGCTGATCTGGCCGGAGCGGCCGGAACGCGCGAACAGTTTGCCGCCCAGCCTGGACGAGGTGGTGGAGGGCTTGCGGGCCGCCAAGCGCGGGCAGGTGATCGGGCTGGTGGAGGGCTGGCTCGACACGCTCGACTCATCGGGGCGGTTCGCGTTGCTGAAGCTCATCACCGGGGCGCTGCGCATCGGTGTCTCGGCCCGGCTCGCCAAGACGGCGCTGGCGGAGTGGGGCAGGATTGCCCGGCCGGAGGTCAGCGTCGATGACGTGGAGGAGGTCTGGCATGGGCTGACCGCCCCCTATCCGGAGCTGTTCGCCTGGCTGGAGGGGCGGGCCGAGCGGCCGGCCACCGGCTCCGGCGCCGGCTTCCGCCCGATGATGCTGTCCCACCCGCTGGAGGAGGAGGACCGCGCCGGGCTGGACCCCGCCGCCTATGCCGCCGAATGGAAATGGGACGGCATCCGGGTGCAGATGGTGGCGCGCGGGGGAGAGCGGCGGCTCTACAGCCGCACCGGCGACGACGTGTCGGGCGCCTTTCCGGACATTGTCGACCACATGAATTTCGACGCCGTGCTGGACGGCGAACTGCTGGTGGCGCGCGACGGGGTGGTGGCGCCGTTCAACGATTTGCAGCAACGGCTGAACCGCAAGACGGTGACGGCGCAGATGCTGCGCGACGGGCCGGCCTGGGTGCGGCTCTACGACATCCTGTTCGACGGCGAGGAGGATTTGCGCGGCCTGTCCTTCGTCGAGCGGCGCGCCCGGTTGGAGCGCTGGTTCGAGGCGGTGCAGCCTCGGCGGATGGATCTGTCGCCGATGGTGCCCTTCACGGCCTGGGACGAGCTGGTGGCATTGCGCGAGGGCGCGCGGGAGAACGGCATCGAGGGGCTGATGCTGAAGCGGCGCGACAGCGCCTATCTGGCCGGGCGGCCGAAGGGGCCGTGGTTCAAGTGGAAGCGCGGGGCGCTGACGCTCGACACCGTGATGATGTACGCCCAGCGCGGGCACGGGAAGCGGTCGAGCTATTATTCCGACTACACCTTCGGCGTCTGGCGCGGCGAGGAGCTGGTGCCTGTCGGCAAGGCCTATTCCGGTTTCACCGATGCCGAGCTGGTCGAGCTGGACCGCTGGGTGCGCAACCACACCACCCGCCGCTACGGCCCGGTGCGTGAGGTGGAGGCCGGGCTGGTGCTGGAGGTCGCCTTCGACAGCGTGCACCCGTCGACCCGGCACAAGAGCGGGCTCGCCATGCGCTTCCCCCGCATCCACCGCATCCGCTGGGACAAGCCGGCGCATGAGGCCGACCGGCTGGAGACGCTGGCGGCGATGGTGGTCGGCTAGGTGAAGCCCTTACCGCAGCGGCGCCGTCACCACGTCGACGGAGGTTTCCGCCACGGTGCCGACGACGTCCACGGCGGTGCCGGCGATGCTGGCGGCACCGCTGGCGACGCCGGTGACGGCGCCGCAGCCGCTCAGCGACGCGCCCAGCAGCAACAGGGCGGCGAGCGGGAGACGGCGGCGGGAAGCGGGGCGGCGGGACATGCTGTCCTCCAGAAAACCACGGGCTGAAACGAAACCGAGGGCGATTGCAGCACGCAATCCCAACCGAAAGGTTAATTCGGGCATTTGGCACAACAGCCGTGAAATCCGTCGTCCCACGAAGAAGCCGTCCCAGCGCTGAATATTACAAGTAATTAATGGCGGTGTAATACCTCGATGTAGGTTTCCGCGAGGATAGGAGCAGCTTAAAAGAAATCGGCATGGCTGCCATGAATATTCGTCCGTTTCGGGGGAATGTTTCTGCATGGCCGCGTTCGTTTTCAGTCCCATATCAGGCCTGCCGACCGAAGAATGATGTCTGCAAGCGATCGACTGGTAGGGAAAGACACCGATGCGCGACAGATCCTTTGCCGATCTCACCGCCCCCTACGACCGGGTGGCTCTCGTCCTGCAAGGGGGCGGAGCGCTCGGCGCCTATCAGGCGGGCGTCGTCGAAGGGCTGTTCAAGCACGACATCCATCCGACCTGGGTGGCCGGCGTGTCGATCGGCGCCGTCAACGCGGCGCTGATCGCCGGCAATCCACCGGAGCGGCGCTGCGCCGCGCTGGCGGAGTTCTGGGCCCGCGTCGCCCCGCCCTCGCCCTGGGAGCATGCGGAGGCGCTGTGGCGGCGGCTCGATCCCGATGGGCCGTCGATTTCCATCCTCAACCAATGGAGCGCGTGGCGGACGGCGCTGTCGGGCCAGCCCGGCTTCTTCCGGCCGCGGCCGGCGGTGGAATGGGCGGCGGCCGGCCCCTTCGCCGGACCGACCAGCGTCTACGACACCGCGCCGCTGAAAAGCACGCTGGAGGATTTGATCGACTTCGACCGGATCAACCGGGGCGACATCCGGTTGTCGCTGGGCGCCGTCAATGTGCGGACCGGCAACTCCATCTATTTCGACACCGAGACCCACCGGATCGGCCCGGAGCATGTGATGGCCAGCGGCGCCCTGCCGCCCGGCTTCGCCCCCGTGGAGATCGACGGCGAGTTCTACTGGGACGGCGGGCTGGTCTCGAACACGCCGCTCGACCATGTGCTGGAGGACCAGCCGCGCCGCGACACGCTGGTCTTCCAGGTCGATCTGTGGAGCGCCAGCGGTCAGGTGCCGCGCGGCATGTCGGAGGTGCTGGAGCGGCAGAAGGACATCACCTATTCCAGCCGCACCCGCTTCAACACCGACAAGGTCACCTACGAGCAGACCCTGCGCAACCAGCTGGTCACGCTGCTCGACCGGCTGCCCGAGGAGCTTCGCGACACGCCGGAGGCCAGGGCGCTGCGCCGCGCCGCCTGCGGGGCGGCGATCAACATCATCCACCTGATCTACCGCCGCAAAAGCTACGAGCGCGACAGCAAGGACTACGAGTTCTCCAACGCCGGCATGCGCGAGCATTGGGAGAGCGGCCTCGCCGACACGCTCGCCACGCTCGCCCACCCGGAATGGCTGGCGATGCCGTCGCGGCTGGACGGTCCCGTCACGCACGATTTGCGGCGCGCGGCCCTGACCGAAATCCCAACCGATGCAGCTTGAACGCCAAGCAATGCAGCTTGAACGAAGGAGCGGACCCATGCGTTTGCAGGACAAAGTCGCCGTCATCACCGGGGCGGCGAGCGGAATCGGGCTGGAAATCGCCCGGACCTTCGCCCGCGAGGGCGCGCTGGTCGTCATCGCCGACCTCAACCAGGCCGGCGCCGACGCCGCGGCGGCCAGCCTCGACCCCACCGGCAAGCGGGCGCTGGGCGTCGCCATGGACGTGACCGACGTGGCCCAGGTCGATGCCGGCATGGCCCGCGCCGTCGCCGCCTTCGGCCGCATCGACATCCTGGTCAGCAACGCCGGCATCCAGACGGTGGCGCCGGTCGAACAGTTCGAGTTCGCGAAGTGGAAGCAGCTTCTGTCCATCCATCTGGACGGCGCCTTCCTGACCACGCGCGCCGCCCTGCGGACGATGTACGAGCAGGGAAGCGGCAGCATCATCTATATGGGATCGGTCCATTCCAAGGAGGCGTCGGCGCTGAAGGCACCCTATGTCACCGCCAAGCACGGGCTGATCGGCCTTGCCAAGGTGGTCGCCAAGGAAGGGGCGGCGCATGGCGTGCGCGCCAATGTGATCTGCCCCGGCTTTGTCCGCACGCCCCTGGTCGAAAAGCAGATCCCCGAGCAGGCCAAGGAGTTGGGCATCTCCGAGGAGGAGGTGGTCAAGACCGTGATGCTGAAGGAGACCGTCGACGGCGAGTTCACCACGGTCGAGGACGTCGCCCAGGCCGCCCTGTTCTTCGCGTCCTTCGGATCGAACGCGCTGACCGGCCAGTCGCTGGTCGTCAGCCATGGCTGGTTCATGCAGTAGGCGGAAACCTTGCGGGCAGGGCAATCGCATCTGCGATAAACGCCCTCTCCCGCCCCGGGAGAGGGAGGGGACCCGCCGAAGGCGGGGAGGGTGAGGGGCTATCCGAACATGGATCCTGATCCTTGGATCACCCCTCACCCTTCCCTCTCCCGGGGCGGGAGAGGGAGCCCTATGCAACGTCTCTGCTCAGGGTGAGAGGGGCTTTCTCAGAACTCCTTCCAGTCGTCGTCGTCGCTGGTGCTGTGCTTCAGGACCGGGACCGCAGCGGCGCCGCGCGCGGGTGAGTCGCTCCGGTTGGCCGGCTTGGGCGTCATCGCGGCATGGGCGCCGCCGTTGCCACGGGCGGTGGGCTTCGCCATCGGCTTGGCGGAAGAGCGGGTCGGGGCCGCCGCGGCGCGGCGGGTGGAGGCGACCGCCGGGGCCGCGTTGACCGCCATGGCGCGCGGCGCCGCGGCATAACCGAAGCCGGCCGCCTGTTCGAACTTGAAGAAGCCGACCAGCGACTTCAGGTCGCCGGCCTGACCGCTCATCGCCTGGGCGGCGGCGGTGGTCTCCTCCACCAGGGCGGCGTTCTTCTGCGTCATCTCGTCCATGTTGGCGACGGTCGAGTTGATCTCGTCCAGCGCCGTCGCCTGCTCGGCCGAGGCCGAGGCCATCTCGGCGATCAGCGTCGCCACCTGCTGCACGCCGGACACGATGCCCTGCAGCGCGTCGCCGGCCTTGCTGACCAGATCGACGCCGTCCTTCACCTGGGCATCGCTGTCCAGGATCAGGCCCTTGATCTCCTTCGAGGCCTGGGCGGAGCGCTGGGCGAGCTGCCGCACCTCCTGCGCCACCACGGCGAAGCCGCGCCCGGCGTCGCCGGCCCGCGCCGCCTCCACCGCCGCGTTCAGCGCCAACAGGTTGGTCTGGAAGGCGATCTCGTCGATCACCCCGATGATGTCGGTGATCTTGCGGCTCGATTCTTCGATCCGGCGCATCGCCTCGATGGCGGAGCCGGCGACGCCGCCGCCGGATTCGGCGGAACTGCGGGCCTGGGCGGCCATCACGTTGGCGCGCTGGGCGTTCTCGGCGTTGGAGCGCACGGTCGCCCCCAGCTCTTCCATGCTGGCCGCGGTCTCTTCCAGCGAGGAGGCCTGCTGCTCGGTGCGGTCGGCGAGGTCGGAGGAACCCAGCGACACCTCGGCGGCGGCGGCGGCGATGGTCTCGGCCGCCTGGGTGATCTGGCCGACGATCTCCGCCAGCCGGGTGGAGGTGGCGTTGACGTCGGTCTTCACCCGCTCGAAGGCGCCCTGGTAATCACGGGTGACGCGGCGGTTCAGGTCGCCCTGGGCCAGCGCGCTCAACACCTCGCCCAGGTCGGCGATGACCGCCTCCACCGTGTCGGTCAGGCGGTTGATGCCCTGCGACATGGTCTTGTAGAAGCCGTCCTTGCCGGCCAGATCGATGCGGCGATCCAGGTCGCCCTTCGACACGGCGTCGATCAGGCCGGCGATCTCCTCGCCGATGGCCTGCTCGCGGGCGCGCTGCGCCTCGGCGGCGCGGCGTTCGGCCTCCAGCCGCTCGCGCTCGGCCTCGTCCATCCGCTTCTTCTCGATGGCGTTCTCTTTGAACACCAGCACGGCCTTGGCCATGCGGCCGATCTCGTCGCGGTTCTCCAGCGCCGGGACATCGACGGCGAGGTTGCCGGCGGCCAGCTCGGTCATCGTGCCGGTCATCTGCACCACCGGGCGGACGATCGACCGGGCGGTGACGAGGGCGATCAGGATGCCGAGAGCGAAGGCGCCCACCGCCATGCCGACCAGCAGCGTGCTGGTGTTCTCCATGTCGGTCTGCGCGCCGGTCAGCATCGCGTCGCGCACCTCCGCCTGGGAGGCGATGGTCTTGCCGACCAGATCGGCGAATTCCTCCGCCTCCTTGCTCATGGTGCCGAAGGCCAGAGCCTGTGCTTCGTTGACGGCGGCGACGAGGCGGTTGAAGCTTTCCAGATACCGTCCGGCCGTCTGCGCCGCCTCCTCCGCCGAGCGCCGGTGCGCCGGGTCGGTCAGGCGGGCAGCCAGCGATGTGGCCGACTTGATGAAGGTGTCCAGCCGGCCGCGAACATCGTCGGCCGCCTTCGCCGACGGCTCCGTCAGGAAGGCCTGTGCGCCGAGGCGGGCGAAGATCAGCGCCTCCTGCGCCTGGCCGGCATAGGCGGCCGATTCGAAATCGCCGGCGGCGATGCCGTCGGCCATCACCCGGCCCAGCCCTTCGCGCGCCTTCGTGCCCAGCGGCACCAGCTCTTCCGTCACCAGCCGGTCGCGCAGTTCGCGCAGCTTCACCAGCTTGCCGAAGTTGGCGGTGTAGCCGTCGAATTGCTGGATCATGCGGTCGATATTGGCGCGGCGCGCGGGATCCTGCGTCGCTTCCCGGATGGCGCGCAGCATCTCGCCCAGCTTCTTCTGCTGTGCCTGGGTCGGCGCGATCAGGGCGTTGTTGCCGGAGAAGGAGTAGTTGACCACGTTGCGGCGCATGTCGGACACCGAGCCGTCCACGTCCGAAATCCGCAGCGAATTGTCGGAGATCGTCGCGTAGCGGGTGAATCCGTCCTCCACCGTCGACAGCGACCGCACGCCGAGTGCTGCCACCAGGGCGAGGAGGGCGAGGATCAGAAGGAAGCCCACCTGGATGCGGGTGCCCACCTTGAATCGGCCGGCGAAGCTGGCGTTCTGCATGGTCAAATGCCTTGGTCTGCGGTGCGGATCGAACGCGATACGCCCGGCAGGGTAGAGGAAGATGGTTTCCAGTCCGTTGCCATGGCGCAGGGAAATGCAGGGAAAGCGCCCCTGGGCCGCGCCAAAATCGTGGCAAAGCGGTGACGCGGGGCTTTGACGATGCCGTAGCGGTCCCTAGGTTAGGTCGCCTGAACAGCATTTCGGGACGGCGCCATCTCCTGGGTCCTTCCCTGGGCTGGTTTCCCGAAACCCGCAAAGACCACCGAAGAAGCCGATGCGCCGCAGTCTTCCGCCCAACTCCGACACCAGCTCCTTCACCCGCCCGTCCGGCGACCTGCGCGCCGCAATGCGCTCGCTGGCGCCCTATATCTGGCCCAGCGATTCCCTGGAAACGCGGATCCGGGTGGTGCTGGCCATGCTGTTGCTGATCGGTGCCAAGGTCGCCAACGTCTATGTGCCGATCTTCTACAAGCATGCGGTGGACGCGCTGACGCCGGCGTCGGCAGGCGGTACGGCGGGGCCGGGCGCGGTGATGGCCATCCCCCTGGGACTGATCGTCGCATACGGCCTTGCCCGCGTGACCTCGCTGATCTTCGCCGAGCTGCGCGACGCCGTCTTCGCCACCGTGGCGCAGCGGACCATCCGCCGGGTGGCGCTGTCGGTGTTCCGGCACCTGCACGCGCTGTCCCTGCGCTTCCATCTGGAACGCCAGACCGGCGGCCTGACCCGCTCGCTGGAGCGCGGCACCCGGGCCATCGAATCGCTGCTGCGCTACACCCTGTTCTCCATCGTGCCGACGCTGGTGGAGATCGCGCTGGTCTGCGCCATCCTGTGGAAGCTGTTCAGCGTCTGGTTCGCGCTGGCGACCTTCGTCACGGTGATGGGCTACATCCTCTATACCTTCTTCGTGTCGGAGTGGCGCATCAAGTTCCGCCGCCTGATGAACGATACCGACAGCAAGGCCAACACCAAGGCGATCGACAGCCTGCTGAACTACGAGACCGTCAAGTATTTCGGCAACGAGGAGCATGAGGCCCGCCGCTACGACGGTGCCCTGCAGAGCTACGAGAAGGCGGCGGTGCGCAGCCAGCAGAGCCTGTCGCTGCTGAATGTCGGCCAGTCGGCGATCATCTCGCTGGGGCTGGCGGTGGTGATGGGCATGGCCGCCAAAGGCATCGTCGACGGCAGCATGTCGCTGGGCGACTTCGTCCTGGTGAACACCTATCTGCTGCAGCTCTACCAGCCGCTGAACTTCTTCGGCGTCGTCTATCGCGAGATCAAGCAGTCGCTGATCGACATCGAGTCGATGGTCACGCTGCTGGCGGTCGACCGCGAGGTCGCCGACGGCCCCGACGCGAAGCCGCTGGCGGTCGATGGGGCGGAGCTGCGCTTCGAGGGGGTGGAGTTCGGCTACGACCCGCGCCGGCCGATCCTGAAGGATGTCAGCTTCACCGTGCCGGCCGGCAAGACCGTCGCCATCGTCGGCCCGTCGGGCGCCGGCAAGTCGACCATCAGCCGGCTGCTGTTCCGCTTCTACGACGTCAACGGCGGCCGGGTGCTGATCGACGGGCAGGACATCCGCGACGTCACCCAGTCCTCGCTGCGCGCGTCCATCGGCATCGTCCCGCAGGACACCGTGCTGTTCAACGACACCGTCTTCTACAACATCGCCTATGGCCGCCCCGGCGCCAGCCCGGCGGAGGTGGAGCGGGCGGCGCGGCTGGCCCACATTCACGACTTCATCATGGCGCTGCCCGACGGCTACCAGACCACGGTGGGCGAGCGCGGGCTGAAGCTGTCCGGCGGCGAGAAGCAGCGCGTCGCCATCGCCCGCACCATCCTGAAGGACCCGGCGATCCTGCTGTTCGACGAGGCGACCAGCGCGCTCGACACCCACACCGAGCGGGAAATCCAGGCCAACCTGCGCGAGGTCAGCCGCGGCCGCACCACGCTGGTGATCGCCCACCGGCTGTCCACCGTCATCGACGCCGACGAGATCCTGGTGCTGGAAGCCGGCCGGGTGATCGAGCGCGGCCACCATGCCGACCTGCTGGCCGCCCGCGGCGCCTATGCCGCCCTGTGGACTCGGCAGCAGGAAGCCAGTCAGTCCTCCACTGGGGCGTCCGATGGCGGCGGACCCGCGCCGTTGTCCGGCGTGCTGGCCTCGACCTGATCGGAAGCGCGGAGCACGTTTGATGGGACCGGCAAGGCAGGCACTGCGCGCCGCGACGCAGGAAACTCACGACCGGCTGGACAAGGCCGCGGTGCTGCAGCCACTGGTCCGGCCGGACATCACCGCCGACCAGTATGCCCGCGCGCTGGCCGTGCTGTACGGCTTCAACGCGCCGGTGGAGCGGGCGCTGGGGGACGGGCAGGGCGCGGCGCGGCTGGCGCTGCTGCGCGAGGATCTGCGGGTTCTCGGCACCGATCCGGACAGGCTGCCGGAGATGACGGACCTGCCGCCGCTGGACAGTGCGCCGGCCCGGCTGGCGGCGCGCTACGTGCTGGACGGCTCCGCCCATGGCGGGCGGGCGATGCTGCCGGGGATCACCCGCGCGCTGGGATACGATGTCCGGCGCGGCGCGCGCTTCCTGGCGTCGGACGGGCTGGACATGGCCGGGGTCTGGAAGGCGCTGATGCCGCGGCTGGAGGAGGAGCTTGCCGACCCCGCCGCCCTCGCCACCGCCTGCGCCACCGCCGCCGCGCTGTTCGCGGCGCTGGAGCGGTGGACGGCGGAGCAGTGGTCGGGGGAGCAGAGGGGTTGAAACTGGCGTACCGCCCGATCCCTTGCTAGGGTGCCGGACCATTCGCATTCGGGTTCTGGAGACCGCCTTCCCATGACCGCGCCAGCCTCGCGCATCTATTGCTCCGTCGACACCACCGAGGTCGAGTCCGCCCGCCGCATCGCCGGGCAGGTGGCGGGGGCCGTCGGCGGCATCAAGCTGGGGCTGGAGTTCTTCATCGCCCAGGGGCCGGCCGGCGTCCGCGCCGTGGTGGGCGAGGACGGGCCGCCGCTGTTCCTCGACCTGAAGCTGCACGACATCCCCAACACGGTGGCGGGCGGCGTGCGCGCGGCGCTGCCGCTGAAGCCGGCCTTCATGACCATCCACAGCGCCGGCGGGCCGGCGATGATGCGCGCGGCGGCGGAGACGGCGGCGACGGCCGGGGCCGACCGGCCGAAGATCCTCGCCGTCACCGTGCTGACCAGCCTGGACGAGGGCGATCTCGGCGCCGTTGGCCAGTCGGTGCCGGTGGCGGATCAGGTGGTGCGGCTGGCGAAGCTGGCCAAGGCGTCGGGGGTGGACGGCGTCGTCTGCTCCCCGACCGAGGTGGCGCTGGTGCGCGCGGCCTGTGGTCCCGACTTCATCCTGATGGTGCCCGGCATCCGTCCGGCCTGGGCCGCCACCAACGACCAGAAGCGCATCATGACCCCGGCCGAGGCGCTGGCCGCCGGTGCCGACCATCTGGTCATCGGCCGGCCGATCACCGCCGATGCCGACCCGGCCGCCGCCGCCCGCCGCATCGTCGCCGAAATTGAGGGGACCGCATGACCGTCGCCGCCAAGATCTGCGGGCTGAGCGAGCCCGAAAGCCTGCGCGCCGCCGTTGCCGGCGGGGCGCGCTATGTCGGTTTCGTCTTCTATCCCCGCAGCCCGCGCGCCATCGCCCCGCCGATGGCGGCGGAGCTGGCGCGGCTGCTGCCGACCGGCGTGCGCTCCGTCGGGCTGTTCGTCGATCCCGACGACGAGTTCCTGGAGCATGTGACCGGGCAGGTCCCGCTCGACCTGATCCAGCTGCATGGCGCCGAGACGCCGCGCCGCATCGTCGAGATCAAGGCCCGCTACGCCCTGCCGGTGATGAAGGCGGTGAAGATCGGCGGGCCGGAAGATTTGACCACGGCGATGGAGGCGGCAGAGGTCGCCGACCGGCTGCTGTTCGACGCCAAGCCGCCGGCCAAGGTGTCGGCGCTGCCCGGCGGCAACGGCATCGCCTTCGACTGGACGATCCTGGCCGGGCGCAGCTGGCCGCGGCCCTGGATGCTGTCGGGCGGGCTGACGGTGGAGAATGTCGCCGAGGCGGTGCGGGTCACCGGCGCCACCGAGGTCGACGTGTCGTCCGGCGTGGAGGACCGCCCCGGCCACAAGGACCCGGCGCTGGTCCGCGCCTTCCTGTCGGCGGTCGGTTCGCTTTAGGCTGGTTTTCGGCGAAAGCGCCCTGTTTTAGACGAATGCTACGGCTTATCTTGGTCGCATGGCGGGACCTTGCGCCGTCGGGTAGGATGCGCCCATGAGCGATTCGACCACTCCGTCCACAACCGAGGCGCTCGGCGCCGTGCTCGACGAGCATCTGCGCTGGATCGGCCAGTGGCAGCGCGCCGTTTTCTACCGCGAGGGCCGCGGCGGGGAGCGCTCGTCGGCCCCGGCCTCCTTCCAGGCCTGGTGTCAGGCCGCCAGCCGCGACGACCTGCTGCAGCAGCCGGCGGTGCAGAAGCTGGCGACCCTGCACGAGCAGATGCACCGGCAGGCCCGGCTGATCCTGCTGAAGGCGTCCGGTGGCGAGCTGCCGACCGAGGCCGAGTTCGAAGCGGTGGTCGGCCGGTTCGAGGAGTTCATGCTGCATCTGCGCCGGATGGAGCGCGCCTTCGCCGCCGCCGCCTCCGGCCTGGACCCGCTGACCGGCCTGCGCACGCGGCGCGGCATGGGCGAGGCGCTGGAGCGCGAGCACAACCGCTATCGCCGCACCGGCCAGCCCTTCTGCGTCGCGCTGGTCGACATCGACAAGTTCAAGGGCATCAACGACAGCTACGGCCACGACATCGGCGACCGGGTGCTGGCCGCCACCGCCGCCGTCATCAGCCGCGGCGTCCGCAGCTTCGACGAGGCCTTCCGCATGGGCGGCGAGGAGTTCCTGGTCTGCCTGAAGGAAACCAGGCTGGACGAGGGCTATGAGGTGATCGAACGGCTGCGCGTCGATTTGATGCGCTCGCCGGTGGTGCTGCCCGACGGCCGGATGATCCCGGTCACCGCCTCCTTCGGGCTGGTGGAGGCGGTGTCCGACCTGACCGTCGACGATCTGGTGGTCTGCGCCGACCGCGCGCTCTATCAGGCGAAGAATTCCGGCCGCAACCGCGTGATCCGCTACGGCATCGACCGCCCGGAGCCGAAACCGGCGGCGGCGAAGGCGGGCCGGGGGTAGGGACAAGCGGCGCCCCTCCGGTCAGCCCCCTTGGCCCCGGCCCCCCTGACGCGCTAGGATCGCGATAACCTTACCGTCAGCCGCGATCCGGATTCCATGCGCACCCTGCCCGAATTCCCCAACCTGTTCGTCCTCGACCATCCGCTGATCCAGCACAAGCTGACCCATATGCGGAACAAGGAGCGGTCGACCGGCGGGTTCCGTACCCTGCTGCGCGAGATCTCGCTGCTGATGGGCTATGAGCTGACGCGCGACATCCCGCTGACCACCGAGCGGATCGAAACGCCGCTGCAGCCGATGGACGCGCCGGTGATCCTGGGCAAGAAGCTGGCGGTCGTGCCGGTGCTGCGCGCCGGGCTCGGCATGTCGGCCGGGCTGCTGGAACTGGTGCCGTCGGCGCGCGAGGGGCATATCGGCCTCTACCGCGACCATGACACCAAGCAGCCGCACGAATATCTGGTCAAGCTGCCGCCGGCCGAAGGGCGGTTGTTCATCGTCGTCGACCCGATGCTGGCGACCGGCAACTCCGCCGCCCATGCCTGCGACGTGCTGAACCGCCATGGCGTCGACGACCACAACATCCGCTTCATGGCGCTGGTCGCCGCGCCCGAGGGCGTGCGCCGTTTCCACGAGTCGCATCCAGACGTGAAGGTCTTCACCGCGGCGCTGGACAGCCACCTGAACGAGGACGCCTACATCGTCCCCGGCCTGGGCGACGCCGGCGACCGCATGTTCGGCACCAAGTAAGGACCGCACAAGCCACCGTGAAACGGGGCGGGCGCCGGAGGACGGCTCCGCCCCGTTTTGCGTTGGGCCTTTAACGCGAGCCGGCTTCGAATTGCACCAGTGCCTTGCGGTAGCCGATGTTGGGCGGCGCATAGCCCGCATCGCTGGAGGCGCGCTGCGGTACCGACTCGTGCAGGTTCTCCTCGCTGTAGGGCAGGACGCAGACCGGGCGGTAATAGCGCGGCTCCGCCAGCTTGCCGAAGCCGTCCAGGAACTGGGCATAGGAGTCGACGATGGTGCCCAACGCATCGTTCGGCGTCACCTGAGGCATCCAACCGGGATCAAGCGCCAGTCCGCACTCGGCGGCCCGCTCCATCATCCATTTCAGCGCGATGTTCGACAGTTGGTCGTCGTCATAGCCGCCGCCGACATTCGAATGGCAGCCGACGAACCAGCGCTGCTCCACCCGCTGTGCCGGCTTGTTCTTCGGATCCCAGACGGAGGCGGCGAAGGTCTTGCGGTGCTCGTCGATGGCCAGTGCCTGGAAGGCGTTGTGGACCAGTCCGCTGAGTTCGGTGTCGTGGAAGCCGTAAAGCTTCTCGTCCAGATGTTCGCAGATGCCAAGGGGTATGCCCAACGCACCCACCGTGTCCCAGACGCCGAGGAAATGGATCTTGATCAGCCGCGAACCGTTGTCCTCGCGGAACCGTGTCGCTTCCTCCACGTCCGGGCCGTCGTCGCGTTTGCGGTATAAGGCATAGGCATCGTCGACCAGATCCAGCTTGGCGGCCGGCAGCAGTCCCGCATTGCGGATCAGTCCGACCAAGCTGCGGGCGGTGTAGGCGCCCCGCGAAAAGCCCAGGATGAAGACCTCGTCGCCGTCCTCATATTTGGACGCGAGGGCACGGTAGCCGTCCTTGATCTTCTGATCCAGCCCGAGGCCGAAGGCGCCGCCGACGATATGGTTGAGCCAATCATGGACGATGCCGCCCTTGTCGTCGGTGCCGACGCCGGAATCGTAGAAGCTGAATTGCGTCGTCCCGTCCTCGGCACCGGGCAGCACCGATTTGTAAAATTTCCAGACGTTGGTCGACTGCTTGTTCTTATCGGGGTTGTCGCCGCTGCCCGGCGTGTTCCAGGTTCCGTCGAAACACAGGACGATCCGCTTCGCCATCTTGTCCTCCCTGCCAGGCGTGTGCACGTTCAGGATGATGGCGTATTTGCAATTACCTCTCAAAGTGTTTTTAGAAGGAAAACTTATCGTAACGCTATAGCCGGCCACGAGACGTTCAATGGACCCCGCCGTGGCTTTATGACCGGCGAGCGGAGTCACGCTCCAAACCGGGGCCGATTTTACGCGATCCGCTCTATAGCCAAGCCGGAGTGAATGGGAAGTCGGACGGGAACATCTTGAGGTAGTGTACCAGGCGCGGCCGGTCGGAATGGTTTGGCGTCGGGCCGTGCGCGAGCGCGTGGTGCCACAGGACGAGGTCGCCGGCCCGTCCGGCGATGGGCGTCAGCGTCAGATGCTGCTGGGCGTGCATGCGCGGCGACGCGTCCGGCGGCAGTGAGTCGAGCCAGACGTCGAGCGTGCGATGCATGCCCGGCACCACGCCGAGCGCCCCCTGGGTCGCGGCGGTGTCGGTCAAATAGATCAAGCCCTGGACGCCGAACGGAATTGGGCGGACGAGGCTGACATCCCAATGGAGGTCCGGGCCGGGAAAGCCGCATCTCGGCGTGACCGGCGGATTGAAGCCCACGCGATCAGTGCTCACCCACAGGTCGGCGCTTCCCCAGAGTTGGGCAAAGGCCTTGTGGATGCGCCGCGACAGCCGGTTGGCGTCCAGTGCCGGATGGCGGAACAGTTGGGTGAACACGCATTGCTGAAGGTCCGTCCACTTCTCCCAGGAGGCCGGATCGTCCGCCGATTTGCCCAGCACGTCCCACACCGCCTGCGCGGTCGCCCGGCAGGCCTCCGGGTCGATCGAGTCGTGCAGGATGACCCAGCCATGCTCCTCCCAGTGGGTGAGGTCGTCGGCGTCCAGAACCGGGGCCATGGCGTCGATTTCGGCGGCCAAGGCGCGGGCGGCGGCGGGTGGTGGCCGCCCGGTGAGCGCGGCGTTGATGCGCTCGACCGTCGCGCGGTCGATCGATCCGCCGTTGCGTTCAAGGATCCAGCCCTCGAAGGACGCGAAGCTGGGCCGGGCGACGCCCAGATGGCGATACAACTCCTCCAGGCCGACCTGAAGGCCGCTGCTCAGCACATGGACGGCGTGCCATTCGCGCATGGCCTCGTCGCCCGCGGCGGTGGAGCCGGAGAACAGCCGCGACCAGATGCGCTTGAGGCCCACCACTCCAAGCGCCCCCACCTCGGCGAAGTCGGCTAGGGCGATGGTGCTGCGGGCCTGCGCCATGGCGGCTGATCCAAACTGGGATGAGGAGCGAACTCCGCATGTTTGCCGGATCGGTGGCATCGATGCAACCACGGTGTCAAGGGGCGGCGGCCAACACACCCATGGCCTGCCCGGACAACCGCAGAACAACCTGTGTGAGAGGTATTGAGCGAGGTTCGAGGATATGCTCCGGGATCGCTTCCATAGCCGGCTGGGAAGTTCATGCCCCTATCTTCTCTGCGGGATCCAAGTCATCGCCGTACGGATGACCCATCGGCGGGAAGCCGACATGCGGCATCCGCAGGACATGGGAGCCTGCCACTTGTGCGAAGGTCCCATATGACATTGGCTTGATTTCGATCAATGCCGGGTGGCGTGCCGGTAAGGATCATGCCATCCTCTTCGATGCGCCGACCGAATGGCCTAGCCCATATGCCTTCAACCGGTGCAGCCGATCCTTAGTGGACGAACGCGAACGGGAACGCGCGATGGATTACGAAACTTTCTTCCGCAACCAGATTGCGACCCTGAAGCAGGACGGCCGCTACCGGGTTTTCGCCAATCTGGAACGCCATGCGGGCAATTTCCCGACGGCGACCTTCCGCGATTCCAACGGGCGCGAACGTCCGGTCACGGTCTGGTGCTCCAACGACTATCTCGGCATGGGCCAGCATCCGAGCGTGATGAAGGCGATGCACGACGCGCTGGATCAGGTCGGTGCCGGCGCCGGCGGCACCCGCAACATCTCCGGCACCAACATCTACCATGTGCTGCTGGAACGCGAGCTGGCCGACCTGCACCACAAGGAAGCGGCTCTGCTCTTCACCTCGGGCTATGTGTCGAACGACGCGACGCTGACCACGCTGGGCAAGATCCTGCCCAACTGCGTAATCCTGTCGGACGCGCTGAACCACAACTCGATGATCACCGGCATCCGCAATTCGGGCGCCGAAAAGCACATCTTCCGCCACAACGACCCCAAGCACCTGGACGAACTGCTGTCGGGCATCGCCCCCGGCCGGCCCAAGGTGGTGGCGTTCGAAAGCGTCTATTCGATGGACGGCGACATCGCCCCCATCCATGACCTGTGCGATGTCGCCGACAAGCACGGCGCCATGACCTATCTCGACGAAGTCCATGCCGTCGGCATGTACGGCGCCCGCGGCGCCGGCGTGGCCGAGCGCGACGGCGCCATGGACCGGTTGACCATCGTCGAGGGCACGCTGGGCAAGGCCTTCGGCGTCCAGGGCGGCTACATCACCGGCTCTTCCGCGTTGATCGACTGCGTCCGCAGCTTCGCCGCCGGCTTCATCTTCTCCACCTCGCTGTCGCCGGTGCTGGCGGCCGGTGCGCTGGCCTCCATCCGCCACCTGAAGAACAGCCAGACGGAGCGGACGGCGCACCAGGAGCGCGCCGCCACCCTGAAGCGGATGTTCGCCGACGCCGGCCTGCCGGTGATGCCGTCGGTCAGCCACATCGTGCCGCTGATGGTCGGCGACGCTCACCGCTGCAAGCGCGCGTCCGACGAACTGCTGGACCGGCACAACATCTACGTCCAGCCGATCAACTACCCCACCGTCCCGCGCGGGACGGAGCGGCTGCGCTTCACCCCCACCCCGCTGCACACCGACGCCCAGATGGGCATGCTGGTCGATGCGCTGCTGGACGTCTGGAGCCGGCTGGACCTGCGGCTCGCCGCCTGAGCCGCATCCCCCCTGGAAACCCTGGGAAAGACCCTTTTGGCGGTAAGGGCGTTTTGCCCTCTGGACAGATGGCGTGTGCGCCCCTACTTTGAGGGGTAGCGTTGCGACCGGTTCGCAGCTTTGCTGCTGCGGGCCGGTCGTTGTGCTTGCCGTCCATCCTTCAATCCAGGGCATCGCCCAGGGGGTTCGCCATGTACCGTGACAACTCGCTGATGCCGAAGGAGGCTGTGCGCCTCGTCGTCCTGGGCACGCTGATCCAGGGCGGCCCGCTGCGCTATGCCGATCTGGCCGGTTCCGTCCGTCATTTCCTCGATCGTATGATGGGTCCGTCGCTGGACCTGATGGGCACCTCTCTGGAGATGCTGCGCTACGAGGGGCTGATCGAGGCGCTGGACGGCAGCGGCATGGAAGACAACGCACTGCTCGGTCCAACCGAGGCCGGCCGGGCGGAGTTCGACACGCTGATGCGCGCCAATGTCCGCGCGCCGTCGGCCGACGGGCTGAACAAGCTGGTCATCGCGCTGAAGCTGCGCTTCCTGCATCTTCTGGACGTCGAGTCGCAGCGCGACCAGATCGACAATCTCGTGGCGCTCAGCGAGACCGAACTGGCCAGGCTGGGCGACCTGAAGGGGGCTGACGTCGGCAGCGACGGCCACTTCGCCTCCTGGCTGGACCGCGACATCGCCCAGACGGAAGAGCGTCTGGCCTGGTTCCAGGGGCTGCTCTCCCGGCTCTGATTCCCCTGCGGGACCTAAGGTTTTATTTCACGCGGCGCGTCCTTATCAAATAGGGGCGCGCCGCGTCTGTTTCGGCGTGCGGTTTTGGTGTACCTTCGGGGTACCCCTTTCCCCAGCCGGAATCCTCTCCATGGCCTCGTCCCTGTCGACCGACGACCTCGAAGACCGCTTGCGCATGGAGTTCGTGGACGACGCGCGCGATCGGCTGGAGCTGATGAACGCGGCGCTGGCGGACCGCGTGAAGGGCGAGCGCAGCGACACCGACACCATCGGCGTCTTGCGGCTGGAAGCCCACAATTTCAAGGGCATGGGCACCAGCTTCGGCTATCCCACCGTCAGCCTCGTCGCCCACCGGCTGGAGGATTACCTCAGCGGCCTGAAGCGGTTGGACGAGAAGCAGCTGGTCGACGCCCAGATCTTCATCGACCGCATCGCCGAACTGGTCGACCGCGCCGAACAGCCGCTGCTGGCCGAAACCAACCGGATCATCCGCGCCCTGCCGGTGCGCTATGAGTTCCAGGTCACCGACGTCGACGTCCGCAACGTCGAGATCATGCTGGTCACCCCGTCCAAAGTCGTCGCCAAGAAGCTGGGGACGGAACTGGCGGCCTGCGGCTTCCGCACCATGACGGTGACCGATCCCATCGAGTCGATCAGCCTTGCCGTGCGCGTGCCGCCGGACATGGTCATCGCCTCGATGGTGATGGACGGGCTGTCGGGGCTGGACCTGATCCGCGGCCTGCGCGCGATGAGCGTGACCCAGCATGTGCCGATGGCCCTGCTGACCTCGCTGAACCTCGACCACCCCTCGCTGAAGGAGATTCCGTACGGCGTCTCCGTCATCCGCGTCGGCGAGCATTTCGGCGACGACTTCGCCGCGGTGGTCGCCAAGCACAATCTGGGGTGAATGGCGACCTCCGCTGAACGTCATCGTCATATAGCCGCGCTTGCGCCGGCGGGAATCCTCATGATAGGCGTCAAACCGGTCCCACAGGCTGGAGCAGCGCCCCAATGACGGAGGTTCTTCGCCGGTACGGCCCGGTTCTGACCGGAGTGATCCTGCTGGCGGTGGCGCTGTGGCTGGCGCTGCTGGTGGTGCTGCCGCAGCTGATGATGATCGGCTTCTCCTTCCGGCCGTCGCTGCCGCCATCCAAGATCGGCGGGCCGGAGGATGTGTTCACGGTCAGGAATTACCTGACGCTGTGGACCAACAGCATCCACCTGTCGATCTTCCTGAAGACGATCTGGGCCAGCGCGCTGGTCACCGCGACGACGCTGGCGGTCTGCTATCCGGTCGCCTTCTATCTGGCGCAGGTGGCGCCGAAGCGGCGGCTGCCGCTGCTGATCCTGATGCTGGTCGTGCCCTTCTGGATCAACGAGCTGCTGCGCACCTTCTCCTGGTACATCATCCTGGCCTTCAACGGGCCGCTGAACGCGATCCTGCTGGGGCTCGGCATCATCGACGAGCCGCAGCGCTTCCTGGGCGGCGACGGCGGGGTGATCGTCGGGATGGTCTATGTCTACATCCTGTTCATGGTCTTCCCGCTTTACAACGCCATCGAATCGCTGGACCGCAACCAGATCGAGGCGGCGCGGGATCTAGGCGCCGGCTGGCTGCGCATCCACCGCCGCATCGTGCTGCCCCATGCGAAGCCGGGCATCGCCGTCGGCTGCATCATGACCTTCATGCTGGCGGCCGGCAGCTATGCCGTGCCGGCGCTGCTGGGCGGGCCGAACAGCCGCTGGTTCACCGAGATCATCTACAACTGGTTCTTCGAGGGCGGGAACTGGAACCAGGGGGCGGCCTACGCCTTCATCCTGCTGGTGCTGTGCATCGGCTTCATCCTCGGCGCGATGCGGCTGTTCCGCGTCGGGCTGGCCGATATTGCGAAATGAGCTATCGCGAAGTGAGCCCGCAACCATGAGCGCCGCCCGACTCCGCCGCCTGCTGACCGGCTCCTATCTGGTGCTGTTCTTCGGCTATCTGTTCCTGCCGCTGGGCATCATGGCGGCGGCGACCTTCAACAGCAGCCGCTTTCCCACCGTCACACCGTGGCTGGGCTTCACGCTGGGCTGGTTCCAGGCGCTGCGGGAGGACCAGCGCATGTGGGCGGCGCTGGGCACCAGCCTGATCGTCGGGGCAGGGGTGATCGCCCTGGCCGTGCCGCTGGGGCTGGCGGCGGCGCTGCTGCTCGACCGGCTGCACAGCCGGGCCAAGACCTTCCTCTACGCACTGATGGTGTCGCCGCTGCTGACGCCGGGGGTGATCGTCGGCATTTCAACGCTGGTGTTCTGGCGGGAGTGGTTCGGGGTCAGCGGCGGACTGTTCCTGACCGTGGTGGCGCAGTCCAGCTTCATCGCCGCCTATGCCATGCTGCTGTTCTCGGCAAGGCTGGAGCGGTTCGATCCGGTGCTGGAGGAGGCCGCGCTCGACCTCGGCGCCACCCATGGGCAGGTCTTCCGGCGCATCACGCTGCCGTACCTGATGCCGGCGATCCTGTCGGCGGCCCTGCTGGCCTTTTTGCAGAGCTTCGAGAACTACAACACCACGCTGTTTGTGCGCGGGTTGGACACCACCCTGACCGTCTACATCGCGACCAAGGTGCGCACCGGGCTGACCCCGGCGGTCAACGCGCTGTCGCTGGTGCTGATCGCGCTGACCATCCTGGGCGCCGTCGTCTACGAGATCCTGCGCCGGCGCGAGGCGCGCCGGCAGGCAGGGTCCGTAACAGCGTAATCCTCAGTCCTCTTCCGCCTCGTCGGCGTCCGCTTCGATCTGGGCGGCGAGGTCGCGCAGCATGTCGATGACGTCTTCGTGGCTGGTCTCGTCCACGGCGGCGTTCACCGCGGCCTCAATCATGGCGACGGCGATGTAGGGGCCGAGCGGGCCACCTTCCTTGATCGCCTCATCCAGATGCTTTTCGGCGATCGACAGCGCCTTTTCGAACAGCGCTTCGGCCGTCTGGTTGGTGGTGTCCTTGCTCATCGTCCGGTCCGTTGCGGAGGGTTGGTCCGACTCCAATAACACGCCCAATCGGCGATTGGCGCGGGAATTCGCTGTCGCGGCCGCAAATAGAGGCCGCGAAACGGGAGGCCGGGCTTGCGCCGCCCCGGACCATACGCCACAGTCCGGAGACACGTTGACCTATACGGCAAGAGAGACAGCATGACCGGGACGCCCGACCTGACCAGCCCCGACCTCTACCGCTTCTGGTGGGAGGAGCGCGTGCGCTTCAACGACCTCGACGCGGTGGGGCACGTCAACAACAATGCCCTCGGCGTCTATTTCGAACAGGCGCGCGTCGCCCTGATCCATCAGGTCGGCGGCTTCACCGACGAGGTTCCGTGGACCGTCGTGCTGGCCCGCAGCGTGATCGAATACAAGGCGGAGCTGCTCTATCCCAACATTGTCCGGATCGGCGCGCGGACGCTGCGGCTCGGCACCAGCTCGATCACGCTGGGCTGTGCCATCTTCCTGGGCGACCTCTGCATCGCCACCCAGGAGGCGGTGGCGGTGATCGTCGACAAGGCGGCCCATCGCCCGACCCCCATCCCGGAACCGTTGCGCGCCAAGCTGCTGGAGGCGTAAAGGGAGGCGCCATAGCCCCTGCACCACCGGACTCTCACCATGACGCGTCCCGCAAAGCGCCCCTTCGCCAAGGGACGCCCGCCCGCCCGCAAGACCGCCCAGCCGCCCGCCGAGATGCGGGAGATGGAGGTCGCCATCGCCGACGTCGGTGCGCGCGGCGACGGGATCGCGTTCGCCGAGGGCCTGCGCCTGTTCGTGCCCTATACGGTCACCGGCGACCGCGTGCGTGTACGTGTCGCCGACGGCGACGGGAAAGGGGAGGGCATACGGGCAGACCTGCTTGAGGTTCTGGAGCCCGGACCCGGCCGCCAGACGCCGCCCTGCCGTCATTTCGGCCGCTGCGGCGGCTGTACGCTGCAGCAGATGGACGATGCGACGTACGCCGCCTGGAACAGCGGGATGGTGCGCGGGGCGCTGGAGCGGGTCGGGCTGGGCGATGTCGCGCTGGAGCCGCTGGCGCGTACGCCCGCCGGTGCCCGCCGCCGCGCCCGCTTCGCGGCGCTGAAGCGCGGCAAGCGGGTGTGGTTCGGCTTCAACGAGCGGCAGAGCCACCGGCTGGTCGATCTGGAGGAGTGCCCGATCCTGGCGCCCCGCCTGTTCGCCCTGGTGGAGCCTCTGCGCGCCGTCCTGGCGACGATCCTGCCGGACGGCGGCGACGCCGATGTGGTGCTGACCGACCTGGAGGGCGGGGCCGACCTGCTGCTGGTCGGGCCGCGCAGCCTGGATCGGGCGGCCCGCGAGGCTTTGGTCGCCTTCGAGCCGGAGCGCATCGCCCGCATCGCCTGGCAGCCCACCGACCGCGCGGCGGCGGAGCCGGTGGCGAACCGCCGTCCGGCCTTCATCCGTTTCGCAGGCGTTCCGATCCAGCCGCCGCCCGGCGCCTTCCTGCAGGCGAGTGCGGAGGGCGAGGCGGCGCTGGTCGCCGCGGTGCGCGAGGGAGTCGGGCAGGCGTCCCGCATCGCCGACCTGTTCGCCGGCATCGGCACCTTTTCCATTCCGCTTGCGCAACAGGCGGCGGTTCATGCGGTGGAAGGCGACGAGGCGGCGGTGGCGGCGCTTGGCCGCGCGGTGCAGGGGCTGCGGCTGACGGTGGAGCGGCGCGACCTGTTCGAGAACCCGCTGGGGGCGAAGGACCTCAATCGTTACGATGCCGTGGTGTTCGACCCGCCGCGCGCCGGGGCCGCGGCCCAGGCGGCGGTGCTCGCCGGCAGCAAAGTGCCGCGGGTGGTGGGGGTGTCCTGCAACCCCGCCAGCTTCGCCCGCGACGCGCGGGTGCTGGTGGATGGCGGCTATCGTCTGGTGAAGGTCTGGCCGGTCGACCAATTCCTGTGGTCGGCCCATGTGGAACTGGTCGGGCTGTTCGAGCGGTGAGCGCCTGATGCCCCCTCCCTAACCCTCCCCCGCTCTCGGCCGGCCGAAGGCCGGTCCGATCGAGGGAGAGGGAACTCCGCCGTATTCGCACCCAACTCCCTCTCCCGCTAAGCGGGGGAGGGTTGGGGAGGGGGCAATCGAAGCCCGCATTCCCCCCTCGCATCAATCCAGCTGCAGGACGATCGCCTTCAGATAGGCCGACTCCGGCAGGTGCGGGTGGACCGGGTGGTCGGGGCCGGCGCCGGCGCTGCGCAGGATGCGGCCGGTGCGGCCGGCGTCGTGCAGGCCGCGGGCGACCTGCTCGGCGAAGGTCGGCGGATCGACGTTGTGGCTGCACGACCCGCAGAGCAGAAAGCCGCCCGGCGCCGTGATCTTCGCGGCCAGACGCGCCATCTTGCGGTAGGCGCGGGTGCCGGCCGCCAAGTCCTTCTTCGACTTCACGAAAGCCGGCGGGTCGGCAACCACCACCTGGAAGGTCTCGCCGGCCCCGTCCAGCCGTTCCATCTCCTGGAAGGCGTCGGCCTTGCGCGCCTCGAAGCGGTCGGCGACGCCGTTCGCCTCGGCGGCGCGGGTGGCGTTCTCCAGGGCCAGGGCGGAACGGTCGACCGCGACCACATGGGTGGCGCCGGCCACCGCGCACTGGATGCCGAAACCGCCATTGTAGCTGTAGAAGTCGATGGCCCGGCCGCCCTTCGCCAGCGAGGCGATGAAGGCGCGGTTGTCGCGCTGGTCGTAGAACCAGCCGGTCTTCTGGCCCTCCAGCGGGTTGGCGAAGAAGGTCACGCCGTTCTCTTCCAGCCGGATCGGCCCGTCGACCTCGCCCTTCACCAGCCGGGTCTCCTCGCTCAGCCCTTCCAGCGCGCGCTGGCTGCCGTCGTTGCGCAGGATGACCGCGCGCGGCGCCATCACCTCGTCGATGGCGGCCAGGATGTCGTCGATCCGGCTGTCCATGAAGACGGAGTTGGCCTGGACCGTCACCACATCGTCGAACCGGTCGACGATCAGGCCGGGGAGACCGTCGGCCTCGGCATGGACGACGCGGTAGAAGGGGCGGTCGAACAGCCGGTCGCGCAATTCCACCGCGCGGCGCAGCCGGCCGGCGATGAAGGCGTGGTCCACCACGGTCGCCGGGTCGTTCGACAGCAGCCGGGCGGCGATCAGCGTGTGCGGATTGAAGGTGTAGATGCCCAGCGGCGTCCCGCCGGGGTCCAGAAGCCGCACCGGGCTGCCGGGCGGCACCGCCTTGGCGATGCTGTCCATCTGGACTTCGTTGGAATAGACCCAGGGATGCCCATGCATGACGCGCCGCTGGCGGCCGGCCTGCAAATGGATCGGCGGGTATTTCTTGACGGGTTTGGTGCCGGTGTCGCTCATGGCCGCATCCTAGCGGCAATTCGCCGGCGCGCAATGGCTGCCTGTCCCGTCCACGTACTCCGGCCCGCCTACTCGGCGCGCAGGCTGCCGCCCGGCAGGCCGGGTGCGTTGTCGTTGACCACGACCAGATCCTTGCAGAACCGGACCGTCTCCTGCCGGTGGCCTTCGGTGCGGAAGCAGTCGGGGATCGGGTTGCGGCGGGTATCCCGCTGCATGTAGCGGTCCGGCAGGGTGGTGTGGATGGCGGCGCAGCCGAGCCGCCGGGCCAGCCCTTCCATCGCCTGCAGCAGAGTCTCGGCGGGGCCGGCGACGTCGAACAGGTCGAGCACGACGAAGTTGTCGACGCACAGCGTCCGGCCATGGAGCAGCTGCAGCTCCACCGCGTAGGAGAACAGGCCGTGCATGTAGCCTTGCGCGTTCTGCACGGTCATGATGCCCCTGGCCGCGGGCAGGCCGTCGTTTCTGCCCCCGTTCTTGGCGTTGCCGCCCATGGTTGCGCTGTCGAGCAGTGCTGCGGCAAATGCGCGCCATTGGTCGACCCCCAGGCCCGGCGCGATGGCGCAGACCAGCGGATAGGCCTGGTCGATCTGGCGGCGACCAAGGGGTTTGGCGATGAAACTGTCGTCCATTTCAGTCCGGCCGATTGCAAGGACGCTGAACGATGGCAGCCCCGGGCCGCAAGGGTCGTTGACGTAGATCAATGTTGCTGAACCCCCCCATACACATAGTGGCGTCCATTGGAGACAGGCGCGCCCGGCGTCCTTTTCGGCATTTCCGAGTGCAACCTGTCCCGCTCCTTAACAGTACGTACCCAGTGGTGGTGCAACCCAGAAGGCGCGGCCCCACGGCCGCCTGGGGCAAACGGGAGAGATTGTATGACATCAGCGACTCTGACTTCAGGGGCCACCCTGGGCAGCCAGCGGGTGTCGGAAGACGTGCGTTACAATGAGGACGCCATCCGACTCTTCGTTATCGCTGCAGTGTTCTGGGGCGTGGTCGGTTTCCTGGCCGGCACCTTCATCGCCCTGCAGCTGGCCTTCCCGGCGCTGAATCTCGGGCTGGAGTGGACGAGCTTCGGGCGCCTGCGCCCGGTCCACACCTCGGCCGTGATTTTCGCGTTCGGCGGCAACGTGCTGCTCGCCACCTCGCTCTATTCGGTCCAGCGGACCTGCCGCCAGCATCTCTTCGGGGGCGAAGGGCTGGCGAAGTTCATCTTCTGGAACTACAACGTCTTCATCGTGCTCGCGGCGCTGAGCTATGTCCTGGGCTTCACCCAGGGCAAGGAATACGCCGAGCCGGAGTGGATCCTCGACCTGTACCTGACGGTCGTCTGGGTGCTCTATGCGGTCCAGTTCATCGGCACCGTGATGACGCGGCGCGAGTCGCACATCTATGTGGCGAACTGGTTCTTCATGGCGTTCATCCTGACCGTCGCCATCCTGCACATCGGCAACAACGTCAACGTTCCGGTGTCGCTGTTCGGCATGAAGTCCTACACCTACGTGTCGGGCGTGCAGAGCGCGATGGTGCAGTGGTGGTACGGCCACAACGCGGTCGGCTTCTTCCTGACCGCCGGCTTCCTGGGCATCATGTACTATTTCGTGCCCAAGCGCGCCGAGCGGCCGGTCTATTCCTACCGCCTGTCGATCGTCCACTTCTGGACCCTGATCTTCCTCTACATCTGGGCCGGCCCGCACCACCTGCACTACACCTCCCTGCCGGACTGGGCGCAGACGCTGGGCATGACCTTCTCCGTCATGCTGTGGATGCCGTCCTGGGGCGGCATGATCAACGGCATCATGACCCTGTCGGGCGCCTGGGATAAGCTGCGCACCGACCCGGTCCTGCGTTTCCTGGTCACCTCGGTCGCCTTCTACGGCATGTCGACCTTCGAAGGCCCGCTGATGTCGGTCAAGCCGGTCAACGCCCTGTCGCACTACACCGACTGGACCGTCGGCCACGTGCACTCCGGCGCGCTCGGCTGGGTCGCCTTCATCTCCTTCGGCGCGATCTACTATCTGGTTCCGGTGCTGTGGAAGCGCTCGCAGCTCTACAGCCTGCGTCTGGTCAGCTACCACTTCTGGACCGCCACCATCGGCATCGTGCTGTACATCACCGCCATGTGGGTGTCGGGCATCATGCAGGGCCTGATGTGGCGCGCCTACGACAACCTGGGCTTCCTGCAGTACTCCTTCGTGGAGACCGTCGCGGCGATGCACCCGTTCTACGTGATCCGCGCGATGGGCGGCGTCCTGTTCGTCACCGGCGCTCTCATCATGGTCTACAACCTGTGGCGCACGGCGAAGGGCGATGTCCGCATCGAGAAGCCCTATGTCACCACGCCGCACAAGGCGACGGTCGGCGCGGCCTGACGCTAGGGAAGGATGCGAGAAATGGCTCAGGATAAAAAGGGCTTCAGCCACGACCTGATCGAGCGGAACACCCTTCTGCTGATCGTGCTCGTGCTGATCACCGTGTCGATCGGCGGTCTGGTTCAGATCGTCCCGCTCTTCACGATCGAATCGACCATCGAGAAGGTGGAGGGGGTCCGTCCCTACTCCCCGCTCGAGCTGGCCGGGCAGAACATCTACTTCCGCGAAGGCTGCTACAACTGCCACAGCCAGCAGATCCGTCCGTTCCGTGACGAGGTCGAGCGCTATGGTCACTACTCGCTGGCGGCGGAGTCGATGTACGACCATCCGTTCCAGTGGGGCTCCAAGCGCACCGGCCCGGATCTGGCCCGCGTCGGCGGCAAGTACTCCAACGACTGGCAGGTCGCCCATCTGGTGAACCCGCGCGCGGTCGTGCCGGAGTCGATCATGCCGACCTACGGCTGGATGAAGGACCGTCCGCTGAGCTACGGCGACATCGCCGACCACCTGAAGACCCTGAAGATCGTCGGGGTGCCCTACACCGACGAGCAGATCGCCAACGCCAAGGCCGACCTGGAAGCGCAGAAGAACCCCGACGCCGATACCGCCGGGCTGATGAAGCGCTACCCGAAGGCCGTGGTCGCGAACTTCACCGGCAGCAAGACCGTCACCGAAATGGACGCTCTGGTTGCCTACCTGCAAGTGCTGGGCACCATGGTGGACTTCACCAAGTACCAGTCCAAGCAGCTGCAGCAGTAATCGGGGGAGGAATCCATGGACTTGGATTCGATCACGGTGATGCTTCGGTCCTTCTGGACGGTGTGGTTGATGCTGCTGCTGACGGGCATCCTGGTTTACGCCATGTGGCCCGGCAACCGCCGCACCTTCGACGACGCCGCCCAGATCCCGCTCAAGGATGATGGTCAGGAGCTTTAGACCATGGCACAGAATTACAAGGACGAGCTGTCCGGCGTCGAGACCACCGGCCACGAGTGGGATGGACTGCGCGAGCTGAACAATCCGCTGCCCAAGTGGTGGCTGTATCTCTTCTACGTCTGCATCGCCTGGGCGATGGTGTACTACGTGTTCTACCCGGCCTGGCCGCTGGGCAAGACCTACACGAAGGGCATCCTCGGCTATTCCCAGCGCGAGGAGCTCGACACCAAGCTGGCGGAAGCGAAGGCCGGCCAGGCCAAGTACCTGACCGCCATCGCCGCCAAGTCGGTCGATGAAATCCAGAAGGACAAGGACCTGCTGGGCTTCGCGATGGCCGGCGGCCGCTCCTACTTCAACGAGAACTGCGCCGCCTGCCACGGCGCCGGTGGCCAGGGTGCCAAGGGCTTCCCGACGCTGGCCGACGACGTGTGGCTGTGGGGCGGTGCCTCGGCCGACATCTACAAGACCATCCAGCACGGCATCCGTTCGGATGACGGCGACACCCGCGGCACCCCGAACGTCGGCATGACCGCCTTCGGCAAGGACGGCATCCTCACCCGCGATCAGATCGATCAGGTGACGGACTATGTCCTGTCGCTGAACGGCAAGCCTGCCGACGCCGGCAAGGCCGAGAAGGGCAAGACCGTCTATGACGAGAACTGCGCCGCCTGCCACGGCGACGCGGCCCAGGGTGCGGTTGCCGCCGGCATCGACGGCGTCGGCGCCCCGCCGCTGAAGCAGGCCAACTGGCTCTACGGCGGCGACAAGGCGACGCTGATGGAGACGGTGACCAACGGCCGCGCCGGCGTGATGCCGGCCTGGTCCAAGCGCCTGGACGACGCGACGATCAAGTCGCTGGCGGTCTACGTCCACAACCTGGGCGGCGGCAAGTAAGCCGTCCAACCAGGGAACTGGTTCGGAACTGACCGGAAAGGCGTCGGGGGGCACTCCCCGGCGCCTTTTTCTTATGCGCAACTGGCGGTCGGACCGCCGCTTCGTTAACTTCCTGTCATTTGATCCATCGCAATGTACCTGCGGCAATCGGTCGCCATAGTGCCTCCCGACCGGCCACACACATCGTCGATCAAACGCCGCCGATCGAAAGCAGCCGACCAGCCGAAGGGCAGCCAGCGACCATGAGCATCAGCACCGCCACCGGAAACCGTCCCGTCTCCCCGAAGCGTGGCAAGGCACCGCGCCAGCCGGGATGGTACATTCCCTGGATCTTCGTCGGCGTCTTCATGATCGTCCTGGCGGTGAACGGGGTGATGGTCCATTTCGCGATGTCGAGCTGGACCGGGGTGGAGACCGAGAACCACTTCATCAAGGGTCTCGGCTACAACAACGACCTCGCCGGCGCCCGCGCCCAGGCGGAGCGCGGCTGGCAGGTCGAGCCGCAATTCACCAGCACCGAGCCGCGCAAGGCCGTCATCGCCATCACCGCCCGCGACAAGGCCGGAAATGTCCTGAAGGACGCCACCGTCTCCGTGACGATGATCCGCCCGACCGCGGAGGGGCACGACAAGAGCCTGACGCTGCCCTATCTGGGCGAGGGCCGCTATGGCGCCCCGGTGGAGCTGGATCTGGAAGGCCAGTGGGACATGCGCTTCGTCATCACCCACGCCACCGGCGATTATCAGGACAAGAAGCGCGTCTGGGTGCAGTGACGACGGCGACACCGCCGCGACCGGGACAGTCAGGGTGACGTTGAGATGACCGTCTGCCTCCATTGCGGACAAGAGCTGGGCGAAGGCGCGCAAACCGGTGGGCTGACCGCGGGCGATGGCGCTGGTCCCTTCTGCTGCACCGGCTGCGCCGCCGCCTACGACCTCGTCCGCGGGCTGGGGCTGGAGCGCTATTACGAGCGCCGCAGCGTCGATCCCACCGCCCGCCCGCTGCGTCCCGACGAGACCCCGGCCGCCGATTACGAGCCGCATGCCCGCGAGGAGTCCGACGGCAGCCGCAGCCTGCACCTGATGGTCGACGGCATGCAGTGCGCGGCCTGCGTCTGGCTGATCGAATCGGCGCTCAGCCGCCGGCCGGGCGTCGGCCATGCCCGCATGAACATGACCACGCGCCGGCTGACCGTGCGCTGGGATCCCAAGGCGACCGACGCCAACGCGGTGGTCGGCACCGTGGCGCAGCTGGGCTACCGCGCCGTGCCCTTCGACCCCGACCGGCTGGGCGGCGCCCAGGCCAGGAGCGAGAAGGAGCTGCTGCGCGCGATGGCGGTGGCGGGCTTCGCCATGGGCAACGTCATGCTGCTGTCGGTGTCGGTCTGGGCCGGCCACAGCCAGGGCATGGGCACCGCCACCCGCGACCTGATGCACTGGATCTCGGCGCTGGTCTGCATGCCGGCCATCGCCTATGCGCTGCGTCCCTTCGCCCGCTCGGCGCTGTCGGCCCTGCGCCACGGCCGCACCAACATGGACGTGCCGATCACCATCGGCGTCCTGCTCGCCACCGGCATGAGCCTGTTCGAGACGATCCACAGCGGCGAGCACGCCTATTTCGACGGCGCGGTGATGCTGCTGTTCTTCCTGCTGATCGGCCGCTATCTCGACCAGCGGGCGCGCGGGCGGGCGCGGTCGGCGGCGGAACAGCTGCTGGGCCTGCGCGCCAACGCCGTCACCATCCTGAACGAAGACGGTACCAGCGCCGTGGTGGCGCCGGAGCAGGTCGGCCCCGGCAGCACCATCCTGGTCGCCGCCGGCGAACGCATCCCCGTCGACGGCCGGGTGTCCGACGGCGTGTCCGACCTCGACACCGCGCTCATCACCGGCGAGACGGTGCCGGGCACCGCCCGGCCGGGCGATCAGGTCTTCGCCGGCACCCTGAACCTGACCGCGCCGCTGCGCCTGACCGTCACCGCGGTGGGTGAGGGCACGCTGCTGGCCGAGATCGTCCGGCTGATGGAGGTGGCCGAGCAGGGCCGCGCCAAGTACGTCGCCATCGCCGACCGGGTGTCGCGCCTCTACGCCCCCGTCGTGCATCTGGCCGCGCTGACCACCTTCGCCGCCTGGATGCTGCTGGGCGGGGTGGTGTGGCAGGACGCGCTGATGAACGCCATCGCCGTGCTGATCATCACCTGCCCCTGCGCGCTGGCGTTGGCCGTGCCAGTGGTGCAGGTGATCGCCAGCGGCCGGCTGATGCGGCAGGGTACCCTGCTGAAAAGCCCGACCGCGCTGGAACGGCTCGCCACCATCGACACGGTGGTGTTCGACAAGACCGGCACATTGACCGAGGGGCGCCCGGTGCCGCAGCTGGATGGGCCGGCGGCGGGGGGGCTGCCGGCGGAGGATCTGGCGCTGGCGGCCTCGCTCGCCGCAGCCAGCCGCCATCCGCTGGCCCGTGCGCTGGCCGCCGTCGCTCCGGAGGTTCCGGTCGCCACCGGCGTGCGCGAGATCGCCGGCGCCGGCCTGTCCCTGCAGACGGCGGACGGCGAGGTGCGGCTGGGCAGCCGCCGCTTCACCGGCGCGCCGCCGGAGGCCGAGGACGCCGCCGGTCCTGAGCTGTGGCTCGCCCGTCCGGGCGAGGAGCCGCGCCGGATCGTCTTCCTCGACGCCCCACGTCCGGATGCCGCCGCCGTGGTGGCGGCGCTGAAGGCACGCGGGCTGGAGGTGAAGCTGCTGTCGGGCGACCGCAAGGGCGCGGTGGCGGCGGTGGCGGAGCGGCTGGGCATCGCCGATTGGCGGGCCGAGCAGACGCCGGCCGACAAGACCGCGGCGCTGGCCGAACTGGCGGCGCAGGGCCGCACCGTGCTGATGGTCGGCGACGGGCTGAACGACGCCCCGGCGCTGACCGCCGCTGCGGTGTCGATGTCGCCCTCCACCGCGGTGGACGTCAGCCAGACCGCCGCCGACGTGGTGTTCCAGGGCCGGCTGCTGCGCCCCATCGTCGAGACGGTGGAGGTCTCCCGCCGGTCCGGCCGTCTGGTGAAGCAGAATTTCGGCATCGCGCTGGTGTATAACCTGTGCGCCGTGCCGCTCGCGATGGGGGGGCTGCTGACGCCGCTGCTGGCGGCGCTGGCCATGTCGTCGTCGTCGCTGATCGTCATTCTCAACGCGCTGCGGCTGGCCCGTGGCGCCGTCGTCAAGGATCTTCCCCTGCGGGACATCGCCGCGCGGGAAGCGTCGGGTAAGGATTCGGGTGATGGACGAGCTTCTCTATCTGATCGCGATCGCGCTGAGCCTGGGCGGGCTGGGGCTGGCGGCCTTTCTGTGGGCGCTTAAGTCCGGCCAGTTCGACGATCTGGACGGAGCGGCCCACCGCGTGCTGTTCGACGACGATCTGCCGCCGCCCGCCCGCGCCGGACATGAACCGGCCAAGCCGGCGGAGGCCGGGCGCGGGCAATAGCCACAAGCTCCGTATGGGCAATGAAAGGGTTGTATGCGTGCAAGGTTGCGATTCTCTGCGATTGCCACCAATATGGGCGCATGCGGAATGAAAGGCTGGGTTCCTCCATGCCACCCTTCGATATGGTCCGGCCTCGCGACAAGAGCGCTGCGACGGAAATGAATCCCTGCGGGGCCTGTCCCGTGCGCAGCCTGACGGTGTGCGCCGCGCTGGAACCGGAGGAATTGCGCCGTCTTGCCGACATTCTGCAGAATGTGCGCATCGACGCCGGCCACACCCTGTTCGCCGAGGGTGACGCAGCCGACGCGCTCTACAACGTCACCTCCGGTACGGTGAAGCTGTACAAGCTGCTGCCGGACGGGCGCCGCCAGATCACCGGCTTCCTGGTGACCGGCGATTTCCTGGGGCTGGCGGTCAACGACAGCTATGCCTACACCGCCGAGTCGGTGACCAGCGCCTCGCTCTGCCGCTTCCCGCGCAAGAAGATCGACGCGCTGCTGGAGGAATTCCCCAAGATGCAGCGGCGCCTGTTCTCCATGGCGTCGAACGAGCTGGCCGCGGCGCAGGACCAGATGCTTCTGCTCGGCCGCAAGACGGCGAAGGAGAAGATCTGCTCCTTCCTGCTGATGCTGTCCCAGCGCGCCGCCCGCCGCGGCCACAAGGAAAACCCGGTCTTCGTGCCGATGAGCCGCGCCGACATCGCCGACTATCTCGGCCTGACCACCGAAACCGTCAGCCGCACCTTCACCCAGCTGAAGACCGCCGGGGTGATCTCGCTGCAGGAAGGCAACAAGGTCCTGATCGCCGATCTCGACGCGATGTACGATCTGGCCGAAGGGGCGTGACCCGGAGTGACACGGGGGGCGCCACGGCGTTGCCGTGAGCGCCGCCCCATCACGAAGCGGTCAGTCCACGGACCGCAGTTCGAACAGCAGCCACACCAGCATCGACACCACGAGGATCGCGCCGGCCTGATGGGCGGCGGCGATGGGGATCCACACCACGGTCAGCAGCGTGGCGATGCCCATGGCGATCTGCAGCAGGATCATCGCGCCCGACGCCAGCGCGGCGCGGCCGGCGCGGCCGGGAAGGCGGGCATTCAGGACGCGGGCGGCCAGCACCAGCACCACCACCCCAGTCAGGATCGCCAGCGTGCGGTGGATCAGCTGGATCGCCGCGGTGTTCTCGAACGGGTTGATCCACCAGGGGGTCAGCGTGTTGACCTCCGGCGGGATCCAGTGGCCGGCCATCAGCGGGAAGGTGTTGTAGGCGAAGCCGGCATCCGATCCGGCGACGAAGGCGCCCCAAACGATGGTGACGGCGACCAGCCCCAGCGCCCAGCGGGCATGGCGGCGCAGGGGCGCCGACTCCGGCCGCCAGCCGGCCAGCGGCAGCGGGTCGAGCAGGCCCAGCGCCGTGCGCAGCAGCAGGGCATAGATCAGGATCGCGGTGCTGAGGTGCAGGGCCAGCCGGTAATGGCTGACGTTCGGCGAATCGACCAGCCCGCTCTTCACCATGAACCAGCCGATGCCGCCTTGCAGCCCACCCAGCAGGAACAGTCCGGCCAGCTTCGGCCAAAGCTCCGCCGAGATGCGGCCCTGCATCCAGAAGCGCAGGAAGGGGATCAGGAAGACGAAGCCGATCAGCTGGCCCCACAGCCGGTGGAACCACTCCCACCAGAAGATCGACTGGAAACCGGCCAGATCCATGTGGTTGTTGTAGATGCGGAATTCCGGCGTCGCCTTGTACAGGTCGAAGACGCGGTTCCACTCCGCCGAGGACAGCGGCGGCAGGATGCCGATCAGCGGCTTCCACTCCACCATCGACAGGCCGGATTCCGTCAGCCGGGTGATGGCGCCGATCACGGCCATCGCCAGCACCATGGCGGCGCAGATCAGAAGCCAGACGGCGATGGGCCGGTTCGGGTTGGGTGACGTGGGGGCGGCGAAGCTGTCGGAGGCGAAGGCGGTCAAGGCGGCATTCCGGAGCACGGCGGTGGGATGTTCGCCAATGTGGTGCGAACATCCCGTCGCGTCAAATTTCTCGTGTCCGGCGCCGCTTGTCCGATGGCTGCCGGAGGCGCCGGATCAGGCGGTGCCGTCGGCAGTGGTCACGCCGGCCTGGGGCTGGGCGGTCTGGCTCTGGAACAGCGCCTCTTCCGCCGCGCGGCGGGCGACGAGGCCGGCCAGCTTGGTCGGCTTGCCGTTCACCGTGGCATAGACCCAGCGGCCGAACTGGCCGGCGGCCCCGGCGTAGTCGCCGGCATTCAGCAGCTTCAGCAGGGTCGAGCTTTGCAGGCTGCCGGCGCCCAGGTTGAAGACGAAGGAGGACAGCGCGCCGCGCTGGTCGTCGTTCAGCGCCACCTTCACCAGTGCATCGACATGGCCCGCCGCCTCGGTCAGGTCGGAGGCGAGGAAGGCGTCGGCCTGCTCCGCGGTGATGGTCTGGCCCATCTTCACCCCGGCGGTGTGGCCGTAACCGATGGTGGGGACGCCGGCCGGGCAGAGATAGGCGTTGAGGTACAGGCCCTCGAAATGCTTCACGAGATCGACCGCGGCTTGGCAGACCGGCTTGGTGGTCATGGATGGGAACTCCCGGTTGGCGCGCCGGGCGGACACCCTCCGCCCGCGACGGGGGCGATCCTATGCGAGATACGCGCTTAACGGGAAGAGTAGAATGCAAATTGTCGCAATTCGCCGCAAGCCGGCTGGATGGTTGTGCCGGAGAGTCAGAACCGGCGTGTCAGGGCGTCAGCGTCTGCGCGGCCCCGAACAGCACGAACAGGGCGAACAGCAGCGCGAACAGCCCGGCGATGGTCGTGACCTCCAGCAGCACCTCCACCAGCCGGTTCTCTTGGTCCCGCCAGCGCGTCCGCTTGCCCGGGATCGGATCGGAAGCGGTATGGGCCGGCCGATGTTCCACCGGCGGCATTCTCCGGATGCGGCCGGTGGCAGGAACTTCGGTCCAGCGTCCGGCCTTCCGCTTTGCCATCATTGCGCCCTCCACCTCACCAATGTCGTTATTGACTAAAATTTTAGCCAATAACGACGGATGGCGCTGTGACGGCAATCACAGGGGCAGGCGCTGGAGCGGAAAGCCGGGGCGAGGATCAGTGAAGACGGAAATCGGCGGCGGCGTGGCGAAGCTCGCCGGGGGTGATGAGGGTCTGGCTCGCCAGCCGTACCGAATGCAGCTTGCCGTCCAGATTGCGCTGCCAGAAATCGAGGAAGCGGCGCAGCACCGGATAGTCCGGCGCCTGGTCCAGCTCCTGCCACAGGTAGCACTGCAGCAGGCCGGGATGGTCCGGCATATGGTAGAGAATCTCGGCGGTGGTCAGGCGGAAATCGCGGAGCTGGAGGCTGAGATCGGCCATGCGCGGTCTCCCGTTCGGTGGGGGGATCGGGTGGGTCTGGCGGTGTCCGGTTCCTCTTGGTGCCGTCCCGGCATGGGGGAGATGCGACGGAACGGTCGGGTCCTTCGTGACCGTTTGAAGAAATCTTGCCCCGGCCCGGGTTGGAGTGCAACGGGAAATATTGAGCTCTTACAATATGTTAGCAGCATGTCTCGGTGAGTGCTGCCGGCATTTGCGGCAAATTCGGAAACGAGCCTCTTGAATCCCCAAACCGCTTCGATTAGCTGTCTGGCACTCGCCGGGAGGGAGTGCTAACAGCCGCCGCCCGCGCCAATTCACGTCAGTCAGAACCAAGCCTTGATCCAAGGAGGCATTCCATGAAGTTCCGTCCGCTGCACGACCGCGTCGTCGTCAAGCGTCTGGAGTCCGACACCAAGACCAAGGGCGGGATCATCATCCCCGACACGGCGAAGGAAAAGCCGCAGGAAGGCGAAGTCATCGCCGTCGGCCCGGGCGCCCGCGACGAGTCGGGCAAGGTCGTGACGCTGGACGTCAAGGCCGGCGACCGTATCCTGTTCGGCAAGTGGTCGGGCACGGAAGTGAAGATCGAAGGCCAGGATTTCCTGATCATGAAGGAATCCGACATCATGGGCATCATCGAGGCCTAAGTCCTCTGCCCGTATCCTTTGAAATTCGCTAGTTAAAAGGAATCGAGACATGGCTGCCAAAGACGTCAAGTTCGGCCCCACCGCGCGCGAAAAGCTGCTGCGTGGCGTTGACATCCTCGCCGACGCCGTGAAGGTCACGCTGGGCCCGAAGGGCCGCAACGTCGTGATCGAGAAGTCCTTCGGCGCTCCGCGCATCACCAAGGACGGCGTGTCGGTCGCCAAGGAAATCGAACTGTCGGACAAGTTCGAGAACATGGGCGCCCAGATGGTCCGCGAGGTCGCCTCGAAGACCAACGATCTGGCCGGTGACGGCACCACCACCGCCACCGTTCTGGCCCAGGCCATCGTCCGCGAAGGCGTGACGAAGGTCGCCGCCGGCCTGAATCCGATGGATCTGAAGCGCGGCATCGACGTGGCCGTCGAGGCCGTCGTCGCCGACATCCAGAGCCGCGCCAAGAAGGTCACGACCAACGACGAGATCGCCCAGGTCGGCACCATCTCCGCCAACGGCGAAGCCGAGATCGGCAAGATGATCGCCCAGGCGATGGAGAAGGTCGGCAACGAGGGCGTCATCACGGTGGAAGAGGCCAAGAGCCTGGACACCGAGCTGGACGTCGTCGAGGGCATGCAGTTCGACCGCGGCTACCTGTCGCCGTACTTCATCACCAATGCCGACAAGATGATCGCGGATCTCGAGAATCCGTACATCCTGCTGCATGAGAAGAAGCTGTCGGGCCTGCAGTCGCTGCTGCCGGTTCTGGAGGCCGTCGTTCAGTCCTCCCGTCCGCTGCTGATCGTCGCCGAGGACGTCGAGGGCGAGGCCCTGGCCACGCTCGTCGTCAACAAGCTGCGCGGCGGCCTGAAGATCGCCGCCGTCAAGGCCCCGGGCTTCGGCGACCGCCGCAAGGCGATGCTGGAGGACATGGCCATCCTGACCGGCGGCCAGGTCATCTCGGAAGACCTCGGCATCAAGCTCGAGAACGTCACCATCGACATGCTGGGCACCGCCAAGAAGGTCGTGATCTCCAAGGAGACCACCACGATCGTCGACGGCGCCGGCGAGAAGGCCGACATCGAGGCCCGTTGCGGCCAGATCCGCGCCCAGGTCGAGGAGACCACCTCGGACTACGACCGCGAGAAGCTGCAGGAGCGTCTGGCGAAGCTGGCTGGCGGCGTTGCCGTCATCCGCGTCGGCGGCGCCACCGAGGTCGAGGTGAAGGAGCGCAAGGACCGCGTTGACGACGCGATGCACGCCACCCGCGCCGCGGTGGAAGAGGGCATCGTCGCCGGCGGCGGCACCGCCCTGCTGTATGCCGCCAAGGCTCTCGACAAGCTGACCCCGGTCAACGACGAGCAGCGCGTCGGCATCGACATCATCCGCCGCGCCCTGCAGGCCCCGGTCCGTCAGATCGCCTTCAACGCGGGCACCGACGGTTCGATCGTGGTCGGCAAGCTGCTGGAGCAGAACGACGCCAACTACGGCTACGATGCCCAAAAGGGCGAGTTCACCAACCTGGTGGCCGCCGGCATCATCGACCCGGTGAAGGTGGTTCGCACCGCCCTGCAGGATGCGGCCTCGATCGCCGGCCTGCTGATCACCACCGAGGCGATGATCGCCGAGAAGCCGGAGAAGAAGGCTGCTCCGGGCGGCATGCCGGGTGGCATGGGCGGCATGGACGACATGGGCTTCTAATAGCCCGCCGTCTGTCGGTTCGGAAAGGGGCGCCTCCGCAAGGGGGCGCCCTTTTCTTTTGTCCGGAGAAATGCGGGGGAGCGGGTTGCGCCCAGTCGCACCCACCGAGAAAAGCCCCAACCTAAAAATGTCAAGGCGAACTCCGCCTTGCTTTGCCGCGGCCGCCTCCCAATAATCCGCCCCTCTCTTGCCGGGTGCCCCAGCGTGGGGCGCCGGCCTCCTGACTTCCGTATATTTTAACGAGGGCCTGTTCCATGCGCTCCTTCGAGGGCCAGCATTCCGACAACGTCGCCATCAAGCGCACCCGCGAGCAGAAGCAGCGCCAGCTGGTTCAGCTCAAGGAGCAGCTGGCGACGCTGAAAGCCCACGCGGCCCCCGCCATCCGTGAAGCGCTGGTCAAGCGCATCGCCGAACTCGACGCCGAACTGCGCCAGCCCGCCAAGCCGCCCCGTGAAGGCCGCGAGGGCCGCGAGGGACGTGGTGGCGAGGGCCGTGAAGACGCGCCGCGCCATCCCCGCCGCGAATCCCGCCCCAGCGTCTTCCGCGCCGAAGAGAATGGCGATCGGGGCGGCGACCGTGGCGGCGCCCTGTCCGCGTCCAGCGTCTTCGCCTCGCCCCGCCGCCGCAGCTAAAGCACGGACAGCCCGATGCCCGCCGATCGCGTCGCCTCCGCCAAAGGATCCCGTCTGGCCGATCAGGCCTGGCTGCTGATGATGCTGCCGCCCCTGTTCTGGGCCGGCAACGCGGTCCTGGGGCGCGCGGTCGCCGGGGCGGTGCCGCCCATCGGGCTGGCCTTCTGGCGCTGGTGCCTGGGCATGCTGGTGGTGCTGCCCTTCGCCTGGCCGCATCTGCGCCACGACATCACGCCGATCCTGGCGCGGTGGAAGAGCGTCCTGCTGCTGGGCACGCTGGGCATCGGCATCTACAACACCTTCCAATACATCGCGCTGAACACGACCACCGCGCTGAACTGCGTGATGCTGCAGTCGTCGATGCCGGTGATGATCGTGCTGATGAGCCTCGTCCTGTTCCGCGACCGGATCGGGGCGATGCAGGGGGTGGGGATCGCCGTCTCGCTGATCGGCGCGATGACGCTGATCTCCCACGGCGATCCGGCGACGCTGCTGGGGCTGGAGCTGAATGCCGGCGACGTCTGGATGCTGGCGGCGGTGGCGATCTATGCCGCCTACACCACGCTGCTGCGCCGGCGGCCGTCCATCCATGGCCTGAGCTTCGTCGTCGTCACCTTCGCCATCGGCGCGGTGGAACTGCTGCCTTTCTACATCTGGGAAAGCCTGAGCGGCCATCCGGTGCAGGCCAGCGGCATCACGGTGCTGGCGGTCGGCTATACCGTGCTGTTCCCGTCCATCGCCGCCTATCTCTGCTTCAACCGGGCGGTGGAACTGCTCGGTCCCAACACCGCCGGCCTCGCCATCCATCTGGTGCCGGTCTTCGGCAGTCTGCTGGCCATCCTGTTCCTGGGCGAGCAGCCGCATCTCTATCACGGGATCGGCATCGCGCTGATCGCCGCCGGCATCGTCCTGGCGACCCGCCGCCGGGCCTGAGCGTGGAGGCGGGGGGGCTGGCGCAGTAATAAAATTTCTCCCATAGGGAAATTTTCATGCTGTGTCGGCGAAACAAAAAATCTACGGTTGAATTATTCTGTGTGGGACAAAGCTGAAGCGGTTTTTCCGGTGGGCCGGCAATCGGTCTATGAGAAGAATTTGCGAATATACTTGGGAAGTTCGCCGTGTGGTTTTGCATTGCGCCACGGGATAGCGCCTTGATTGGGGTTCTTGTTCGGATGTTCGCCCGTATAATATCCCCGATATCCTTTTAGACACCCCCACTATCCCTCGCGCCTGCGGCGGTCAATAAGGGATGACCGCTAAAATGCAGGTCATGGCGGCGGTTCGGTGTCGGATCGATCGTCATGTGGAGCCGGCGCTGTTCGCCGGTCCGATGTGGTGGAGGTCCCAAGATGCCCCTGCAAATGTCCGCGCCCGCTTACCCGCAAACCGCCTGCCTGGTTCATATCGTCGACGGCGACCTGCTGTTGCGCAGCACGCTCTCGCGGGCGCTGGGCGCCGTCGGCATCGCCTGCCGGGTCCACAGCACCGCCGCCGACGCGCTGGCCGTGCTGGGCACCGCATCGGCCTGCATCGTCCTGCGCAGCGACCTGCCGGACATGACCGCCATCGAATTCATGGCGGAGGCCTCGCTGCACGGGCATGACCTGCCGGTGCTGGTGGTGACCGAGCAGGGCGATGTCGACGCCGCCGTGGCCGCGATGAAGGCCGGCGCCATGGATTGCATCGCCCATCCCTTCGCCATTCCGGCCTTCCTGGAGCGGCTGCGCGCCTGTCTCGCCTCCGGCAATCCCCAGGCCCAGCAGCGCGACCGCAGCCGCGACGCCGTCCGCCGGCTGGCTCTGCTGAGCCGCCGCGAGTCTGAGGTTCTGGAACTGATCGTCGACGGCAAGCAGAGCAAGACCATCGCCTGGGAACTGGGCATCAGCATCAAGACGGTGGAGGTCCACCGCGCCCGCATCATGGAAAAGACCGGCAGCCGGTCCATCGTCGGGCTGGGCCGCCTGTGGGAGGCGGCGGAGATGCTGCGCGGGCGCGACCTGCCCCATGCAATCCCCATGCGCCAGCCGGCCGCGCTGATGGAAGTGGCGGCATCCTGACGCGGTGGACGAAGGGGAACCTTGGACCTTGCGCTTCGTCCGGCTCCGGCCGGGCGAAAAATGAGACGAGACGTGTCCTTTACGTGGGCTTGACCCCAAGAGGATTGTAATGTTCTGGCGAAGAGCAACCAGAACGCCGACAGGAGCGGTCCGATGTTCCCCGATCATGGTCACCGTCGCATCTCCGTGGCGTCGCCCGACGACATCGCCACGGCGCGTCGGATCGCGGCGGAGCGGGCCGAGGGTGTGCTGGGGGACGAAGAGGCGCTCCGACTGGACCGGCTGGTGGCCGCGTTGGCCGAGCATGCGCTGGGCCGGCCGGACGGCACTCTGCTGATCGCACGGATGCGGTCGGGGGCCGGCGTCGAATGTCTGGCCTATGACCGCGATGCCGCCATTGCCGAACCGTCGGTGCCATCCGAGGGCGATTCGCTTGCCGGGCTCGGCATCGCGCTGGAAACGGTCCGGGCGCAGGCCGACCGTTTCCACGTCCATGTGACGCCGGGCATCGGCTCGGCGCTGCTGGCCCGCGTGCTGCGGCCCGGGGCGGACGATGCGCCGCCGGCCGACGCCATGGTGCAGGCCGGGGCCGTCATGGTCGAGCGGAGCGGGGGCGAGGCCGCGCGGGGCGGCCCTTTCATCGACCATTGGTTCGTCAGCTGCGCGCCCGCCCGCGGCGAGTACGGCCCCTGCGGAATCGCGCTGATGATCGACGGCGACACGGTGGCCGGCGGCAATGCAGCCGTGGATGGCGGGGCCGGGTCCGATGCCGGGGGGGACGAAGTCTATGGTCCTCCCCCCTATCCCCCCACGGTGATGACGCCCGGGGTGATCTGGCAGGTGGAGACGGTGGTCGCCGCCACGGTGCCCGGCCTGCCGGCGCCCATGGTGGTCAATGCGATCCGGCGCGATCTGAAGGGGCGGCCCGAACTGGGGCTTTCCGAGGACAAGACCCTGGCGCAGATCGGACGCGCCGCCGTCGCGGTCCTGCGCTTCGATGCCAAGGCCGTCGACTATACCGCGCTCGGCACCGTGGCCGGGGCGGTGGTGCGCCCGCAGGAACTGACGGCGCTCGGCGCGCGCTGGGCGATGATCGGCTTCAACCCGCTGGCCCCGGCCGCCGTCCATCTGCTGTGGGGACCGGGCGATCACGTCGTGCTCTACACCGGCGGATGCGCCCGGCTGCCCGCCCTGTTCATCCGCCGTGACCTGCGCACGGTGGACCCGACGCTGGCGGCGCTGATCCTGCTGCGCGACGGCGCGGTGTGCGACGACGATCACACCATCTTGGTGCTGCGCAACCGCGCCGATCAGGTGCCGGCGTCGGCCGTCTGACGAAGGAAGCCTGTCTGGATCTAGCGACCCCAGCCATGCGGGCCGCCGGGGCGTTCCCATGCATGCGGGTCGCCGTTGTGGTTCCATTGCCGGCGGTGCCAGCCGCGATCGCCCCAACCGCGATCCCCCCAGCGGCGGTCGCCATCCCACGAGCGGTAGCGGTAGCCGGGCTGCACAATGACCGGCGGCGGCACCGCGTAGACGGTGGGCGGCGGCGTTACCACCGGCCCGCCATAGGCGGGATAATAGGGGTCGTAGCCGTCGTAGGCGACACAGCCGGACAGCGTGGCCGCACCCGCGGCCAGAAGCAGGGCGGTCAGCATCTTCGGCAGGATCGTCGGACGGATGGTGCGCATGGCCTTGCTTCCTGTCTTGCGGAGGACCGGGATCGGTGAGGAAAGCGGTCATCGGTACAAACAGCCCAACCCGCCCGGCTATTCCATACCCCTTTGGCGTCACCCTGTCCGGAGCAGGTGAAACAACAGATCGTCCATCGTGGTTTCGGATGGATGAAACAAGAACTATGAATTTCACATATTCAATTGGCACCGTCATCCTGTGTCCCGACTTCCTCCACAGCATGAAGACGAGGCCATCATGAAAGCCATCGGCTACCGCAAGTCCCTGCCCATCACCGATGCCGACGCGCTGATCGATGTCGAGATCGACCGTCCGGCGCCCGCCGGCCGCGACCTGCTGGTCCGGGTGGAGGCGGTGTCGGTCAACCCGGTGGACACCAAGCTGCGCCGCAACGCCTCGCCGGCCGGGGGCGACCTGCGCATCCTGGGCTTCGACGCTGCCGGCATCGTCGAGGCGGTCGGGCCGGACGTGACCCTGTTCCGCCCCGGCGACGCGGTGTTCTATGCCGGCGCCATCGACCGTCCCGGCACCAACAGCGAGTATCATCTGGTCGACGAGCGCATCGTCGGCGCCCGTCCGGCCAGCCTGAGCGTCGCCGAGGCCGCCGCCCTGCCGCTGACCGCCATCACCGCCTGGGAGATGCTGTTCGACCGGCTGGGCCTGCCGCGCGATGGTGATGGGCAGAATGGGGGCGAGGGCAAGTCGCTGCTGATCGTCGGCGGGGCTGGCGGCGTCGGCTCCATCGCCATCCAGCTGGCCCGCCGGCTGAGCAAGGTCCGGGTGCTGGCCACCGCCTCGCGTCCGGAGACCGCCGACTGGGTGCGCGAACTGGGCGCCCATGACGTGATCGACCACAGCCGGCCGATGGCGGAGCAGGTGAAGGCGCTGGGGCTGTCCGGTGTCGACTACATCTTCTCGACCAACGCGACCGACCGCCATTTCCCGGATCTGGTCGAGCTGGTGGCGCCGCAGGGCCATATCGGCCTGATCGACGATCCGGAGCCCATCGACGTCCGCCTGCTGAAGCGCAAGAGCGTCTCGCTCCATTGGGAGCTGATGTTCACCCGGTCGCTGTTCCAGACCGACGACATGATCGCCCAGCACAAGCTGCTGACCGAGGTGTCGCGGCTGGTCGATGCCGGCACGCTGCGCACCACCCTGACGGAAACGCTGGGCCGCATCGATGCCGCCAGCCTGCGCAAGGCCCATGCCCTGATCGAGTCGGGCAAGGCGCGCGGCAAGGTGGTGCTGGAAGGCTTCTGATCCGCGTTTCCCCGCCGCTTTAGCCTGCGAGGGCGAGCGGCGGGCGGGCGGGGCGCATCGCCGCCAGGCTCTCGACGATGAAGCCGACCAGCGGTTCGGCGAGGCGGCGGTTGCGCGGCGTCTCGCCGAAGATCGCCATTTCGACGTTGCCCAACTCGGGCAGGCCGTCCTCCACCCCCAGCCGGCGCACGCCGTCGGGCACCGAGGATTCGCTGAGCACCGCCACCCCCAGCCCGGCGCGGACGGCGGCCTGGACCCCCATGACGCTGGCGCTGGTGTAGACCACCCGCCAGGATCGGCCGATCTCGCCCAGTGCCGCCAGCCCGCGGTTGCGGAAGACGCAAGGGGCCGGCAGGGCGCAGAAGGGCAAGGGGCCGTCAGTCGGGATTTCCAGACCGGGGGCGGCGATCCAGCGCATCGGCTCGGTCCAGATGGCGCGACCGCGGCTGTCGCCGGCATCGCGGCGCGAGATCACGAGGTCCAACTCTCCGGTATCCAGCGCCGAGACCAGATCGCTGCACAGGCCCACCCGCACGTCGATGTGCAGGCGCGGGTGCAGCTTGGCGAAGCGGCGCAGCACATGGGGCAGATGGTCGGACAGGAAATATTCGGCCACTCCCAGCCGCAGTTCGCCCTCTGCCGCCGGTTCGGTGAAGCGGCGCACCGTCTCGTCGTTCAGGTCGAGCAGGCGGCGGGCATAGCCCATCAGCAGTTCGCCGTCATGGGTCAGGGCAAGCGACCGGCTGGTGCGCTCGAAGACGCGGCGGCCGAGCATGTCCTCCAGCTTCTTGACCTTGACGCTGATCGCCGACTGCGTCCGTCCCAGCCGTTCGGCCGCCGCGGTGAAACCGCCGGCCTCCGCCACGGTGACGAAGGCGCGCAGCGCGTCGATCTCCAGGTCGAGCAGGGACATGAGAATGCATTCCGGATAGTCATCGGTGGTGCTCATCCTATCGCGATTGCTCATGGATGGCGAGCGGCGCATCGGGGCGGCCCGAGGGACAAGCGGTGGCCGGGCCGTTGAAGCCGGGCGGGGGCGTTCTCATTGTCAGCCTCCGGGCCTTGCCGCCCGGATGCCTGACGATGCTTGAGGAGAGAGACGCCCGATGATCCGTTTTTCCGCGCCGGCCGGCAGTTTGGTCCTTGCGCTTGCCGCTGCCGCCCTGCTCGCCGGCTGCCAGATGCCGGGCACCATGCCGCCGCCGCAGCAGACCGCCGCCCTTCCGCCGCCAGCCGTGCCCAAGCCGCCGCCGGAAGCCCGCGGCATCTGGATCGTCGGCAGCCCGGCCCTGCGCGGCACCATCGATCAGGCGGCGGCCAAATATGACGGTGGCCCCGACACCAAGCCGCATCTCGACGCCCGCGGCACCGCCGCCGGCTTCCGCGCCTTCTGCGCCGGGGTCGGGCTGGACCATCCCGACATGGTGGCCTCCGACCGCCCGATCAGCGCCGCCGAATACAAGCGCTGCCACACCGCCGGCATCACGCTGACCGAATATGATTTCGGACCGAAGCGCTTCGTCTACGTCAAGGACTCGCACATGATGGCGGTGCCCGGCGTGAACGACTTCGTCACCAGCTGGAGCCAGAGCGGCAAGCCGGTGAGCGCGCCGACGGCGGGAAGTTGAGGGGCGCTCACCCCGCCGCGAACAACCCGCCCTGCTCGGCGTCGTCCGCCGCGTCGTCGGCGTTGGGGTCGCCGAGCGCGGTTTCCCAGCCCAATGCCGGCAGGGTGATGGCACGGGTGTTGCCCAGGCCGCTGCGGCTGGTGATGAAGCCGCGCTGTTCCATGTAGGTCAGCAGGCGGCGGCCGCGCCCCTTCGACCGGCTGCCGCAGGCGCGCGCCACATCGGCGTCGGACGGGCAGGGGGCGTGGTCGAGGGCGGCGCGCGCCAGCAGCAGGAAGACCGGCTGGATGTCCTCCGCCAGGGTGGCGGCGACCTCCGTCGCGCGCTGCCAGGCGGGATCGTCGCCGCTGCCGGCCCCGGCGCGGGCGGTCGCCAGACGGCGGCGGAAGGCAGGCAGGGCCAGACGGTCGCCATCCACCCCGCGTCCCCGGCAGCGCACCAGGAAATCCTGGTACAGCACGGCCAGCGAGCGGTAGGGCGCCTCCGGATCGGCCAGCACCTCGGCCAGAACCTGATCGTACTGGGCCTCGCGCTCGGCGGCCTGTTCCGGGGTTTCCTCCGGCTCCAACGGCAGCAGGGCGGGCTGCTCGGCCTCGGCTTCGCTAACGGACGGTGGCGGCGCGGCGGGACGGCCGCGCGCCAGCTGCGCCATCAGGTCGGCGCTGGCCGAGGTCGAGGGGCGGCGCACGTAGCGCGGCGGCTCCGGCTCGGTGGTGGTGAAGATCAGGTCGCGGGCGTCCGCCACCGGGGTGGCGGGGGGCGGCATCAGGGTCGGGCTGCCGGTGCGGCCCTGGGTCTCCACCGCCCCGATGCGCAGCGGCAGCGGCCGGCGCGACAGAGCGGGACCGAGCGCGATGAAATGGCCGCGCTCCAGGTCGCGGAACATCTCCGCCTGCCGGCGCTCCATGCCCAGCAGGTCGGCGGCGCGCGCCATGTCGATGTCGAGGAAGGTGCGGCCCATCAGGAAGTTCGACGCCTCGGCGGCGACGTTCTTCGCCAGCTTCGCCAGCCGCTGGGTGGCGATCACCCCGGCCAGACCGCGCTTGCGCCCGCGGCACATCAGGTTGGTCATGGCGCCGAGCGAGACCTTGCGCGCCTCGTCCGACACCTCGCCGGCGGCCGAGGGGGCGAACAGCTGCGCCTCGTCCACCACCACCAGCATCGGATACCAGAAATCGCGGTCGGCATCGAACAGCCCGCCGAGGAAGGCGGCGGCGTGGCGCATCTGCATTTCCGCGTCCAGCCCTTCCAGGTTCAGGACGACGGAAACGCGGTGCTGGCGAACGCGGGCGGCGACCGATTGCAGGGCGGCCTCGCTGTGCTCGTCGGCCTCGACCACCACATGGCCGAAGCGTTCGGCCAGCGTGACGAAGTCGCCCTCCGGGTCGATCACCGCCTGCTGCACCCATTGGGCGCTCTGTTCGATCAAACGGCGCAGCAGGTGCGACTTGCCGGAGCCGGAATTGCCCTGGACCAGCAGACGGGTCGCCAGCAGCTCCTCCAGGTCGAGCGTCGCGGCGCTGCCCGCGTTCGTCGCCCCCATGTCGATGCCGACCTTCATGCCGCTCGCCTCCCACTCACCCGAACCGCCCTCATGATTGGCGGGGCCTTCCTATAGCGCAGGCGGGCGCGGCGATACGAGGATTCGATTCGGGACCACCGGGCCGCCGAGGGGGAACCACTCTCCGACCGATTGAGCGGCGATGGCGCGGATGAGCGCTCCGGTGGTGGGGTGGGTCTTGCGGCGGAGGGCGGTTTGACCATATTCTGGCGGACAGGAGGGTGCGGTGCCAGCCGCACCCCCCGTCCGGTCCGGTTACTTCAGCAGGTCAAGGATCGCCTTGATCAGCTGAAGCACCAGGACCAGGAGGACGAGTGCTTTTTCCACTCTGTGCTCCCAGGTAGGTGGGACGCGGGCGGTGGCCATTCCGCCGCCCGGTTCCCACCGATGCATGCATAGCGATGCATGATGGTGCGGGCAATGCGCATTCCACCGCACCGTGTACGCGGCTGGATTGTGATCAACCGGAAATCGGATTCTGTCCGTTCCTCCGCGTCTGCGGCGGGAGGGCGCGTTGCGCAACAACGTGACGCTGCGGTCATGAAACCGCAAACAAGCTCTGTTACAAGCGGATGCTGATCTCATGCCGGATCGGCGCTGGCGGACCGAGCGATGACTGTGCTGACCACGACTATAGCCGGGGCCAAAACCGGGCGAACGGCAAACGATGCCGCCGAGTCCTATGGCGCGAACTGGACCGCCGTCCGCGCCGCCGATGGTGCCGCCGCGGCGTTCGATTGGGCATCGGCGGTCGGCGCCTTGCGCTATGCCTTCCAACCCATCGTCCAGCTTCGGTCCGGCCGCTGCCATGGCTATGAGGCGCTGCTGCGCGGGTTCGAGCGCACCGGCTTCGCCAATGCCGGCGAGTTGCTGGACGCCGCCGAGGCCACCGGCCTGCTGGCGACGGTGGAGACGGCGCTGCATGCCAAGGCGGTCGCCGCCTATCGCGCGCTGGCGGGCTGGAGCGAGGCGAAGCTGTTCCTGAACTTGGATGCCCGGCTGATCGGCCGGCCCGACTCGCCCTGGCTCGCCCGCGATCCGGCGGCTTCGCGCAACAGCGGCATCGTGCTGGAACTGTCGGAAAGCCGGCCGGTGCCCAGCGGCGTCGCGGTGGATGCGGCGGTGGACCGCTACCGCCAGAGCGGGGTCGGCATCGCCATCGACGATTTCGGCGTCGGCCATTCCGGCCTGCGCACGCTGTACGAGGCGCGGCCGGACTATGTGAAGATCGACCGCTTTTTCATCGCCGGCATCGACGCGGATTCGCGCAAGCGGGCGCTGGTGGCGGCGCTGGCCGGCCACGCCCATGCGCTGGGCATCCAGATCGTGGCGGAGGGGGTGGAGACCGCGACCGAGTTCTACACCTGCCGCGATTTGGGTTGCGACTTCGCGCAGGGCTTTCTGATCGCCCGGCCGCGGGTGGATCTGACCGGGCTGCCCAACCGCTATGCGATGGTCGAGGATCTCAACCGCCAGGACCGCCGCCAGCCCAGCGAGTCGCACCGACGCCTGTCGGAGGTGATCGAACGGCTGCCGCCGCTGCGGGTGGACTCGCGCAAGACCGAGCTGCTGGACTATTTCCGCCGCGACGGCAGTGCTCCCATCGCGCCGATCATCGACGAGCATGACCGGCCGCTTGGGCTGATCCGCGAGCGCGACCTGAAGCGTTACGTTTACTCGCGCTTTGGCGGGGAGCTGCTGCGCAACCGCGGCCTGGGCGACCGGCTGGACGATCTGGTCATCCGGTCGCCGGTCTGCGACATCTCCACCCCGCTGGACCGGGTGATCGAGGCTTTCTCCACCGAATCCGCCGCCGACGGCATCGTGATCGTGGAGGGCGGCGCCTATGCCGGCGTGCTGTCGAGCGGCGCCCTGTTGCGGCTGGTGCATGAGCGCAATCTGGCGATGGCGACCGACCAGAACCCGCTGACCCGGCTGCCGGGCAACGCGGCGATCCTGCGCCACATCGAAGGGGCGCTGGCTGATGGGGGCCGCGGCCATGTGCTGGCCTATCTGGATTTCGACAACTTCAAGCCCTTCAACGACAATTTCGGCTTCCGCCAGGGCGACCGCGCCATCCTGATGTTCAGCGAGCGGCTGAAGGCCTGGGCCGGCAGCGCCGGGGCGGCGATCGACGCTGACGCCTTCGCCGGTCATATCGGCGGCGACGACTTCTTCCTGGGCGTCAGCGGCGGCGAGGAGGGCGAGGTGCTGGCCCGGCTGGTGGAACTGCTGGCGCTGTTCCGTTCGGATGCCGAGAGCCTGTACGACGCCGAAACGCGGGTCAGCGGCGGGTTCCTGGCGAAGGACCGCTATGGGGCGCTACGGCGCTTCCCGCTGCTGGCGGCTAGCGGCGTCGCCGTGGTGATCCCGCCCGGCGGCGGTCAGCTGACCCCCGACGCCGTCAATGCCGCCATCGCCGACCACAAGGCCGCCGCCAAGGGGGCGGACGACAAGCTGTGCGTGGTGCGGCTGGGGTGATGTGATATCCCTCTGGCGTCGACTCCGTCATTGACGTAGTGTTGAGTGCCATGGGTGAGCCATTCGATCCGGTCAAGAACCTGCTCAATCGCCGCAAGCACGGCTTGGACCTGTCCTTTGGGGCCGAGGTCCTTCGCGACCGCAACCTGATCGAAGCGCCCGATCTGTCCATGGATTATGGCGAAGAGCGCTTCAACGCGCTGGGCATGGTCAATGGCAAGGTCTACGCCGTCACCTACACTGAACGTGCCGAGGGGGTAAGATTCATTTCAGTGCGGGAGGCCGACAAACGCGAGGCGGCCCACTATTTCAAGGCCAACTCCTGAGCAACGGCATCCTAGACCCAAGGTGATCCCGATGAGCGACCACGATAGCTTCACCGATGAGCAACTCGCCGCCATGCGGCATCCGCCCTTGGCGAAGCGGGTTCGCCGCTCGACCGGCCTGTCGCAGGAGGCGTTCGCCGAGCGTTTCGGCATTCCGCTGCGCACGCTACAGGAGTGGGAGCAGGGGCGGCGGGAGCCTGATGCCGCCGTCGCCTCCTACCTGCGCGTCATCGAAAAGCAGCCCGATATGGTCGCCCAGGTTTTGGCGGCCGAGTGATCGCAAACCGGGGACGCTTCCCTCACGCATAATCCCGGAAGCTCTCCGCCGTCGCGCGGTCGTAGCCCAGGCTGGCGCGCAGGAGCTGCAACGTGTATGGCTCGCGCGCCGCGCCCCGGCGCAGTTCCTCCACGCTCATCTCCTCCACCAGACGGCCGCGGTTCATCACCGCCAACCGGTCGCATAGGTTGGCGACGACGGCGAGGTTGTGGGTGACCAGTACCATGGTCAGGCCGTGCTCCGCCCGCAGCCGGCGCAGCAGGTTCAGGATCTCTGCCTGGACCGACACGTCGAGCGCCGAGGTCGGCTCGTCCAGCAGCAGGATGCGAGGCTCCAGCACCAGGGCGCGGGCGATGGCGACGCGCTGGCGCTGGCCGCCCGACAGCTGATGCGGGTAGCGGAAGCGGAAGGACGGGCCGAGTCCCACATCGCGCAGCACCCGGTCGATGCGGGCGTCGGCATCGCCCAGCCCGTGGATGGCGATCGGTTCGGCCAGGATGCGGTCCACCGTGTGGCGCGGGTGCAGCGAGCCATAGGGGTCCTGGAACACCATCTGGCAGAGCTTGTAGAAGCCCTTTTGCCGTTTTGGCCCCTGCTCGGTCCCGGCGACGGCGATGCGGCCGGTCCAGTCGTCGTTCAGGCCGCTGACCGCGCGCAGGACGGTGGACTTGCCGGAGCCGGACTCGCCGACAAGGCCGAAGCTTTCGCCCTCCCGCACCGACAGGGTGACGCCGTCCACCGCGGTGACGGCGTCGGCGCCATCGCCGAAACTGACCCGCAAATCCTGGATATCGATCATCATCGTCACACTTCCAACCAGGCGGGATCGCGGCTCAGCACCGGCAAGTCGCCCGGCGGCTCGTCGATCTTCGGCAGGCTGGCCAGCAGGCCGCGGGTGTAGGGGTGCTGCGCCGCGTGCAGCTCCGACGCGCGGCAGCTCTCCACCACCCGGCCGGCATACATGATGAGGATGCGGTCGCAGAAGGAGGCGACGAGGTTCAGGTCGTGGCTGACGAAGATCATGCCCATGCCGCGCTGGGAACAGAGGTCGTCGAGGATCGCCAGCACCTGCATCTGCACGGTGACGTCCAGCGCAGAGGTCGGCTCGTCGGCGATCAGCAGGTCGGGGTCGGGGATCAGCATCATCGCGATCATGATGCGCTGGCCCATGCCGCCCGACACCTCGTGCGGGTAGCGGTCATAGACCCGCTCGGGATCGCGGATGCGCACGGCGGCCAGCATCTCCAGCGCGCGGCGCTTCGCCTCGGCGGCGCCGGCCCTGCTGTGGACGCGGTAGGCCTCGGCGATCTGGCGGCCGACGGTCATCACCGGGTTCAGCGAGTATTTCGGGTCCTGCATCACCATGGCGATGCGCCGGCCGCGGATGTCGCGCATGCGCCTGGACGAGGCCGCCAGCAGATCCTCGCCGTTGAAGGCCAGCCGATCGGCGGTGACCCGGCCCGGCGGGGGCACGAGGCGCAGGATGGAGCGGCCGGTCATCGACTTGCCGGATCCCGACTCGCCGACGATGCCCAGCTTCTCCCGGCCGAGCGTGAAGGAGACGCCGCGCACCGCCTCGGCCAAGCCGGTGCGGGTGGGGAAGGCGACGCGGAGATTGGAGACTTCGAGCAGGGGGGTATTATCGGTCATCGTCAATCCCCCTTCGGGTCCAGCACGTCGCGCAGCCCGTCGCCCAGCAGGTTGAAGCCCAGGCTGACGATGAAGATGGCGAGGCCGGGCATGGCGGCGACCCACCATTGCTCCAGCACATATTGCCGGCCGCTGGCGATCATCGCCCCCCATTCCGGCAGCGGCGGCTGGGCGCCGAGGCCGAGGAAGCCGAGGCCGGCGGCGGTCAGGATCACGCCCGCCATGTCCAGCGTCGTCCGCACGATCAGCGAGGCGACGCACAGCGGCATGATGTGGCCGAGGATGATGCGCAGGCTGGAGGCGCCCTGCAGCCGGGCGGCGCTGATGAAGTCGGCGCGGCGGACGGTCAGCGTCTCCGCCCGCGCGATGCGGGCATAGGGCGGCCAGGAGGTGATGGCGATGGCGATCACCGCATTCTCGATGCCGGGGCCGAGCGCGGCGACGAAGGCCAGCGCCAGGATCAGCTTGGGGAAGGCCAGCGCGATGTCGGTGATGCGCATCAGCACGGTGTCGACCCAGCCGCCGAAATAGCCGGCGACCGTGCCGATGATCAGACCGGCCAGCGGCGCCGTCGCCGCCACCAGCGCCACGATCATCAGCGTCAGCCGCGCGCCGTGGATCAGGCGCGAGAGGATGTCGCGTCCGAAGGCGTCGGTGCCCAGCCAATGGGCGAGGCTGGGCGGCATCAGCCGGTTGTCCAGGTTCTGGGCATAGGGATGGTAGGGCGCCAGCACCGGGGCCAACGCCGCGACGACGACCAGCGCCAGCACGATCAGCAGCCCGGCGACGGCCAGCCGGTTGCGGCGGAAGGCGGTCCAGCCGGCCCAGGCGCGGCCCAGCCGGGCCTGCGCGCGGGACTGCGGCGTGTCGGTGGTCAGCCACTCCCGCCAGCCGGCGGATTGGGTATCGGTGCGCGCGGTCATCGGGCCCGGGGATCCAGAAGGCGATAGAGCAGGTCGGACAGCAGGTTCAGCGCGATGAAGACCGCGCCGACCACCAGCGTCCCGCCCAGCACCGCGTTCATGTCGGCGCTGAGCAGCGAATTGGTGATGTAGAGCCCAAGGCCGGGCCAGGCGAACACCGTCTCGGTCAGCACCGACCCCTCCAGCAGGCTGGCATAGGACAGGGCGATGACGGTGATCAGCGGCACCGCGATGTTGCCCAGCGCGTGGCGCCAGACCACGCGGGTCTCCGACAGTCCCTTCACCCGCGCAGTGGTGATGTATTCCTGGCGCAGCTGGTCCAGCATGAAGCCGCGCGTCATCCGCGCGATGTAGGCGACGCTGTAGAGGCCGAGGATGGCCGACGGCAGCACCAGATGATGAACTGCGTTCCAGAAGATCTCAGCCTCGCCGGCCAGCAGGGCGTCGACGGTGACGATGCCGGTCACCGGATCGACCATCCCCTCATAGAAGACGTCGACCCGCCCCGGTCCCGGTACCCAGTCCAGCTTGGCGTAGAACAGCAGCAGCGCCATCAGCCCGAGCCAGAAGATCGGCACCGAATGGCCGATCAGGCCGAGCAGGCGGATGGCGTGGTCGGGCCAGCGCCCGCGGTGGGTGGCGGCGAACACGCCCGCCGGCACGCCCAGCAGGGCGCCGAGCACGACGGCGACCGTCGCCAGTTCCAGCGTCGCCGGGAAGACGCGCAGCACATCCTCCAGCACCGGGCGGGAGGTCAGCACCGAGGTGCCGAGGTCGCCCTGCAGCACGTCGCCGACATAGCGGAGGAACTGCTGCCACAGCGGCAGGTCGAGGCCCAGCTGCGTGCGCATCTGCGCATAGCTTTCGGCGCTCGCCCGGTCGCCGAGCGCGGACAACACCGGGTCGATCGGCACGACGCGGCCGATCAGGAACGTGACCAGCAGCAGGCCCAGCAGGGTGGCGGCGACCGTGACCAGCAGGGTCAGGCCGCGTTTCAGCGTAGGCAAGAGGACTCCCTCGCGATTGGACGCGCTAAGGAATCACAGTCGGGGCTTTGTGCAAAGCCCGTCAAGGGCATAGGGGGGGTATGGGGAGTGGTTGCTGCGTGTGCCCCCTCCCTAACCCTCCCCCGCTAGCGCGGGAGAGGGAACTCCGCCTCTCCCTTGCATCACATCAAGCTGACAAGCGTCCAATCCCCTCTCCCGCAAAGCGGGAGAGGGATAGGGAGGGGGCAAATGCCTCAGCTCACCAAGTCCCCGCCGGGCTCTGGTCGCCATGGGCGCCGGCGGCCGGCTCGTGGTGGGCGAGCCAGCGTTCGGCCTCCAGCGCGGCCATGCAGCCCATGCCGGCGGCGGTGACCGCCTGACGATAGACCTTGTCCTTCACGTCGCCGGCGGCGAAGACGCCCGCGATGTCGGTGGCGGTCGAATCGGGGGCGGTGACGATGTAGCCCGACTCGTCCATCTTCACCTTGCCCTTGAAGATTTCGGTCGCAGGAACGTGGCCGATGGCGACGAAGACGCCGGCCACCGGGATCACGCGCTCCTCGCCCGACTTGACGTTCTTCACGCGCACGCCGGTGACGGCGCGCGGGTTGCCCATGGTGCCGTCGCCCTCGCCGACGATCTCCTCCACCGTGCTGTCCCACTCCACCTCGATCTTCGGGTGGCGGAACAGGCGGTCCTGCATGATGCGTTCGGCGCGGAAGCTGTCGCGGCGGTGGATGACCGTCACCTTGGTGGCGTGGTTGGTCAGGTACAGCGCCTCCTCGACCGCCGAGTTGCCGCCGCCGATCACCGCGACCTCCTTGCCGCGGAAGAAGAAGCCGTCGCAGGTGGCGCAGGCCGACACGCCGAAGCCGCGATAGATCTCCTCGGTCGAAATGCCGAGCCAGCGCGCCTGGGCGCCGGTGGCGATGATGACGCTGTCGGCGGTGTAGGTGTCGCCGCTGTCGCCCTTGCAAACGAAAGGACGCTGGGTGAAGTCGACATCGGTGATCAGGTCGAACACCATCTTGGTGCCGACATGCTCCGCCTGCTTCTGCATCTGCTCCATCAGCCAGGGGCCCTGGATCGGATCGGCGAAGCCGGGGTAATTCTCCACATCGGTGGTGATCATCAGCTGGCCGCCCGGCTGCATGCCCTGGACCATCAGCGGTTCCAGATTGGCGCGCGCGGCATAGATGGCGGCGGTGTAGCCGGCCGGGCCGGCGCCGATGATGAGGACCTTGGTGTGGTGCGTGGTGGCCATGGGTCTGATCCCGCAGTGATCGGCAGAAGGGAGTTCGCGATTGGAACGGTTCTAGAAACCGAACATATGGTCGAGGCTGAAGGCGCTGTCACCCGCAAGGCAGCCATGGTAGCCGAACAGGCGGCAGGTGGTGTCGCGAATTAGCACATAGGCATGCTCGCCCGCCGCCAACCGTTCCGCTTCCGTAAACATCTCGTGATAGCGCCAGAAACGCGAGCCGCCGCAGGGGATCGCCAGCCGCTTGCGTGCCACTTCGACGCCGTCGCGCCGCACCAGGATCAGGCTGGTGTCGGAGGTGTCATGCCACTGGGTCGAGGCAGGGTAGACGAGGTGGCAGAGCGTGTCCCACGGGTCGGTGCCCAGCCGCAGGAACAGGCGGGTCGACAGGCCGGGCGGACGGCCATGGTAGCTCTGGGGTTCGTCGCGATAGACCATCGCCATGTTGAACATGTGGCTGCCGAAGCTGGTCTCTGCCACATGGCCGGTCGTTACGTCCTCGTAACGGACCAGTGCGTGCAGCCAGCCGTCGGCAATCGTTCCGGCTTCGAAATCATAGACCAGTTCGACATGGCCCCAGCCGTCAACGACGCTTTTGTCCGCGACCAGTCCGGTCACGTCCAGCGCCACGCTGTCTGACCGCTTCAGGTTACCGAAGCGATGTTCGGCGATCTCGACGCCGTTGCGGTCGTAGACGACGGCCTTCACCGGCAGTTCGGTCTGCGCCGTGCTCATCGGCGTCGGCAGCAGAATGGTGCGCCAGCGGCCCATCGGCAGCAGCGGCGCCGGCAGGATGTGGCCCTTGCCGACGACGCCCTTGTCGATGGCGCCACCGGTCAGTTGCGGCAACTTGGGGTCGGGCTTCAGGTCGGTACGCTCGACATTGGCATGGGCCATGCGGCGGCGGCCGTCGGCGGCGACGATCTCATAGCGCGGGCGGACGAAATGCTTGCCGGCCTGCACCTCGAACTGCTGGGGCCAGCGGGCCTCGGGGAACAGGCTGGCGACGTCCAGCTCGACGGTGGCGAAGGCCGGGACCGCTTGGTCGAGCCTGCGGATGTCGGCCGAGCCCATCAGGTTCAGGCCGACGGCGCCGGCCGGGATCGGCGTCGGGTGGCTGTTCTGGATCCACAGGGTCACCCGCTCGCCCTCGCGCGGGGCAGGCAGGCCGGCATAGAGGTCGGCGGGCCAGGCGTTGGCGTCGTGGGTGCAGGACAGCACGCTGTCGTCGTCGCCATAGGTGTCGAGCGCGTATTTCACCACGTCATGCCCGGCGGCGCCGATGACATGCAGGAACAGCGAGCCGCAGAAGTCGGACAGGTTGAAGCGCTCGCGCACCTGCCGGCTGTCGATCACCACGGTGCCGTCGGTCGGCGGCATCGGCTCCGTCCAGTCGGCGATGGGACGGCCTTCGCCGTCGAACAGGCAGGCCCACAGCCGGGTGCCCTTGGCACCGTAGCGCGGCCAGTAATTGGCCGACACCACGCGGGTGTGATGGCCGGCACCGTCGCGGAACCAGGCGAAGTTGGTCGCCCAGTTGAACTTCGACAGGTAGTGGCCGGGGTCGTTCAGCATGTCTTCCGGCACGCGCATGGCGTCGAGCGAGACGACGCCGGCCTGCTTCGGGATCAGGTGGGCGATGTGGCCTTCCAGCCGCTGGGAATCGAAGGCGACGATGAAGACGGTGCGGGCGCCGCTGGACGGCAGGTCGGTCACCGGGCGGGCGGCGTGGCCGAACACCTCGCGGCCCACCTGCTCCACGTCCTGGACATAGATGCCGCCGATGTCGATCGACGACAGGTCATAGAACTCCGCCAGCCCCGACAGCAGGCCCAGCGGGTCATAGACCGCCACCGGGCCGAAGGAGGCCAGCCGCGCGATCAGGATCGCGGCCTTGGGCGCCGCCAGCGGGTGGCCCACCGCCTTGAAGAAGCTGGAGCCGCCGGTGACGTTGGAAAAGGTCTCGATCCGAAGGGGCATGAGGACACACACGCGCGATAGCAATGCCAGGGCGTCGGTTATAGCCCCTTCGGCCGGGC
>NZ_CAMLJP010000022.1 GCF_946480385.1 uncultured Azospirillum sp.
GTCATCCTGTCCAGCGTGCCGGGGGTCAGATCCATCGTTTGCCCATCCAAGCCAGTCCTTCATGTTAATGAACAGTAGGACCGTTGTGGCAGGATGACAAATTACATTCCGAGAAGACCGCTCCCTCCCGTCGGCTGAGATTGCGCGGCCATCACCCCCGCAGCACCGCTTCGATCCCGGCGGCGATGCCCAGCAGGCTGCGGTCGCCGCCGCGCCGCCCCATCGCCATCAGCCCGACCGGCAACCCGTCGGCGGGAACCGGCAGGGAAATGGCCGGCAGGTCGAACAGGTTGGCGACGCGGGTGTTGCGCAGCAGCGCCAGATTGACCCGGTGGAAGGTCGCATCCTCCAGCACCTCGGCAATGGCGGGCGCGGTCATCGGCACGGTCGGCAGCAGCAGGACCGGATGCCGGGTCAGCCGTTCGTCCATCAGCCGGATCAACTCGGCGCGGCGGCGCTGCATCCGGACATAGTCGGCGGCGGGCGCCCTGCCGCCGGCCTCGATCCGCGCGCGGGTCTTCGGATCGATGCCGTCGAGCGCCGTGATGCCGAGTTCGGCCAGCGTCGCCGCCAGCTCGATGGCGGTGAAGACGCCGATGCGGTCCAACGCCGCCAATGCCTCCAACTCCGCCTCGATGGAGCCGTCCACGATGTGCGCCCCGGCCGCGCGTAGCCGGTCCAGCGCTGCCTCGAACGCAGCGGCGACGGCAGGCTCGACGCCGTCGAACAGCCGGCCACGCGGCACCAGGAAAGACTGCCCGGCGACCGGAAGCGCCGCCAACGGCACCGGATCGCCGTCGGAAAGCACGCTGTCGAGCAAGGCTGCATCGGCGACGGTGGCGGCAATCGGACCGATGACGTCCAACGTCGGCGACAGCGGGAACGCCCCCTCGGCCGGCAGGCGCCCGGCGGATGGCTTGAAGCCGACGGTGCCGGACAGGGCCGCCGGAATGCGCAGCGATCCGCCGGTGTCGCTGCCCAGCGCGATCTCCGCCATGCCGTCGGCCACCGAGATCACCGCTCCGGAGGAGGATCCGCCTGGCACCCGCGAGCGGTCACGGGGATTGCCGGGATTGCCGTAATGGGGATTGATGCCGACGGCGGAAAAGGCGAACTCCGTCATGTGGGTCCGGCCGACGATCACCGCACCGGCCGCGCGCAGCCGGGCAACCGCACGGGCGTCGCGTGATGCGGCCGGCCGGCCGCGCAAGATGGCAGACCCGGCCGCCGTGGTCTCGCCCGCCACATCGAACAGAGCCTTCACCGAGACGATCCGCCCGTCGAGCGGCCCGAGCGGCCGGCCGGCCGCCGCCCGACGGTCGCTGGCCATGGCGGCGGCGCGCGCCTCTTCCGCATAGACGTCGGTGAAGACCAGGGCGCCCTGCCGCTCCGGGTCGGCGATCCTGGCGAGTGCCGCCTCCAGCCGGTCGGCAGCGGAGGCGTGGGAGGCGGGCGGCACGGTCATGGCGGGCTCCTGGCGGATCATGGAACGGGGCCAACATCGGTGAGGCCCCGCAAACGCATTTGCCACATCGCCGCCGGCTTGGCGACCTCCTTCCTTCACCTTTCCTTGGGCAGCGGCGCGGCATAGCCGCCCGCCTTGCTGGTGCGCAGGCCGAGCGCGGCCAACCCCTCCACCAGCTTCACGGCGGCGGTGACGCCGTCCACCACCGGCAGGCCCGTCTCGTCGCTCAGGGAGCGGGCGAGGTCGGCCATGCCGGCGCAGCCCAGCACGATGGTCTCCGCCCCGTCCTGTTCCACCGCCCGGTGGATTTCGGCGCGCACGCGCTCAACCGCACCGGACGCCGGCTCCTCCAGCGCCAGCACCGGCACGCCGGCGGCGCGGATGGTGCAGCGCCCGGCCATGCCATAGCGTCGGGCCAGATGCTCCAGCGCCGGGACGGAGCGGGCGAGAGTCGTCACCACGGCGAACCGGCCGCCCAGCAGCCCGGCGGTCTGCATCGCCGCTTCGCAGATGCCGACCACCGGTGCGGTGGCGAGGCTGCGGGCGGCGTCCAGCCCGACATCGTCGAAACAGGCGATCACAGTGCCGGCGATGTCGTTCTCGCGCTGGTGCCGGTCGATCACGGCCAGCATGCCGGGCACGGCCAGCGCCTCGTCATAATAGCCTTCGATGCTGGCGGGGCCGGTCGGCGGGTTAACGGCCAGGATCTCGGTGCCGGGCGCGGCGACCTTGCTGGCGGCGGAACCGATCCGCAACGTCATCGAGGCGGTGCTGTTCGGATTGACAACCAGAATGCGCATGGTATCGGGAATCCTCAGGCGCCGCTTCGGCGCAGGCGGTGGCGGCGCAGCAGGATCAGGCCCAGCAGGGCGAGGCCGATCACGGTGAAGGAGAAGACAGTCGTCAGCGACCCCAGCGCATAGAGCACCGGCGTGGTGACGTTGGTGGTCATGCCGTAGATCTCCAGCGGCAGCGTGTTGAAGCTGCCGGCGGTCATCAGCGTGCGGGCGAACTCGTCATAGGACAGGGTGAAGCCGAACAGCCCGACGCCGATCAGGCTGGGCAGCAGGATCGGCAGCACCACATGGCGCACCGTCTGCCAGGGCGACGCCCCCAGATCGCGCGCCGCCTCCTCATAGGCCGGGTTGAAGCGGTTGAAGATGGCGAAGACGATCAGCAGGCCGAAAGGCAGCGTCCAGGTCAGGTGCGCGCCGAGCGCCGAACTGTACCAGGACGGCTCCAGACCCAGGATGTTGAAGAGCAGGCCGATGCCCAGGCTGACCAGGATCGACGGCACGATCAGGCTGGCGACGGCGAGGTAGAACAGCGCCCCGCTGCCGCGGAAACGGCGGCGGAAGGCGAAGCCGGCCAGCACCGAGAACAGCACGGTCAGCACCATCACCATCAGCCCCAGCGCGATCGACCGGCGGAACGACCCGCCGAAATCGCCCACCGCCTGCTGTTCGAACAGGTTGCGGAACCAGTGCAGCGACACCCCGTTCATCGGAAAGGTCAGTCCGCCCTCCGGCCCCTGGAAGGACAGAACCAGGATGGTGGCGGTCGGGCCGTAGAGGAACAGCACGAACAGCGCGAAGAAACCGGCCAGCAGGTAGAAGGACAGGCCTCGGCGGGAGGTGTTCATCACTCACAGCTCCTTCCGGATGTCGACGACGCGCAGCATCGCCACCACCATGATGAGGACGACGGCCAGCAGAACCACCGCGTTGGCGGCGGCGGCCGGGTATTGCAGAAGCGAGATCTCGTTGGCGATCATCAGCCCGATGGAGGCGCTCTGCCCGCCGCTCATCAGCCGCACGGTGATGAAGTCGCCCATCACCAGCGTGACGACGAAGATGGAGCCGATGGCGATGCCGGGCTTGGTCAGCGGCAGGATGACGTTCCACAGCGTCTGCGCCGCACTGGCGCCACCGTCGCGCGCCGCCTCGATCAGCGCGCGGTCGATCCGCATCATCGAATTGAAGATCGGCACCACCATGAACCGCGCATAGAGGTGGACGAAGGCCAGCACCACCGAGAAGTCGGAGAACAGCAGGAACTCCAGCGGCCGGTCGATGATCCCGGCGGAGATCAGGCCCGAGTTCAGCAGCCCGTTGCGTCCCAGGAACGGGATCCACGAGATCATGCGGATGATGTTGGAGGTCCAGAACGGGATGGTGCAGACCAGGAACAGCACCATCTGCCAGGTGGTGGACCGCACATGGAAGGCCAGGAAATAGGCGACCGTGAAGCCGATGCCGAGCGTGATCGCCCAGGTCAGCGCCGCGTATTTCAGCGTGTTCAGGTAGGTCTTCCAGGTGACCGGCGAGGTCAGCAGTTCCGTATAGTTGGTCAGCACGAAGTCCGGGTAGATGCGCACGCTGTCGTAATCCCAGAAGCTGACCGCGACGATGGTCAGGATCGGCACCAGCAGGAACAGCAGCAGCGCGACGGTCAGCGGCGCCGCCTGGAGATAGGGGGCGACGCGCGGAAGCAGGCGGACACGCCTCGCCCGGCCGGCGGCGGCCGTGACGGACGGTCGGGGCGTTTCGGCGGTCAGGGTCATGGGCGGGGCTCCTGGGGTTGAGGATTGGACCGGTGCCGTGCCCCCTCCCTTCCCATGCTGCGCATGGGCCCCTTCCCTCTCCCGCGAAGCGGGGGAGGGTTAGGCAGGGGGCATCGAAGCCGATGACTAAGCCGCGATGAACTCGTTCCACTTGCGGACCATGTAGCGGTCCTCGTCCATCACCGCGTTCCAGCAGGCGACGCGGCCCATGCGGTCCTGGAACGATCCGCCATCGCGCACGGCGCCGGCCTTTTCCATCACCTTGCCTTCGGGGCTGACGATGTCCGTCTTCGCCGGCTGGCCCTCCATCCAGAAGGCCCATTCCTCCGGCGACATGTGCTGCTTGGCGGTGTCGAGGACGGCCGAATAATAGCCCTGGCGGTTCAGATAGGCGCCGACCCAACCCGACAGATACCAGTTGATGTACTCATAGGCCGCCTCCAGCTCCAGCCCGCTCAGGTGCTTGGCGATGCCCAGACCGCCGCCCCAGGCGCGATAGCCTTCCTTCAGCGGCTGGTAGACGCACTGGATGCCCTTGGCGCGCACGGCGGCGACGGCCGGCGACCACATCGACTGGATGATGACCTCGCCCGACGACATCAGGTTGACGCTCTCGTCGAAGGTCTTCCAGAAGGCGCGGAACTGGCCGGCCTTCTTGGCCTCGGTCATGATCTTCAGGGTCTTGTCGATCTCCTCCTTGGTCATGTTGCCCTTGTCGCCATACTTGATCTCGCCCATCGCCTCGCAGACCATGGCGGCGTCCATGATGCCGATCGACGGGATGTTCAGCAGCGACGCCTTGCCCTTGAAAGCGGGGTCGAGCAAATCCTTCCAGCTGCCGATCGGCCGGCCCACCAGATCGGGGCGGATGCCCAGCGTGTCGGCGTTGTAGATGGTCGGGATCAGCGTCATCCACTGGGTCGGCGACTTGGCGAACTTGGTGCTGTCCTTGCCCTCGACGAAGCCCACGGTGTGAGGGGCGGTGCCCTGGGCGATGGCGCTGTCCGGCGTCAGCTTGCCGGTGATGAAGATCGGAACGATCTTGTCGAAATTCTTGATCTTCGCGACATCCATCGGCTGCATCACGCCAGCCGGGAAGACCTTCTTGCAGATCCAGTACTCGATGTCGGCGATGTCGTAGGATTTCGGCTGCGTCACCGCGCGCTGGGTCACCGCGTCGGAATCGAGCGCCGTCATCTGCAGGGTAAAGCCCAGATCCTCCTTCACCTTGTCGGCGACGGCATTCAGGTTCGACACGCCGGTGCCGAACTGGCGCAGCGTGACGTTCTTGATGTTCTGCGCCCAGATGGTCGGAAAGCCGGTGATGGCGCCGGAGCCGACGGCGGCACCCGCCACGGCGGCGGTGCCCTTCAGCAGGGTGCGGCGGCTGACGCCGCCCAGGGACTTCGACGGCTTCGAAGGAGTACGGGTGTCGGTCATCGCTGAGCCTCCAGTCTGTTCGTCACGTGTTTTTGCTTGAGCAGGCGTTTTGAAAGGAAATCAGGCCACCAGCGGGTGGATGTCGCGGCGGCTCCAGCCGGCGTGCACGCGATCGCCCACGCCGACCGGCGCATCGAAATAGCGGGCCTCGTCCAGCACGACGGCGAACTCGTCGGCGCCTGCGACGTCGAGGCTGAGATGGACGGACGCGCCGTGATACTCCAGCGAGCGCACCGTGCCCTCCACCTGGATTTCGGTCGGCAGGTCGGCGCCACCCAGCAGGATGCGGTCGGCACGCACCGCGCAGCGGCCGGCATCGCCGACGATCCCGCCCCCAATCGCACCGGCCTCGATGACGTTGTGGCCGCCGATGAAGCGGGCAACGAAGGCGGTGCGTGGCTGGTTGAACAGGTCGCGCGGCGGCCCGGCCTGCTCGATCCGCCCCTGGTTCATCACCACGGCAAGGTCCGCCAGCGCCATCGCCTCGGTCTGGCTGTGGGTGACGTGGATGAAGGTGATGCCGATGTCGCGGTGCAGCCGCTTCAGCTCCTCCCGCATGCGGACGCGCAGAAAGGGGTCGAGCGCCGACAGCGGCTCGTCCAGCAGAAGCACGCCCGGCCGGGTGATCAGCGCACGGGCCAGCGCCACGCGCTGCTGCTGCCCACCCGACAGCTGCGACGGCAGGCGGCCGGCGTACTTGCCCATGTCGACGAGGTCGAGCATCTCGGCCGCCCGGCGGCGGCGCTCCTCCTTCGCCACACCCTTCATCTTCAGGCTGAAGGCGACGTTGTCGGTGCAGTCCAGATGGGGGAACAGGGCGTAGCTCTGGAACATCATCGCCGTGCCGCGCTTGGCCGGTGGGTCGTCGTTCACCACCGTGTCGCCGATCAGCAGGTCACCATCGGTGATGTCCTCGTGCCCGGCGATCATCCGCAGGGTGGAGGTCTTGCCGCAGCCGCTCGGTCCCAGAAGGCAGCAATAGGAGCCCGCGGCGATCCGCAGATCGATGCCGTCCACCGCCACGGTTGCGCCATAGGCCTTGCGCAGCTTCACAAGTTCGACCGTCGAACCTGCCGTCATCGGAGCGCCTCCACAATTGTGCACAATCTGTGCGGTCGTTTGTGACCGTTCTGCCTTCTGCATGCCGCGTGCCATCGACGGACTCTCGCAAATCAGCCGGTTTCCCTATGCCCCACTGCGCAACGATCCGGCATTTGTGCAGGGATTCAGCGCAATGGCGCTATATTGGGCAGCCTCAGTTCCAACGAGTGCCGCCGCGCCACTCGGGCGATTGCTGCTTCCCTGCTGGCCCAGTTTGTGCACAATCTGCGATGCTATTCCCGCACACCGTTAAAAGCGCTTTGCCAGCCCATGACGACCGCCGCGCCCGCCAAGCCAGCCCGCCGCACGCCCCGTGCCAGCGCCGAAACCCGCATCGTCCGCAGCATCGGGGAGGCAATCGCCGACCGCCGCCTGCCGCCCGGCACCAAGCTGACGGAGGAAAGCCTGGCCGAGGCCTTCGGGGTCAGCCGGGAGCGGGTGCGCAAGGTGCTGCTTCTGCTGGCGCAGCGGCGGGTGGTGACGCTGATCCCCAACCGCGGCGCCTTCGTCGCCAAGCCGACGCCGAAAGAGGCGCGCGAAGTGTTCGAGGCGCGGCGGGTGATCGAACGCGCGATCATGGAACGGCTGGAACGGCTGCCGCGCCCGCTGCCCGACGACATGTTGGAGAAGCTGCGCGACCACGGCGCGCTGGAGGATGCGGCCGAGCGCGCCGCCGACCGCAAGGCGATGATCCGCCTGTCCGGCCAGTTCCACCTGCTGCTGGCGGAGTTCGCCGGCAATGCGACGCTGACCGGCATCCTGGCCGACCTGATCGACCGCTCCAGCCTTGCCATCGCAGCCTTCGAGCGGCGGTCGTCGCACACCTGCTCCGCCGACGATCACCGCCGCCTGATCGCCGCCCTGATCGGCAACCGCCCCGGCGAAGCCACCGCCCTGATGATCGACCATCTGGACGAGGTCGAGAGCCAGTTGGATCTGGAAGCGAAGAGCGACACCCGCATCGACCTGAAAGCGATCTTCGCCGACGAACCGGAACCGGCCTGACCGAACGCAGGCGCTGAAAACACAAAAAGCCCCGGCTTCCTCACGAAGCCGGGGCTTTCTCAATATCCGGAACGACGTGCCTGCGATCAGACCCGCATGCCGGCCGATGCCTTCAGCGAGTCCTGGATCTCGCCGGCCAACTGGTCGGCGATCGGGCCGACGATCACCTGGACCGAGTTGGCCGACGGCTTCACCACACCGCGGGCGCCAATCCGCTTCAGTTCCACCTCGTTCACGCGGCTGGCGTCGGCGACGTTCAGACGCAGGCGGGTGGTGCAGGCATCAACCGAGCGGAGGTTGCCGGCCCCACCCAATGCAGCGACATAGGCGCCGGCCCGGTCGCTGACCGCCGCGACCGGCGCGGTGGCGGGGCGGATGCCCGCGGCGGCCGGCGCCTGACCGGCCGGAATGGCGACATCGTCGCGGCCCAGCGTCTTCAAATCGAAGCGCTGGATGACGAAGCGGAACAGCCCGTAATAGACGGCGAAGTACACCGCCCCCACCGGCAGAAGCAGGATCGGGTTGGTCGCCTTGCCGTAATTCAGCACATAGTCGAACAGGCCGGCCGAGAAGCCGAAGCCCAACTTCACGTTCAGCACATCCATCAGCACCATCGACAGGCCGGTCAGCACGGCATGGACGGCGAACAGCACCGGCGCCAGGAACATGAAGGCGAATTCCACCGGCTCCGTCACGCCGGTCAGGAAGGCGGTCAGCGCCATCGACAGCAGCACGCCGCCGACCGCCGCGCGGTTCTCCGGCTTCGCGGTGTGGTACATGGCGAGACAGGCGGCGGGCAGGCCGAACATCATCACCGGGAAGAAGCCGGCCATGAAGGCGCCGGCGGTCGGGTCGCCCTTGAAGAAGCGGTTCAGGTCGCCGGTGACGCCCTGGTAGTCGCCCAGCAGGAACCACGCGATGTTGTTGATGATGTGGTGCAGGCCGGTGATGATCAGGATGCGGTTCAGCACGCCGTAGAGGAACAGGCCGAACTCGCCCAGCCCCAGCACGCCGGTGGTGAGCGCGGTCAGTCCGGAATCGACGACGGGCCAGCCATAGCCGAAGACCAGCGCGATCCCCAGTGCCGCCAGCCCGGTGACGATGGGCACGAAGCGCCGCCCGCCGAAGAAGGCGAGATAGTCCGGCAGCCTGATGTCCTTGTACTTGTTGTAGAGCTGGCCGGCGATGATGCCGATCAGGATGCCGACCGGGATGCTGATGCGGCTCGACATCTTCGCCACCAGTTCCGGCGCGACGCCGCTCAGCACCACCGCACCCTTCACCGCCACGAAATAGCCGACCGCGCCGGCCAGACCGGCGGCGCCATGGTTCTCCCGCGCGAAGCCGATGGCGATGCCGACGGCGAACAGGACGCCCAGGTTGGAGAAGACGGCGTCGCCCGCCGCGGCGATGAAGGCGATGTTCAGCAGGTCGGGCTGGCCGATGCGCAGCAGCAGCCCGGCGATGGGCAGCACGGCGATCGGCAGCATCAGCGCCCGCCCCAGCCTCTGGACGCCCGAGAAACGGTCGCCCGGCAAACGATCAGCAGACATTCGGACGTCTCCCAGTGAAACGGGCTCTGGCCTCATTGTGCCGGGCCTGTCGTGTTGGTCATTGTCAAGTGGTCGGTTTGGCCCGCTCCATCGCCCGGCGCAGGTTGCCGCCGGTCTCGATCAGCAGGCGGTCGATGTCGGGCGCTTTCAGCCCGGCCAGACCCAGAACGGCGCGGCGCACGTCGCCATGCCGTTCCAGCGCCACCCCGGCAGCATCCTCGTCGACGCCGGCGATGCGGGCGACCATGGCGGTGCAGCGGCGGCGGAGCTTGGCGTTCTCCGGCCGGACATTGATCATCAGGTTGTCGTAGACATTGCCGAGCGCCGTCATGACGCCGGTCGAAAACAGGTTCAGAACCACCTTCTGCGCGGTGCCGGCGCCGAGCCGGGTGGAGCCGGCGATCACCTCCGCCCCCGTCGCGGTCAGCACCGGATGCTCCACCGCCTCCAGCAGGGGCGATCCGGCGCTGCTGGCGATCCCCATGGTCAGCGCCCCCGCCTCCCGCGCGGCGCGCAGGACGCCGACGGTGTAGGCACTGGCCCCGCTGGCCGACAGCCCGACCACCACGTCGGCGGCGGAAATCCCCGCCCGCCCGGCATCGGCCCGTCCGGCCCCCTCGTCATCCTCCGCCGCACCGGCCAGCCCGCGCGACAGGTCCAGCCCGCCGGCGATCAGCAGCACCAGACGCTCCGCCGGCCAATCGAAGGTCGGCCCCAGATCCAGCCCGTCGAGCGCCGCCACCATCGCCGACGACCCCGCCCCGGCATAGACCAGCCGACCCTGCCCGCCGGACAGACGCCCGGCCGTGGCCTCCACGGCGGCGGCGACCAAGGGCAATGCTGGAACGCAGGCGGCAAGCGCCCGCGTCTGCCCTTCCCAGAGCGCAGTCATCAATTCGGCGGCCGGCCACACGTCCAGCCGGCTGTACCGGTTCGCCGCATCCTCGGTGCCGCTTGCCATTCCCCCGGCTCCGCTGTCGCTCCGGCGCTTGGCCCGGAGGTTGGTGATGTCTGGTTGGTGGTATTAGATTGGACTGTATGTGCAGAATACCAAAATCCGGACATTCCGCAATCTGAAACTGGTCACAATCGTGCGCGGCAGCGCCGGCCGCCGTCCGAGCCTGTTGCCCAAAGGCCTTTCAGTGGTATCATGCCGGTCCCGGAGCACTGGAGTGGTTGCCGATGTCCACCGCCGCCCCCGCGGCCCCGTTCGACCCCGCCGCCCTGTCGGATGCGCTGCCCCTGCCGCTCTATCTGCAGCTGGCGCGGCATCTGCGGACGCTGATCGTCGAAGGCCGGCTGACCGACCAGGACGCTCTGCCCGGCGAACGGGAGCTGGCGGAAACCTTCGGCGTGTCGCGCGTCACTGTGCGCAAGGCCCTGCGCGAACTGATTGCGGAGGGGCTGCTGCACCAGCGCCAGGGCGCCGGCACTTTCATCAACCGCAGCCCCCATGTGGAACAGCGCCTGTCCGCCCTGACCAGCTTCACCGAGGACATCGGCGGGCGTGGGCTGAAGCCGGATTCACGCTGGCTCAGCCGCTCCGTCGCCACCGCGACGCCGGAGGAGGCGATGGCGCTTGGTTTACGACCAGGTGCGGAGGTGGTGCGGCTGCACCGGCTGCGGCTGGCCGACGGCACCCCGCTCGCCATCGAACTCAGCGCCCTGCCCACAAGTTTCCTGCCCGACCCGGATCTGGTGCAGGGGTCCCTTTACGAGACCTTGCGCGGACGCGGCCATCCGCCGTTCCGGGCGCTGCAACGCTTGTCTGCCATTCGCCTGCCGACGGATCAGGCGACGCTTCTGGGGGTTCCGGACGGCGCCCCCGCCCTCTACATTGAGCGCCGCACCTTCCTGGAGAACGGAACCCCCCTGGAGTTCGTCCGTTCCCACTACCGCGGCGACGCCTATGACTTCGTCGTGGAGCTGTCGCTGGTCTGATCCCCCCGGACCATTCCATCCCATGCAAGAAAATCCTGACGAGAGCGCGCGATGAAGCCTGCCCTTGATACCCCGTTCCGTGTCCGCGCCATCCTGTTCGACATGGACGGCACCCTGATCGACACCAAGGGTCCAGTGGAGCGCTCCTGGCGCAGTTGGGCCGCCCGGCACGATCTGGATCCCGATGCCATCCTCGCCGTCTGCCACGGCGTCCGCAGCATCGAAACCGTCCGCCGCTTCGCCCCCGCCGGCGCCGACATCGAGGAAGAGGTGCGGCTGGTCGAGGAGTGCTACACCAACGACACCGAGGGGGTGCGCGCCGTCCCCGGCGCGCTGGATCTGCTGCAATCGCTGCCGCGCCACCGCTGGGCGGTGGTGACCTCGGCCCCGCAGGACATGGCGAGGAAGCGCATCGCCCAGGCCGGCCTCCCCCTGCCCGACCTGCTGATCGGCGCCGACATGGTCACCCACGGCAAGCCCCACCCCGAAGGCTACCGTACCGCCGCCGAGAAACTCGGCTTCGACCCGCGCGACACCGTGGTGTTCGAAGACGCCCCGGCGGGTCTAGAGGCCGGCCGCGCCGCCGGCGCCCTGGTGATCGCGCTGACCACGACGCTGCCGGCCGAGGAGCTGGACGGCAACCTGTGCCTGCCCGACCTGACGGCGCTGCGGGTGCGAGTGGAGGAGGATGGGCTGGAGATCGTGGCGGTGGGTGGGTGATCCTTGCGAGCTTAGACGCCCATCCTAAACCCTCCCCCGCCCAGCGGGGGAGGGCTGGGGTGGGGGCATCGTCAGCCGAGACTTTAACGTCCTAAATCCCTTCACACTCCCCGCCACTCCCCCTCCACCCAAGTCCCCTTCACCGTCAAATCCGGCCGCAGCAGCACCAGATCCGCCCGCCAGCCCGGCGCGATCCGTCCGCGCTCGCCCGCCATCCCTAGGAACTGAGCCGGATAGAGCGAGGCCATCCGCAGCGACTCCTCCAGCGGCAGGCCGATCAGCGTTCCGGCATTGCGCACCGCCGTCGCCATGTCGAGGTCCGCCCCCGCCAGCGTCCCGTCGGCCAGCACCAGCCGGCCGTCGCGCCGGTAGATCGTCCGTCCGTTCAGCTCGAAGCTGTCGGCGTCGGTCCCCGTCGGCGGCATCGCGTCCGTCACCAGCATCATCCGCCCGCGCGGCCGGGCGGCCAGCGCCGCGCGCATCATCAGGGGATGGACATGATGGCCGTCGGCGATCAGCCCGCACCAGGGCCGCCCGTCGCCCAGCGCCGCCCCGGCCGGGCCGGGCTGGCGGTTGGCGATGCCGGGCATGGCGTTGTAGAGGTGCGTCACCCCACGCACGCCAAGATCGAAGGCCTCCACCACCCGCTCGGCGCTCGCCATGGTATGGCCGACCGACAGGATCACCCCGGCAGCCATCAGCCGCGACAGCGCCGCATCCTCCACGCATTCCGGCGCCAGCGTCAGCAGAACCCGCCCGCCCGGCATCCGCGCCGGCAACCCGCCGATGAGGTCCAGATCGCCCTCGTCCGGCGCGCGGACGAAGCGCGGGTCATGCGCGCCCACCCGCTGCGGGCTGATGAACGGCCCTTCGAAATGGATGCCCAGCACGCCGCTGCCCGGCTGCGCCACCGCCTTCACCGCGGCCTCGGCGGCGGCGCGGTGGCAGTCGGGGGTGTCGGTGATGATGGTCGGCAGCAGCCCGGTGGTGCCGAAGCGCCGGTGCGCCGCGGCGATGGCCAGCGCCCCCTCCGCCGTCGGCCGCTCGTTGAACAGCACGCCGCCGCCGCCATTGACCTGGATGTCGAGGAAGCCGGGGGCCAGCAGGTCGCCCGCCTCCAGCACCACCGTCCGCTCGGCGTCCGGCGGGGTGCGGCCGGGGGCGACGATGTCGAGGATGCGGCCATCCGCGACCAGCAGGCTGCGGCCGTCGAGGATGGTCTCGCCCGTGAAAATCCGGGCACCGGTCAGGAGCTGTCGCATCAGACGGTCTTCGTCACTTTGGCAAGGTTGGGCGGGCTGTCGGGGTCGATGCCACGGGCCAGCGCCAGTTCATAGACCGCGCCGTAGAAGCTCTGCAACGCCGCCAGCGGTGCCGCCTCCGGCGCGATCCCCGGCAGGCTCGGCAGGAGGGTGGTTCCGGCAAGCCCGGTCTCGGTGGTGGCGACGGCGGCGCCCAGCCCGACGATGCGTTCAACCACCGCGCGGGTGTGGGGTTCCGCCGCGTCGGCCTGGGTCAGGGCGAGCACCGGGAAGCCGGGACCGACCAGCGCCAGCGGGCCATGCACGACCTCCGCCGCGCTGAACGCCTCGGCATGCAGGCGGCAGGTCTCCTTGAACTTCAGCGCCATCTCCAGCGCCGCGCCAAAGCCGACTCCGCGCCCCAGCACATAAAGGTTCTGTGCGGTGGCGAGCGGCATCAGTGCCGGCTTCCAGTCCAGCCCATTCGCCGCCTCCAGCGTGTCGGGCAGCGCCGCCAGCGTCGCCTTCAACGCCGGATCGTCCTGCCAATGCGCCACCAGCTGCAGATAGGCGGCCAGCGAGGCGATGCAGGACTTCGTCGCAGCGACGCTGCGTTCCGGCCCGGCCACCAGCGGCAGGAAATGGTCGCACATCTCCGCCAGCGGCGAGTCCTCCGCATTGACGAAGCCCACCACCAGCGCGCCGCCGGCCTTCGCCGCCTCCACCAGCCGCAGCAAATCCGGGCTACGCCCCGATTGCGAGACGGCGACGAACAGCGCGCCCTCCAGGCTCAGATGCCCGCCATAGACCGAGGCGATCGACGGCCCGATGGAGGCCACCGCCCGGCCGATCCGCGTCTCGATCAGGTATTTGCCATAGGCCGAGGCATGGTCGGAGCTGCCGCGGGCGCAGGTGACGACGAAGCGCGGCGGCTCACGGCGCAGGCGCGCGCCCAACTCGGCGAAGCCGGCGCCGCAGCGCGCGATCTGCCGGGCCACCGCGGCGGGCGCCTCCGCCGCCTCCACCGCCATCAGGGGAGTGGGACGGGACGGCTTGAAATCTGGAATGCCCGGATCGGTCATGGCGGCGCTCGCGATTGACTGGTATAGATACCAATGTAAGACCTTCTTGCGCCGGAGGCCAGCGTCCATTGGTGGAATCGCATCACGATAACGACCGCGATACGGAAAAGAAAAGCGGCGCGACCCGGATAAGGTCGCGCCGCCTGATAGAACCACTAAAATACCAGACAGCGGCTGCGTTATTCCGCGGCGCGCAGTCCGCCCGGCAGCATGCCGGTCATCGCACCGGCCAGCGCATCGGCGTCGTTGCCGACGATCAGGTCGATGCCGTTGGCGCCCAGCCCCATCACCGCGCGCACGCCGGCCCGCTTCAGGGCCTCGGCATTCGCCTTGCCGGCGTCGCTCAGCTCGACCCGCAGGCGGGTGGTGGCGAAGGCGGCCAGCGTCTTGATGTTGCCGGCTCCGCCCAACGCCTCGGCGATGCGGGCGGCGCGGTCCGCCGGCACGGGCGCCGCAGCCGGAGCGGCAACCGTCTGCGCCGCAACCGGCGCCTGAATGGCCGGACCATCGGCTTCCGAACCGGCGGAGTGCAGATACTCCTGCATCTCCGTCTTCAGGTTTTCCGACAGGGTGCCGAACACCGCCTGCACGCTGTCGCGCACCCGCAGCACGCCCGACGCGCCCATGTTGCGCAACTTGCCCTCATCGACGCGCCCTGGATCCTTCACCACCACGCGCAGGCGGGTGATGCAGGCGTCCAGGTTGCTGATGTTGCCGCGACCACCGAAGGCCAAGACGAGGTCGCGCGCCCGCTCGCTGCCGGTGGCGGTGCTGATGCCCTCTTCCGTCGCGTCCTCGCGGCCGGGGGTCTTCAGGTTCAGCGCCAGGATGGTGTAGCGGAACACGACATAATAGATCGCCGCATAGACCGGCCCCAGGATCAGCACCAGCCACCATTTCTGCGAATAGGGGCTGAGCACGTTGAACAGCACGAAGTCAATGCCGCCCTGGGAGAAGGTGAAGCCCATATGGGCGCCCAAAGAGTTCATGATGAACTGCGAGGTCGCCGCCAGCACCGCATGGATCAGGTACAGAACCGGCGCCAGGAACAGGAAGCTGAACTCGATCGGCTCGGTGATGCCGGTCAGGAAGGAGGTCAGCGCGGCGGAGATCATGATGCCGCCGACGCGCACCCGGTTCTCCGGTTTGGCGGCATGCCACATGGCGATGGCCGCGGCTGGAAGGCCGAACATCTTGAACAGGAAGGCGCCGGACAGGATGCCGGCGGTGGGGTCGCCGGCGAAATAGCGGTTGATGTCGCCATGCACGATCTGGCCGGCGGCGGTCTGGAAGGACCCGATCTCGAAGAAGAAGGGCACGTTCCAGATATGGTGCAGGCCGAAGGGGATCAGCAGCCGTTCGACGAAGCCGTAGATGGTGGCGGCCATCCGCGGGTCGTTCACCGCCGCCCAGTGCGAAAAGCTGTTGATTCCGCCCTGGATCGGCGGCCAGATCACCGACAGGACGACGCCCAGCAGGATGGCGGCCAGCGCGGTGATGATCGGCACGAACCGCTTGCCGGCGAAGAATCCCAGATAGGCTGGCAGCGCGATCTTGTAGAAGCGGTTGAACATCGCCGCCGCCAGCCCGCCGGCCAGGATGCCGCCGAACACGCCGGTTTCCATCGACTTGATGCCCATGATGGTCTTCGGCTCCATGCCCCAGACCCCGGTCATCACGCCCAGCGTGGCGAGCATCACGACATAGCCGATGGTGGCGGCGATGGCCGACACGCCGTCATTCTCGGTGTAGCCCAATGCCACGCCGATGGCGAAGATCAGCGGCAGGTTGCCGAAGATCACGTCGCCCGAACTCTTCATCAGCGCCGACAACAGGGGCGGCATCCATTCGAAGTTCGCCGCACCGATGCCCAGCAGCAGACCGGCGACGGGAAGAACCGCCACCGGCAACATCAGCGATTTGCCGATTTTTTGTAGAAACGCAAAGGGGTTCAATGCCATGGCGGCTCTCCCGCAAATTGTCCGGCGGCGGCAACATCGTCAGCCCTGGATGGGAATACAACCTGACCCATGCTTAGGTTTCACGACATAGGCGACTTTGCGTGTCAGGCAAGCTTGCGGCTTATCCCCGATGCGCCCATGGAGCGCGGATTGGCCGCAGGCTTCCGCCTTTTCCGGACAGGATCTTTCGATAACATATAATCGGAATTGCGCTTGGGCTATGCGGCGTCTGCGCACAGATGGCGTCCAACTGGAGACGCCCGCCATGGGACACCCGCCCCGGTCGAAGCGATAAGAAAAGAGGACCGAACCATCATGACCGCGATCACGCTTGCAGCCCCGCTGGCCGGATGGGCCATGCCGCTGACCGAAGTGCCCGACCCCGCCTTCGCCCAGGGGCTGGTCGGAACCGGCATGGCCATCGACCCGACGGTGAACGAGCTGCGCAGCCCCTGCGACGGCACCGTGCTGTCGATCCACCGCGCGCGCCACGCCTGCACCGTCCGCACCGCCAGCGGGGCGGAGGTTCTGCTGCATCTGGGCGTCGACACCGTCGGCCTGAACGGCGAGGGCTTCACCGCCCATGTGCAGGACGGACAGGCCGTGAAGACCGGCGACCGCCTCATCAGCTTCGACATGGATCTGGTGGGAAGCCGGGCGCAGAGCCTGGTCAGCATGATGGTCGTGGTCAATGACGGCTACACCGTCGATGGCCAGTCGGTGAACCGCGAGATCGCCGCCGGCGACGCGGCGATGACCGTCCATGGCGGCAGCGGCGCCGATTCGGCCCCCACCGCTTCCACGGCCGCCCCCGCCGACTCGGGCGAGACGGCGGAGCGCACCGTGCCCCTGCGCATCGCCCACGGCCTGCATGCCCGCCCCGCCGCGGCCCTGGTCGCCGCCGCCAAGGCACATCCCGGCACCGTCACAATCCTCTGCCGCGACCGCAGCGCCAACGCCAAGAGCGTCGTCGCCCTGATGGGGCTCGGCACCGTGCTGGGCGACCGGTTGAGCATCCGCGCGACCGGCCCCGGTGCGCAAGGCGTGGTGGAGAGCATCGCCGGCCTGATCGAAAGCGGCCTTGGCGACGCGATCGTCGAAGGCACCGCGACTCCGGCCGCAGCGCCTCCCGCCGCCACCCCGGCCCAGCCGGCCGTCGAGGAAGACGTCGGCCCACCCTTCGCTCCCGGCGAGGAGGCGCTGCTGAAGGGCACCATCGCTGTGCCAGGTCAGGCGGTCGGCACCGCCGTCCGACGTTTCCGCCGCAGCGTGCGCGTGGTCGAACAGGGCGCCGGCCCCGATGCCGAGGAACCGCGGCTGCGACAGGCGCTCGACCGCGTGGTCGCCGGCCTGACCGAGTCGGCACAGCGCATGCCGGACCATGCCGCCATCTTCCAGGCCCACCGCGAGCTTCTGGACGACCCCGAACTGCTGGACGCCGCCCTCGCCGACATCCGTGCCGGCAAGAGTGCGGAATGGGCATGGCAGCGGACGGCGCGGATGCAGGCCGACGCGCTGGCCGGTCTTGCCGATCCCCGCATGGCCGAACGCGCCGCAGACCTGCGCGATCTGGAACAGCAGGTTCTGACCGCCCTGTCCGGCAAGGAGCCGTCGGTCGGTCTGGCGGACCTGCCGACCGGCAGCATCGTGCTGGCCGACGAGATCCTTCCCTCCGACCTCGCCGGGGTTCCGGCCGGGCGGCTGGCCGGCATCGGCATGGCGCATGGCGGCCCGACCTCCCACGCCGTCATTCTCGCGGCGGCGCTCGGCGTGCCGACCGTGGTGGCGCTGGGCCGGCAGGCGGAGCGGGTGCCGGACGGCGCCCCGGTGGTGCTCGACGGCAACCGCGGCGAACTGCTGGTCTTCCCGCCGGAGGACATGCTGGCGACCACCCGCACCGCCGTAGCCGCCCGTGCCGCCCGGCGCGAGGAGAACCGCCGCACCTCCCGCGAGGAGTGCCGCATGGCCGACGGCACGCGGATCGAGGTGTTCGCCAATCTCGGCCGGGTCAGCGACGCCCCCGGCGCCGTGGTGGAGGGGGCGGAAGGCTGCGGCCTGCTGCGCACCGAATTCCTGTTCCTGGAACGCCAGTCCGCCCCGACGGAGGATGAGCAATACCAGCAGTACCAGCAGATCGCCGACGCGCTGGAAGGCCGGCCGCTGGTGATCCGCACGCTGGACGTCGGCGGCGACAAGCCGCTGTCCTACCTGCCGCTTCCCAAGGAGGAGAACCCGGTATTGGGCCTGCGCGGCGTCCGCGTCGGCCTGCGCGAGCCTGAGCTTCTGCGCGCGCAGATCCGCGCCATCCTGCGGGTCAAGCCGGCCGGCATCTGCCGCATCATGGTGCCGATGATCGCCTCGCCGTCCGAACTCCAGGCGGTGCGGGCGATGGTGGACGAGGAGCGGACCAAACTCGGCCGCGCCGAACCGATCGAGCTGGGCGCGATGATCGAGGTGCCGGCCGCCGCCCTGATCGCCGACCGCATCGGCGCTGTGGCAGAATTCCTGTCGATCGGCACCAACGACCTGACCCAGTATGTGCTGGCGATGGACCGCGGCAATCCGCATGTGGCGGCCCAGCTCGACGCGCTGCATCCGGGCGTGCTGCGGCTGATCCGCCTTGCGGTGATGGGAGCGAAGACGCACGACCGGGTGGTGGCGGTGTGCGGCGGCTCGGCCTCCGACCCGATGGCGGCACCATTGCTGATCGGGCTTGGCGTCACCGAACTGTCGGCCACCCCGGCGGTGATCGCCGACCTGAAGGCCTTCATCCGTACCCTGCGCATGGAGGATTGCCGCCGCGTCGCCGAAGCGGCGCTGGGCACCGACAGCGCCGATGAGGTCCGCCGTCTGGTCGCGGAGGCGTGGCCGGGGCTTTGAGTGCCTGTGAATTGATGACTGACGGGAGATCGCCCTGCCCCTCCCATTGAGGGGCAGGGCGATCGCATACGAGTAAAGAGGCCTCTGAGGACGGAATCGGCCGATCCTTTCGGCTAAACCTCATTGCCCGCCAAGGATACCCACGCCGCATTGCGACGGCTGGACTCAACCGCGCCATGGATGAAGCGCACGCCGCGCAGGCCGTCCTCCACCGTCGGCAATGGCACGTCGGCCGGGGCCGGGCGGCCGTCCAGCCGGGCGGCGATGCGGTCGGCGGCGTCACGGTAGATCTGGGCGAAGCCTTCCAGATAGCCTTCGGGATGGCCGGCCGGGGTGCGGGCGATGGAGGTGGCCGCCGGCAGGCTGCCGGCACCGGCGCGCAGCAGGGTGCGGGTCGGGTCGCCCAGCGGCGTGAAGCGCAGCTCGTTGGGCTGTTCCTGCTGCCATTCCAGGCCGCCGGCCTCACCGAAGACGCGCAGGCGCAGGCCGTTGGTGGTGCCGGGGCAGACCTGACTGGCCCACAGCATACCGCGGGCGCCACCGTCGAATCGCATCATGATGTGGGCATTGTCGTCCAGCCGCCGGCCGGGCACGAAGGCGGTCAGGTCGGCGGCAAGATCGGTGCAGGTGAGGCCGGTGACGAACTCGGCGAGATGGAAGGCGTGGGTGCCGATGTCGCCGATGCAGCCGGCGATGCCGCTCCGCGCCGGGTCGGTGCGCCAGGAGGCCTGCTTCTGGCCGCTGGCCTCCAAATCGGTCGCCAGCCAGTCCTGGGCATATTCGGCCTGAACCACGCGGATTTTTCCGAGCATGCCGGACGCCACCATGGCGCGCGCCTGCCGGATCATCGGATAGCCGCTGTAATTGTGGGTCAGCACGAAGACGAGATCGCGTTGACGCACCAATGCCGCCAGTTCCTCCGCCTCCGCCACCGTATGGACCAGCGGCTTGTCGCAGATGACGTGGATGCCGGCATCAAGGAAGGCTTTGGCGGCGGGGTAATGCAGGTGGTTCGGCGTGACGATGGCGACGGCGTCTATGCCGTCGGGGCGCGCCGCCTCCGCTTTCGCCATGGCGTGGAAGTCGTCGTAGCAGCGGTCGGGGGCGAGGAACAGCTCCGCCCCGCTGGCGCGCGCCCGCTCAGGGTCGGAGGACAGCGCGCCGGCGACCAGTTCATAGCGGTCGTCGATGCGTGCAGCAATGCGGTGGACGGCGCCGATGAAGGCGCCCTGGCCGCCGCCGACCATGCCCAGCCGCAAGCGTCTCGGCGACGCGGGTGCTTGATCCGCGCTCATGCTGCCCCTTTCCCCAGACCGAGAATCCGGCGGTTGGCCGCCTCGTCGGTGCCGGCATCGGCGAAATCGTCGAAGGCGCGGTCGGTGACGCGGATGATGTGGTCCTGGATGAAGCGGGCGCCTTCGGCGGCTCCCTGCTCCGGATGCTTGATGCAGCATTCCCATTCCAGAACCGCCCAGCCGTCGAAGCCGTACTGGGTCAGCTTGGAGAAGATGCCGCGGAAATCGACCTGCCCGTCGCCCAGCGAGCGGAAGCGCCCGGCCCGGTCCTTCCACGGCGCATAGCCGGAATAGACGCCCTGCCAGGGGGTCGGGTTGAACTCCGCATCCTTGACGTGGAACATGCGGATGCGGTCGTGGAAGACGTCGATGTAGCCGAGATAGTCCAGCTGCTGCAGGACGAAGTGGCTGGGATCGAACAGGATGTTGCAGCGCTCATGCCCGCCGACCCGGTCGAGGAACATCTGGAAGGTGGTGCCGTCGAACAAGTCTTCGCCGGGATGGATCTCGTAGCAGAGATCGCAGCCGGCCTCGTCGAAGGCGTCGAGGATCGGACGCCAGCGCTTCGCCAGCTCGTCGAAGGCGGTCTCGATCAGTCCCGGCGGGCGCTGCGGCCAGGGGTAGAGATAGGGCCAGGCCAGCGCGCCGGAGAAGGTGGCATGCGCGGTCAGGCCGAGGTTGGCGGATGCCTTGGCGGCGAGGTGCAGCTGCTCCACCGCCCAGGCTTGGCGCGCGTCGGGGCGGCCGTGGACCTCCGCCGGGGCGAAGCCGTCGTAAAGCGCGTCGTAGGCGGGGTGGACGGCGACCAGCTGGCCCTGCAGGTGGGTGGACAGCTCGGTCAGTTCGACGCCGGCATCGGCCAGCGTGCCCTTGACCTCGTCGCAGTAGGCCTTGCTGGTCGCGGCCTTTTGAAGGTCGAACAGGCGGCGGTCCCAGCTGGGGATCTGCACGCCCTTGAAGCCGAGGCCGGCAGTCCAGCGGGCGATGGCGTCCAGCGAATTGAAGGGGGCTGCGTCGCCGGCGAACTGGGCGAGGAAGATCGCGGGGCCTTTGATGGTCTTCATGGGTTTGGCTCCCTGATGGGGGGAGGTGTCGGCTGGCGAATGCCCCCTCCCCGACCCTCCCCCGCCCTCGGTCGGCCGAAGGCCGATCCGATCGCGGGAGAGGGTGCCTTATGCGAAGCGGCGGCAGTCCCCTCTCCCTCGAAGAGGGGGAGGGTTAGGGAGGGGGCAATCGGCGTTAATGCTCAGTACGGCGAATCCGGGAAGTAGAAGTCCTTCGCATTCTCCTTGGTGATGAGCGCCGATGGGATGATGTAGGTGGCCGGCAGCTTGTCGCCCTTCAGGCGGGCTTCGGCGGTCATCTTGATGGCGTCGTAGATGAACTTCGGCGAATAGGACACGTCGGCGTGGATCAGCGGGTTGGAGCCGTCCATGATGGTCTTCACCATCGTCTTGGACCCGGCGCCGCCGAACACCTCCTTGATGTCGGCGCGCTTGGCCTGCTCGATGGCCTTCAGCACGCCGAAGGCCATGTCGTCGTCGGCGGCCCAGATGACGTCGATGTCCTTGAAGCGGGTCAGGAAGTCCTGCGTCACCTTGAAGGCGTCGTCACGGTTCCAGTTGGCGTATTTGGCGTCGAGGATCTTGATGTCGGGATGGTTCTTCATCACGCCGGTGAAGGCCTCCCACCGCTCGTTGTCGAGCGTGGTCGGGATGCCGCGCAGGGCCACGATGTTGGCCTTGCCGTTGTATTTCTTGGCGATGTATTCGGCCGGGATGCGGCCGAAGGCGGTGTTGTCGCCGGCGATGTAGGCGTCCTGCGCGCTGGTGTCGGTCAGGCCGCGGTCGACGACGGTGACATAGACGCCCTTCTTCTTGGCCTGCATCACCGGCTGGGTCAGAGCGGCGGATTCGAAGGGGAAGATGACCAGCGAGTCGATCCCGGTCACCGTCACCAGATCCTGAAGCTGGTTCGCCTGTTCCGGCGCGCCGCTGGCGGTCTTGACGGTGATCTTCAGGTTGGGATGGGCCTTCTCCAGCTCCGCCTTCGCCTGGTTGGCCCACCAGACGATGCCGCCGGTGAAGCCGTGGGTAGCGGCGGGGATGCTGACGCCCAGCTTGACGGTGTCGGCCGCCAGGGCGAAGCCGCCGCCGAGGGCCACCGTCGCCGCCATGGCAAGACCGGCGCCCAGCACAACACGTCGAGTGTAACGCGCAACTTCCGACATGACGTTTCTCCTCCTTATCGCTTTTTTCAGGGGCGCCGGCGCTGCAGGAAGGCGACGGCGATGATGACGCAGCCCTGGACCGCCGCGTTCAGATAGACGCTGATGATGCTGGTCAGGTTCAGGATGTTGCTGATGACCGACAGCAGGACCGCGCCGATCACCGTCCCGGCGATCCGGCCCTCTCCCCCCTTGAAGGAGGTGCCGCCGACGATCACCGCGGCGATGGCCTCCAGCTCCCACAACAGTCCGGTGGTGGGGGAGGCGGACCCCAGGCGCGGCACATACAGCACGGTGGCGATGCCGACGCAGACGCCGAGAAGACCGTAGGTCAGCAGCTTCACCCGATCGACATCCACCGCGGCGAAGCGCGCCACCTGCTCGTTGGAGCCGATCGCCTGGACATAGCGGCCGAAGGCGGTGCGGTTCAGCAGGACGGCCCCGGCGACCGAAACCACCAGAAAGACCCACACCGGCACCGGAATGCCCAGCAGACTGCCGTAATAGACCGGGCCGTAGGCGTCGGACAGGGTGTTGTCAAGCGTGATGGCGCCGCCGTCGGCGAGCCAGGTCAGCACGGCGCGGAAGATGCCGAGCGTGCCCAGCGTGACGATGAAGGGCTCGATCCGGCCTCGCGTGATCAGATAGCCGTGCGCCAGCCCGAAGCCGCCGCCGAGCAGCAGCGCGAACAGGACGCCGAGCGCCACCACCGCGACCGGCGAGCCGACCGACGCGGCGACCGCGTTCATCACCAGGATCATGCTGCCGGCGATCAGCGCCGCCATGGACCCGACCGACAGGTCGATGCCGCCGGAGATGATGACGAAGCACATGCCGATGGAGATGATCCCGATGAAGGCCGTGCGGGTCAGCACGTTCATCAGGTTGCCCCAGGTCGCGAAATCGGGGTTCAGCGCCGTGCCGATCACCAGCAGCAGCACCAGCCCGACGACCGGGCCGAAGCGGTGCGGGTCGAAACGGCGGTTCGTCTTGCGGGGCGACACGGCGCCGGCCTCAGTGATGGGCGTGGGTGCCGACGTTGGTCCCGCTGGCATCTGTCCCGATGGCATGGGCAATCAACTCCTCTTCGCTGAGCCGGTCGGCGGGCACGGTCGCGGTCACCCGGCGCCCGCGCATCACGATCACCCGGTGGCAGAGCCCGATCAGTTCGATCAGTTCCGATGAAATGACGATCACGCCGCGCCCTTCGGCGGCCAGCCGCGCGATCAGGAAATAGATGTCCCGCTTGGCGCCGACATCGACGCCGCGCGTCGGCTCGTCCAGCACGAAGACGCGGGGGTCCGGCTCCAGGAACTTGGCAATGGCCAGCTTCTGCTGGTTGCCGCCGGACAGCGACGACGCGGCCCCCTGCGGGTCGCCACGGATGCCGAAACCGGCGACGGCATGCTCCAGCGCCCGGTCCTCCGACGACGGCGACAGCAGCGGGTGGGCGTGGTGGCGCAGCGTCATCAGGGTCAGGTTGTCGCGCAGGCTCATGCCGACATGCAGGCCCTTGCCCTTGCGGTCCTCGCTGAGATAGGTCAGGCCGTTGCGCATCGCCTCGCGGGGGGTTCGCAAGCGGACCGGGCGGCCGTCGATCTCGACGGTTCCGGCGCTGCGCGGGCGCAGGCCCAGGATGCCCTCGAACAGTTCGGTGCGGCCGGCGCCGACCAGACCGGCGAAGCCCAGGATCTCGCCGGGATGGAGGTCGAAGCTGACATCCTCCGCCCAGCCGGGCACGGTCAGGCCACGCACCGCCATCAAAGGCTTGCCGAGGGCCGGGATGTGCTTTTCCGGGAACATGTCGGTCAGCTCGCGCCCAACCATCAGCGTCGCCATGCGCTGGCGCGGCGTTTCGGCCGTGGGCGCGCGGGCGACGAAGCGGCCGTCGCGCATCACGATGACCTCGTCGGTGATGCGCTCCACCTCGTCCAGCTTGTGGGAGATGTAGACGATGGTGACGCCGTCCCGGCGCAGTCGGTCGATCAGCCCGAACAGCCGGTCGCATTCCGACGGGGTCAGGCTTGCCGTCGGCTCGTCCATGATGAGCAGGCGGGCGTTCCGCAACTGCGCCTTGGCGATCTCCACCAGCTGCTTTTCGGCGACGATCAGGTCACGGACCTTGGTGTCGGGATCGCGGTCGAAGCCGACCTGCCGCAGGGCCTCGGCCGCCTGCGCGCGCATCGCGCGGTCGTCGAGCAGCCAGCCGCGCTTGATCTCGTGGCCGAGGAACATGTTCTGGGCGACGGTAAGGTCGTCGGCGAGGCTGAGTTCCTGGTGGATCAGCACGATCCCGCGCTTTTCCGCGTCGCGGGAGCTTTTGAACGTCACCGTTTCGCCGTCGATGCGCAGCGTGCCGGAGGTCGGCGCGTGGTAGCCGGCGAGGATCTTCATCAGCGTCGATTTGCCGGCGCCATTCTCGCCCAGCAGCCCATGCACCCGGCCCGGATGCAGGTCGAAGCCGACGCCGTGCAGGACGCGCACGGGTCCGAATTCCTTGGTGATGCCGTCGAAGGCGACATGCAGGCTCATCGCTCCGCACCCCCTGACGGCCTTGCCACCGGCCGCGTTGCGGCGGGGCGGATGCCGTCCATGACGTTTCTCCCACTGCGGAGCGTGTCGTCCCCATCGTCTTGAAAGATGAAAGGCGCCGCTTCGTCTGTTGAGCGGATGGTAAGCCCGCCGCTTTGGACAGACAACGGACGACTTCGAACATAATTTGGCAAAAGTGGGGTGGGTGTGGTAGGGAAGGAGGCAGGTACAGTTCGGAAAGGCATTCTTCGATGGTTGACTGGCAACGTCTGTCGGACGGCGAGCGCGCCCTGCTGGAGCGGCTGTTCTGGGCCGGCGGGCTGTCGCGCGGCGAGCTGGCGGCGTCGGTCGACTTCTCCAAGAGCAAGGCCAACCTCGCCATTTCCAGCCTGATCGGCCGCGAACTGATCGAGGAGGGCGGGGTCCAGCCGTCCTCGGGCGGGCGGCGGCCGGAGGTGCTGCGGCTGAGCCACCGGATGGGGGTGCTGGCCGGGATCGACATCGGCGCCACCAGCATCGACGTGGCGCTGCTCGCCCCCGACATGACGGTGCTGGACCACCGGTCGGAACCGGCGGATGTGCGCGACGGGCCGGCGGCGGTGTTCGGACGGGTGCGGACGCTGCTGCGCGAGGCGCGGGAGCGGATGGGCATCGGGCCGGCGCGGGTGCTGGGGATCGGCGTCGGCGTGCCGGGGCCGGTCGCCTTCGGCAGCGGCATGCTGGTCAACCCGCCGCTGCTGCCGGGGTGGGAGACGTTTTCAATCAGGGAATGTCTGGCGGAGGAGTATGCCGCGCCGGTCTTCGTCGACAACGACGTGAACATCATGGCGCTGGGCACCCATTGGCGCCTGCGCGGCCAGCTTCAGAACTTCCTGGTCATCAAGATCGGCACCGGCATCGGCTGCGGCATCATCTGCCACGGCATGGTCTATCGCGGGCGGGACGGCTCGGCCGGAGACGTCGGGCATATCTGCGTCGATCCGCAGGGGCCGATCTGCCATTGCGGCAATGCCGGCTGCGTCGAGGCGATGGCGGCCGGCCCGGCCATCGCCCGCATGGCGGAGGACGCGGCGCGCGCCGGGGAAAGTCCGCGGCTGATGGACCAGCTGGAGCGCAACGGCACGCTGACCACCATCGATCTCGGCAATGCCAGCCGGGCGGGCGATGCGGCGGCGAATGCCATCGTCCAGCAGGCCGGCGGCCATATCGGGCGGATGCTGGCGGCGGTGGTCAATTTCTTCAACCCGTCGCACATCTTCATCGGCGGCGGCGTTGCGCGGATCGGGCCGCTGCTGCTGGCCTCGATCCGGCAGAGCGTCTATCAGCGCTCCCTCGCCCTCTCCACCCGCCATCTCGACATCCAGTATGTGCCGGAGGTCGAGAGCGCCGGGGTGATCGGGGCGGCGGTGATGGCGATCCAGGAAACCATGTTGGCCGGAGCGGGCCGTCCCTGACCCGCTCCAGTGCGGGCGTCACGCCGCGCGAACGGCGGTGATGAAGCTGGTGACCTCGCCGCGCAGGGTTTCGGCCTCGCGGGCGAGGCTGCTGGCGGCGTCCAGCACCTCGGTGGCGGCGGAGCCGGTTTCCAGCACCGCGTGGTTGACGCCGACGATGGTGGAGGAGACCTCGGTGGTGCCGCGCGCCGCCTCCGTCACATTGCCGGCGATGTCGCGGGTGGCGGCGCCCTGCTCCTCGATGGCGGCGGCGATGGTGGTGGTGATCTCGCTGATGCGGCCGATGGTCTGGCCGATGCCGGCGATGGCGTCCTGGGCGCCGCCGGTGGCCTGCTGGATCTCCTTCACTTTGGCCTGGATCTCGTCGGTGGCGCGGGCGGTCTGGCTGGCCAGCGCCTTCACCTCGCCCGCGACGACGGCGAAGCCCTTGCCCGCTTCACCCGCACGCGCGGCTTCGATGGTGGCGTTCAGCGCCAGCAGGTTGGTTTGCGCGGCGATGGTGTTGATCATCTCCACCACATGGCCGATCTGGTCGGCCGCCTCCACCAGCATCCGCATGGTGCTGTTGGTCCGTTCGGCCTGGGTCACCGCTTCGCCCGAGATGCGGGTGGAGGCGGCGATCTGACGGCCGATTTCCAGGATGGAGGCCGACAGCTCCTCCGTCGCCGAGGCCACCGTCTGCACGTTGGCCGACGCCTGTTCGGAGGCCGCGGCGACGGCGGTCGCCTGCGCGCTCGCCTGGGTCGCGGTGGTGGACATGGCGCCGGCGGTGCCCTGCATCTCGGTCGCGGCGGAGGCGACCGTCTCCACGATGTGCATCGCCTTGGCGTCGAAATCGCGCATCAGCGCTTCCAGCCGGGCGGCCCGCGCCTCCTTGGCGGCCTGTTCGCGGGCCTGCTCCGCCGCCAGACGGTCGGCGGTGATCATGCTGTCGCGGAAGACGGTGACGGTCGCCGCCATGCCGCCGATCTCGTCGGCGCGGTCCAAGCCGGGGATAGCCACCGCCATGTCGCGGTCGGCCAGACGGCGCATCGCTTCGGTCATCGAGCGGATCGGGTCGCTGACCCGGCGCTTGGCGACGACCATGCCGGCGACGGTCAGCAGCACGGCGGCCAGCACGAGCAGGCCGGCGACGACGGCGTCACGGGTCGCACGCGCGGCCTGCGATTCGGAGCGGACGACCATCCGGTCCACCGCGGCCAATGCTGCATCGACGATGTAGCCCTGGCTGGCGGTGTCCTGCCGGCGCAGCGTGCCGATCTCCACCGGCGAGGGGCGGCCCTCGGCCAGCGCGGCGAGCACCGCCTTGCGCTGGTCGACCAGCGGGCCTTCGAAATTCACCTTGGCCTTCTCGACCGCCTCGCGGATGCTGTCCGGCGTGTCGGGGCGGGCGGCCGATTCCTTGACCAGGGCCCAGGCCTGCGCGGTGCGGCCGACGGCCTCCGCCACCGCCTGCGCGTCGGCCGGCGTCCAGGCTTGGCCGGTGGCGACCGCGGTCTGGATGCGCAGCGCCATGCCGCCGGCGTTCAGGCGGGTGTTCCAGGCGGCGCGCTTGATGCCCAGCAGATGGTCGACCACCGGATCGGCCAGCTTCAGCGAGCCGTCGAGGAGGTCGGTGGCGGCGGTCAGCGCGTCGAGATAGGCGACGGGCGTCGTCGCCCAGGCCGCTGCCACCGCCGGATCGCGCGTGGCCTTGCGCTGGCGCACCGCCTCGTCGGCCTGTCGGCGCAGGGCGGCCAGCGTGTCGTGGGTGGCGCGCAACGTCGAGGCCGCCGCTGGCAGGCCGGGCAGATCGAGCGTGTCGAGCTTGGCGGCGATGGCGGCATAGCCGGCCTCCGCCACCGCGCGGTTGGCGGCGATGTCGCGCAGTTCTGCGTCACCGGCCGGCTCCTCCGCCCCCAGTGCCGGGCCGACCAGACCGCGCTCAAGACGGATCGCCAGCAGCGTGCGCAGCAGGTCGCGGCTGGCCTCGCTGAGTGTGGCGACGCGATGGGCGTTGCGGGTGCGGTCCACGACGTCGACCAGTGTGTGGCTGCTGGTGGCGATCAGCAGCAGGCCCAGCGCGGCGACGACGAGTCCAAGGGTGGCGCGGATCGACAGCCGCGAGAGGAGCGTGATCATGGTCGATTCCTGTTTGTGCGAAGAGTTCTAACCGTGGCGGAGGGCGCCGCACCGCTCCGCCGGCCGTGGCGGGCCGGCGCGGGCAAAACGGGCGCTTTTTGAAAGCAGGCGGGGGTTTAAGCCGAAGACATTGACGGAATCCGACTCATCCTTTCGGCTCAGCCCCTATTGACAGCGGTCGGCATGGTCCGCAACGGCATCTCTCCAGCGTTGATATATTAATATGTTAAAACTGTGTGCTTTGGGAATGCAGATAAATCCGAAGCATGGATCAAAATGCCGCATGAAAACGTTAAAGTATTTATTCGAAATTTAAAATAAACGCGGTCAGAAATGCCCGCTCCTGCCGCCGAAACCACCGCTTGGTCCGCCGTCGGGACCTCTGTCCGGCCCGCCGCCAAAGTCGCCGCCGAATCCACCACGGGGGCCGCTGTGCGGTGAACCGCCACCAGCTGGAACACCGCCCGGAACTCCGCCCGGCCCCCGGCCGGGACCGCCGAACGCGCCTCCCGGACCGGCGGGACCACCATAAGGACTGGGGGGCGCGCCCAGTCCGGGGGGGGTGCGCATGCCGTCCACCAGACCATCCGGTCCCTGCATGCCATCGGAGCGCATGCCCTCGCCCGCCAGACCGGCGGCGCGGGCGGCGGGATCGGCGCCGGGCAGCGACCGGCCGCCCAGATGCGGCGCGCCGAAGGCCCGGCCGCCGCCGATCCCGCCGCCGGAGGTGACCACGCTGTCGATCACCACCCGCGCCGGCGCGGCAATGCCGTTTGCCCGGTCGATGCGTGGTCCGCCCGGCGCGACGGGCTGGCCGGAGCCGTCCACATAGGTTTCGACCGACAGGGCGCCGACCGCGGTGCCGAAGGGGTTGAAGGGATCGGGCTCCATCGTCAGCGCCGCAAAGACACCCGCCTTTCCAGCGGCAGCGCCGGCGACGCGCACCATGCCGCCGACCTCCGGCAAGGCACCGTCGAGCCCCCGGCCGCGGGACAGCGTCAGGCCGGCGACGGTCAGCGTCTTCGGCGTGACGGCATCGAGCCGGCCGCGCAGAATCCAGCCGCGCGCCGGATCCCAGGGATCGACGCGGCTGGCATCGATCACGCCATCCGGCCGGCGCAGGCCGGAGACGGCGACCCAGCGTCCGGGCGTGAGCGCGGTGGTGCCCTCGGCCGTGGCGAGGTCGATGCGCTGGCCCAGCACCAGCGCGCCGCCGGCCGTCGTCCGATCCACCGGGCCGGCGACGGCGAAGCGCACCGCCAGCGTTTGCGCGGTCAGTCCGGTCGGCCCGCCGGGCGCGGCGGTCATCGCGACGGTCTGGCCGATGCGGACATCGCCGGGCTGCGCCGGACGGCCTTCGATCCGCACGGCGGTGGTCGGCGGCAGATCGACCCGCAAGCCGTTGACCCAGACGCTGCCGAAAGCGGTGACCGTGCCGACGATGCCCGTGCCGACGATGCCCGTGCCGCCGATGCCACGGTCGGCGACGGACACGCCGGTGCCGCCGATGCCGCGGTCCGCCAGCCCGTCATCCCGGCCAGGGGAGGGGGTAGGACCGCAGCCGGCGGCGAGCAGCAGCGTCAGCAGCAGGGTTCGGGCGAGGGGCTTGCGGATCACGATGCGCCTGCTCCCCCGCCGGAGCCGGCAACTTGCGGCGCAGGAACGGGCGCCTCGTCCTCGTCATAGAGATAGAGGCCGGCGGTGAAACGGTGGCTCGCATCGTCGCGGCCGGCATCGCCGTCGGCGAGGTCCGCCGCCATGCGGTTCAACTCCACCAGCATCGCCATGCCCAGCCGGTCGGCCTCGCGGCGCAGGATGGCGATGGTGTCGGGGCTGAGCCGGTCATAGGCCAGCGCCCGCTCCAGGAACGGCGGGGTGCCGCCGGCCAGATTGTGGCCGGACGCCGCCAGATGGTCGGCGAGGTTGCGGCCGTAATAATAGGCGAGCTTGTCCAGATCGCCGCGCGGCACATGCGCCGCCTCGGCAAGGTCGAGCAGGCCGTCGGGCCGTTCCGTCACCAGCCCGGCATACAGCAGCTCGTCCAGCAGGGCGCGCGGGCGGATGTCCTTGCTGATGCCGGTCACCAGCGCCTCGAAGCCGGGCTCGCCGTCCGGACCGGAGCCGCGGGGCAGAGGGCGGGGGTGGCCGGCGGCATCGAGGAAGCCGGGATCGGTCAGCCAGCGGCTCAGCACCTGCGACCCCAGCGACGGCGCGGCGGCGGCGGCGGCCTCCGCGGCCGGCGGAGCGCTGCGGATCTGGCTGACGTCCTTGCGGTGGACACCGGTCAGCAGGGTGATGCGGCTGTCGGTCATCGGCTTTCCGGGCAGCGCGAAGCCGCGCTCCGCCACCTCGACATAGACCGACTTCAGCAGGGTGGCCAGCATCGGCCAGGAAATGCCGAATCCGATCAGCGTCCGCACCAGCGGGACCAGCACCCGGCGCACTGCCGACAGCAGCGCCGGTGGCGGCGCCGCCCCGGTGATGCCCGCCTCCTTGGGGCGGTCTGGCTGGGGGCTGCGGGTGGGCACGCGCCTGACACTCCGGCGGTTGGGGCTGTCTCTGTGACCGCTCTCTATGACCGATGTGACAATAGCGCGGCGCGCCCGAAAGGGAATCACCTTTTCACTTGATGTGGGAAATTTTCCCACGCATGATGCCGGGCATGCGACGGCCACCGTCGCTGCGCATTTCCACGAGGACCACCAAGGTCCTCCAAGCTTTCCCAAGGTTAGGAGCGGCTGTCCGGCCGTAGCCCGCATGAGCCTGTCGTCGATTGACCAGCCTGCTTGCCCGCCCGCCCGCAGGGACGCTCCCAACCCTGTCAGGGCGCATGGAAATCGGAACCCGTCCCCGGTCCTTCCCTTTCGAACGCGAGCGTCCGACATGGCGTCGTCCATCGCCCGTCACGCGGCCACCAGCCGGTCGACTTTGATCCGCAGCGTCCTGTTCGGGGCGGCGGCGAACCTGCTGGTGGCCGGAACCGCGCTTTATGCCCTGCCGCTGCAGGACGCCCTGTGGGTGGGGGCCGACGACGGCAGCCTGCTTCTGCTGGTCGCCGTTGCGCTGGGGCTGTTCGGCCTGCATGCGCTGCTGGACTTCGGCCAATCGCGCGAACTGGCGCGGCTGGTGCCGCCCGGTGCTCTGCCGGGGGGGCCGGCGGGGTGGATCGAGCGGCTGTGGCTGCCGGACGCGGCATGGGCACCGGTTCATCTGGCGGTGCTGGCACTGCTGAATCCGCTGATGGGAGCGCTGGCGCTGGCCGGGATCGCGGCGTTGGCGGCAATGATCGCCGTCGGCGCCACCGGGCCGGCAAGGGCGCCGGGTGGACAGTCACAGCTCGCCCGGCTGGCCGGCGCGGACAGTTTCGGCTGCACCGACGGATTCCTTGCCGGGCTGGGCTTCTGCGAGACGGTCTATCGGGTGCTGACCGTCGGAATGGGGGCGGCACTGCTGGCGCGTGGTGATCTGGAGCCGGGACTGTTCGCCGCCGCTTCGGTGATCGGCATCGCCGCGATGCGGTCGGCCGCGCGGGCCGCCGCCCGCTGGCGTGGCGGGCGGCAGGCGGCGGTGATGCTGCAGGCCGGGCGGATGTGACGGCGGAACTTCCACCGTTGAAACAGTCCCATCTCCCCTGGGGCGCCAGCATCATGCGTGAGAGCCGTTCAATGGCCCGGAGCCGGCGGTAGAGGCCGGCAAGGGCCAACGCCGCGTTCAGGTCGTCGGCCGGCATCGTCGTCAGCAGGCGCCAGCTTTCCTTCGCCTCGATCGACCATCGCCGTCTCCCATCCAATCCCTTCACATCGCGTTGGAAACGACCAGCCGGCGCGACAGACGTGCGAATGCCATAGCTCCCGGGGACGGGAGCTATGGCATTTTTCGTTCCCGATGGCGCAATGCGCAGAACCGGCAAAAGCGGTTCCGAAGAGGCAATCACCCTCCGCGCCCTTTCCGTAGCATCCGTTCATCAAGACAGCCGGAGCCGGCCCCGCCGGTCCGGTCCCGAACGGACCACGCATGACCATCCAGGAATTCCATCCCTCCCGCCGGACGGTCCTCTCCGGCAGCGCCGCAATCGCCGTTGCGGGCAGCGGCCTGCTGGGCGCGCTCCCCGGTGCCGCCGCCGCGGCCGAAAAGACGGCCACCCGTCAAGACCCGACCAAAGGAACGAAACCGATGCTCCAGGGCAGCTACGTCACCACCAGGGACGGCGTCCAGATCTACGTCAAGCAGTGGGGCCCGCAGACCGGCCAGCCGGTGGTCTTCAGCCACGGCTGGCCGCTGACCGGCGACGCCTTCGAAGACCAGATGATGTTCCTGGCCCAGCACGGCTACCGCACCATCGCCCATGACCGCCGCGGCCATGGCCGCTCGTCGCAGCCCGGTTTCGGCAATGATCTCGACCATTACGCCGACGATCTGGCCGCGGTGACCGAGGCACTGGACCTGAAGAACGCCGTCCATGTCGGCCATTCCACCGGCGGCGGCGAGGTTGCCCGCTACATCGGCCGCCATGGCGTGTCGCGCGTCGCCAAGGCCGCCCTGATCGGCGCCATCCCGCCGATCATGGTCAGGACCGACTGGAACCCCGACGGCGTGCCGATGGAGGTGTTCGACGGCATCCGCGCCGGCGTGAAGGCCGACCGCTCGCAGTTCTTCAAGGACCTCGCCCTGCCCTTCTACGGCTTCAACCGTCCGGGCGCCAAGGTGTCGCAGGGCGCGGTCGACAGCTTCTGGATGCAGGGCATGATGGGCGGCCTGCTGGCCGAGTACGAGTGCGTCAAGGCCTTCTCCGAGACCGACCAGCGCGAAGACCTGAAGAAGATGATCGTCCCGACGCTGGTGCTGCACGGCGACGACGACCAGATCGTCCCGATCGCCACCTCCGCCAAGGCCGCCGTCAAGCTTCTGCCGAAGGGCACGCTCAAGGTCGTCGCCGGCGCGCCGCACGGCCTGTGCACCACGCACAAGGACATCGTGAACGAGGAACTGCTGGCCTTCATCCGCGCCTGATCCTCATCGCGACTGTCCTTATTTGCACAACAGTCATGTTCCATCAAGCATGATTGTTCGAACATCCTTCACCATGACAAAGTCCCTGTCAGACGGCGCCGACGACGCACCGGCGGCAGGCGGCCCAATCCTTTGAAACCCACACAAAACAGGAAAAGATCATGACCTTCCCGGCCAAGTCGCTCATCAATGCCGACGACACCGCCTTCATCTTCATCGATCACCAGCCGCAGATGTCCTTCGGCGTGGTCAACATCGACCGCCAGCAGCTGAAGAACAACACGGTCGCTCTGGCCAAGACCGCCAAGCTGTTCGGCGCCCCGACCATCCTGACCGCCGTCGAGACCGAGAGCTTCTCCGGCTACATCTGGCCGGAGCTGATGGACGTCCTGAAGCAGGACCCGATCGAGCGCACCTCGATGAACAGCTGGGATTCGGAAGAGCTGGTGGCCGCGGTCAAGGCGACCGGCAAGAAGAAGCTGGTCATCGCAGCATTGTGGACCGAGGCCTGCCTGCTGTTCCCGACGCTGTGCGCCATCGAGGAAGGCTTCGAGGTCTACATCGTCACCGATGCCTCGGGCGGCACGTCGCAGGAGGCCCATGACGCCGCCATCCGCCGCATGGAACAGGCCGGCGCCCATTCCATCACCTCCGTCAACGTCCTGCTGGAACTGCAGCGCGACTGGGCCAAGCGCGGCACCTACGACGGCGTCATGAACATCGTCCGCGAGCATTTCGGCGCCTACGGCATGGGCGTCGATTACGCCTACACCATGGTTCACAAGGCCCCGCAGCGCGGCGAGTTCGCCCACAAGGTGACCGGCGCCGCCGCGCATGAACACGCCTGACGGGCACGCCTGACGACCACACCGGCGCTCGCTCCATCGCGGGCGCCGGTCCCCCAGTCCAGAGCGGGAGACGGCACCATGATGCCCTATCTTCTTTCGGCCGGCGCCGGCATCCTGGTCGGCGTGATCTATGCGCTGATCGGGGTCCGTTCCCCGGCGCCGCCGACCATCGCCCTGATCGGTCTGCTCGGCATGCTGGTCGGCGAACAGGTGGTGCCGGTCGTCAAGCGGCTGGTGGCCGGCGAGCCGGTGCTCGCCTTCATCCAGACCGACTGCGCCCGCCATGTTCTGGGGCCGCATGCCGCTGCCGAGCCGCCCGAGCCGCCTACGCTCGCCAAGGCCGAGACCACCGGAGGGGAAAAGGCATGAAGCCGGTCACACGCCGGAAGGCCATGGCGGGAAGCGCCGCCGCGTCGCTGCTGGCAGCGATGCCACTGTCCACCTTCGCCACCAGATCCGGGAATGCCGCCATGCCCAACACCGCCGCCACTGGCGACCTGATCCTCGTCAACGCCAAGGTCACCACGCTCGACCGCGCCAACCCGCAGGCCAGCGCCATCGCCATCCGCGATGGCCGCTTCCTCGCCGTCGGCACGGAGGCCGAAGTGCGCGCCGCGGCGCCCCAGGCGACGGTGATCGATGCCAAGGGCCGGCGTGTGATCCCCGGTCTGATCGACAGCCACATGCACATCATCCGCGGCGGCCTGAACTACAACATGGAGCTGCGCTGGGACGGCGTGCCGAGCCTCGCCGACGCCATGGCGATGCTGAAGCAGCAGGCGGCCATCACCCCGGCGCCGCAATGGGTCCGCGTCGTCGGCGGCTTCACCGAGCACCAGTTCGCCGAAAAGCGCCTGCCGACCATCGAGGAGCTGAACGCCGCCGCCCCCGACACGCCGGTCTTCATCCTGCACCTCTACGACCGCGCCCTGCTGAACGCCGCGGCCCTGCGCGCCGTCGGCTACACCAAGGACACCCAGAACCCGCCGGGCGGCGAGATCGTCCGCGATGCCGGCGGCAACCCGACCGGCCTGCTGCTGGCCCAGCCCAACGCGACGATCCTCTATTCGACGCTGGCCAAGGGACCGAAGCTGCCGCCCGAATATCAGCTGAACTCCACCCGCCATTTCATGCGCGAGATGAACCGGCTGGGCGTGACCGGGGTGATCGACGCCGGCGGCGGCTTCCAGAATTATCCCGACGACTACGCCATCATCGAAAAGCTGCATGCCGACGGCGAACTGACCCTGCGCATCAGCTACAACCTGTTCACCCAGAAGCCGAAGGAAGAGCTGGCCGACTTCGCCGGCTGGGCGTCGAAGGTCAAGCCCGGCGACGGTGACGACAGTTACCGCCACAACGGCGCCGGTGAGATGCTGGTCTATTCCGCCGCCGACTTCGAGGATTTCCGCGTTGCCCGCCCGGACATGCCGCCGAACATGGAAGGCGATCTGGAGCCGGTGATCCGCCTGCTGGCCGAGAACCGCTGGCCCTGGCGCCTGCACGCCACCTACGACCAGACGATCAGCCGCGCGCTGGACGTGTTCGAGAAGGTCAACCGCGACATCCCGTTCGACGGTCTGCACTGGTTCTTCGACCACGCCGAGACGATCAGCGACCGCAACATCGACCGCATCGCCGCGCTTGGCGGCGGCATCGCCGTCCAGCACCGCATGGCCTATCAGGGCGAATATTTCGTCGAGCGCTATGGCACCAAGGAGGCCGAACGCACCCCGCCGATCGCCAAGATGATGGCGGCCGGTCTGCCGGTCGGCGCCGGCACCGACGCCACCCGCGTCGCCAGCTACAACCCGTGGGTCTCGCTGTCCTGGCTGGTGACCGGCAAGACGGTGGGCGGCCTCAGCCTCTATCCCCAGGCCAACCTGATGGACCGCGAAACCGCGCTGCGCCTGTGGACGGAGGCCAACACCTGGTTCTCCAACGAGCAGGGTAAGAAGGGCCAGATCAAGGCCGGCCAACTCGCCGACCTTGCCGTGCTGTCCGACGACTTCTTCTCGGTGTCGGAGGACCGCATCGCCCATCTGAACTCGGTGCTGACCATCCTCGGCGGTGCCGTGGTGCATGGCGAGGGCGATTACGGCCCGCTGGCGCCGCAACTGCCCAAGCCGATGCCGGACTGGTCGCCGGTGCGGACCTTCGGCGGCTATTACAAGTCGGCCGACAATGCATCGGGCGACCAGCGCAAAGCGCTCGCCTCGGCCTGCGGCTGCGCCACCGGCTGCGGCGTCCACGGCCACGACCACGCCGCCGCCTACGCCACCGACGTGCCCTCTGCCGACGTGCAGTCCTTCTGGGGTGCACTGGGCTGCGGCTGCTGGGCGGTGTAAGGCGGCCGCCCGAAGCTCCCTCTCCCGCCCCGGGAGAGGGCAATTACCCACAACCCGGAACACCCCCGCCATGACCCTCCGCTCCTTCGAACGCCCGGCAGAGCGCATCGTCGACCGCATCCTCGACTGGGACGGCACATGGCTGTTGGCCCGGCTGGCGCTGGTCGGAGCCTACCTCCTCGGCGGTCTGGTGAAGCTGACCGACTGGCCGGGCGCCGTCGCCGAACAGGCGCATTTCGGGCTCACGCCGCCGGCACTCTGGGCGGCGCTGACGATCCTGGTCGAGCTGGTCGGCCCGCTGCTGATCCTGCTGGACCGCGCGCTCTGGCTCGGCGCCGGCGCGCTCGGCGTCTTCACCGTTCTGGCCGCCTTGATCGCCAACGACTTCTGGACGATGGCGGGACCGGAGCGCTTCATGGCCACCAACGCCTTCTTCGAGCATGTCGGACTGGTCGGCGGCTTCGTCCTGGCGGCGATCATCTCGCGGATGCGCCGCCGCCTCGGCCCGAACGACTGAAAAGGAGAAGCACCATGGCCCCGCCCTCTCCCCCTGTTGCGGCACCGCTGCCCTGGCTGCTGATGCTGCTGTCGGTGACGACCGGTCTGGTCGACGCCACCAGCGTGCTCGGCCTCGACAAGGTGTTCACCGCCAACATGACCGGCAACATCGTCTTCCTCGGCTTCGCCGCCGCCGGAACGCCGGGCTTCGATGTCGCCCCCTACCTGACGGCGATCTGCGCCTTCCTCATCGGCGCGCTGATCGCCGGCCGCACCGGAAAGGCCCATGCCGGCCGGCCGCTGCGGCGCTGGCTGCTGAAGGCCGCCGCCATCGAGGCCGGGCTGCTGTGGCTCGCCGCCGGACTTGCATGGCTGCGCCAGGGCGGCGAAGTCTCGCCGGCCAGCTTCTACGGCATCATCCTGCTGACCGCGCTGGCGATGGGCTTCCGCAACGCGACGATCCGCCAGCTGAAGGTGCCGGACCTGACCACCACGGTGCTGACCCTGACGCTGACCGGTCTGGCGGCTGATTCCCGGCTGGCCGGCGGAACCGACACCAACTGGATCCGCCGCATCGGCAGCGTCGTCGCCATCTTCATCGGCGCCGCCATCGGTGCCGCGCTGGTGGCGCACAGCGGCCTCGCCGCGCCGCTGCTGCTGGCCGGCGCGCTGGGTCTGGTCGGCACCGCCGCCTGCGCCCTGCATCCCGCCGCCACCACCCCGGCCGCCGCCTGATCCCGTTGCCCCTTCCGAAGCAGAACAGCGGACCCCCAGCATGTCGCCATCCGGTCAGTTCGAACTCGTCCTTGGCCTGATGGCGGCGATCATCGTGCTGGAATTGGCGGCCAAGCGTCTGCGCATGCCGCCGTCGGCCGTTCTGGTGCTGGGCGGCATCGCGCTCGCGCTCATCCCCGGACTGCCGGAGATCACGCCCGATCCCGACCTGACCCTGCTGCTGTTCCTGCCGCCGCTGCTGTTCGCCAGCGCCTATTTCACGGTGTGGAGCGATTTCCGCGCCAACCTGCGCATCATCCTTCAGCTTGCCGTCGGCGCGGTTGCCTTCACCACGCTGGCGATCGGGGTGGCAGCCCATCTGGTGATGCCGTCGCTCCCCTGGGCGGCTTGTTTCACGCTGGGCGCCATCCTGTCGCCGCCCGACGCGGTGGCGGCCAAGGCGGTGCTGAAGGGCCTGCCGCTGCCGCCGCGCATCGTCACCCTGCTGGAGGGCGAAAGCCTGGTGAACGACGCCACCGGGCTGGTGCTGTTCCGCATCGCCATCGCCGCCGGGATGACCGGCAGCTTCGACGCCGCCGACGCCTCGCTGGAGTTCCTGTGGCTGGCGATCGGCGGGGTGGCGGCCGGCGTGGTCTTCGGCCACATCGCGGCCTTGGCTCTGGGCCGCCTGCGCGACGTGCCGCTCGGCATCGTCGGCGGCTTCCTCGCCGCCTGGGGCAGCTATCTGGGCGGCGAGGCGCTGCATGTGTCGGGCGTGCTCGCCACCGTCGGCTGCGGGCTGGTGATGGGCCGGCGCCAGCACGATCTGTTCACCGCGCAGCTGCGCACCCACGCCAACGCGGTGTGGACGGTGGCGGTGTTCATCATGGAATCGATGGTCTTCATCATCATCGGCCTGTCGCTGCGTGGCGTGCTGGGCCGGCTGGCGGAGGCCGGGACCGGCATGACGGACCTGCTGCCGATGATCGTCGCCGTGGCGCTGGCGATGATCCTGTCGCGCTTCGCCTGGCTCTTCCCCTCGACCTACCTGCCGCGCTTCCTGTTCCCGAGCTTACGCCGCCGTGATCCCTATCCGTCGGCGGCGGTACCGGCGATCATGGGCTGGGCGGCGATCCGCGGCGTGGTCAGCCTCGCCGTCGCCCTGTCGGTCCCGGCGGAGTTCCCCGGCCGCGACATCATCCTGGCGACGACTTGGGCGGTGATCCTGCTGTCGATCCTGGGGCAGGCGACCACGCTGGCCCCGCTGATCCGCATGATGCGGCTGGGCGGCTTCACCCTGGAGCGCCGCCCGACCCTGTCGGAATCGGAAACCCGCATCCGCATGGCCCGCGCCGCGCTGGAGGCGGTGCGCCACCGCTCCGGCACGCCGGACGGCCGCCAGCGCCACCCCCGCCTGCTCGAACAATACGGCCACCGCGCCACCATGGCCGAGCGCTTCCACGAGAGCGAAGGCATGCTGACGGAGGACCGGCGCGAGCATTTCGCCGCCGTCCTGGCCGCCAACCGCGCCGCCCGCGCCGAGATCCTGGGCCTGCACCGCGGTGGCCGCATCCATGACACCGTCCTCCACCGCCTGGAGGCCGAACTGGACCTTGAGGAACTCAGCGCCGAGCAGGCGCTGGCGGAGGGAGAGGCTGGGGGATAACCGGTGCGCCCGCCGCCCCGGTACGTCACACCAGACGTCCACCGCCATCGACGTGCAAGACCTCGCCGTTCATATAGCCGTTGTCGAGCAACAGCAGGATCGCCTGGGCGACCTCGTCGGCCCTGCCGATCCGGCCACCGGGCAGGCTCTGGGCGGCCTGGACCAACAAGCCGCTGCGCGCAGCCTCGCCCATGACGTCGAACAGCGGGGTATCCACGAAGCCGGGCGCGATGACGTTTACGCGGATGGGCTTCAACTCCAACGCCAGAGCCTGCGCGAAGGCCTCGATCCCGCGCACCGCCGCGGCCACCACTGAGAAGCCGGCGGACGGCCGGTCGGAGAACTGGCCACCGGTCAGAACGATGGAGCCGGTCGGCGACATCTGCGGCAAGGCGGCCTTGATGGCGTAGAGCGGCCCGGCGATCCGCTCCTGCAACGCGGCCAGCAAGACGTCCGGGTCGGTGACGGCGAGGGGGCCGCCGCCCAGGGCACCGGCGGTGATAACCAGATGATCGACCGGATCGCCCTCGGCGAACACGCTCTCCACCATACGGCGATCGGTGATATCGGCAATGGCGGTCCGCGCGCCAAGAGGTGCGGCGGCGGCGGCGAGTTTGGCCGGGGTGCGTCCAACCAAGGTCACGCGAGCGCCGCGGGCGTGTGCCGCGGTGGCGGTGGCGAGGCCGATCCCCGTGGCGCCGCCGAATACGACGACATGTGCATCCTTCAAGGGGTCATGAGCAGTCGGAGTCATGAAAAGGGCCTTTCCAGCGGAAGTGACGGCTGCTGGAATAGGCCATTCCAATTCATCCCAGAACTGGGTATAGCTGACTAGGCCTTATGCCAAGGAGGCATGAGTTGGATCGGCTTCACGCCCTGCGGCTGTTTACCCGCGTCGTCGAACTCGGCAGTTTTTCTGCGGTCGCCCGCGAAGCGCGCATTTCCCAGCCAACGGTGAGCAAGATCATTGCCGCCCTGGAGCGAGATATCGGCGTGCGGCTGATCGAGCGGACGACAACCAGCCTCTCCACGACCAATGAAGGCCGGCGCTTCTATCGGCGCTGCCGCCAACTGGCCGACGACTATGCCGACGCCATCGCGGAGGTTCGCGGACAAGTGCAGCAGGTGATCGGCAAGCTCACGGTCAGCGCTCCCCTGGGCTTCGGCGAACTCCGGCTCAACGCGCTGGTGACGGCCTTTCTAAGCCAGCATCCGGGAATCGAAATCGAGCTGATCCTGAATGATCGGAAGGTCGATCTCGTCGAGGAGGGCGTCGATGTCGCGGTCCGGATAGGGGGGCCGTTGCCGCCGGACGCCGTGGCGCGCGAGGTCGCGACCTCTCCGCGTGTGTTGGTCGCCTCGACCGGCTACCTCGCGGGAGCGCCGGTTCTACGCCACCCCGGTGATGTTGAAAGGCACCCCTATATCGGCTACGCCGGGCTGGAGACCCGCGGGACCCTCACCTTCACCAATGGTGCGGAGCATGTTTCGGTCGCCACCGTCGGCCCCTATCGGGTCAACAGTTCCCTGTCGTTGCGGCAGTGCTTTCTCGATGGCATTGGAATCGGCAGCGCGCCGGCGTGGCTGGTTCAGGACTTGATAGAGAAGGGCGACCTCGTTCAGTTGCTGCCGGAATGGACATTGCCGTCCCAAAGCATCCATCTGCTGTACCCGACACGGCGCTACCTCCCGCGGCGGACCCAGGTGTTCCTTCAATCCATGACGGCGGCCATCCGTGCACTCCCGGGATTTACCCTGCCGGACGCCGCCTGATCCGACGGTGTGAGCCCAAGCGAGGTTCTTCAGGCATCACTCACCCGCCATTCCCCGCCGGCACCACCCACGGCATCCCCCCTCTGCCCGAAGGGAGAGGAAGATGCCGTGGGTGTATGGGAATTCCCCTAAGCCGCCTCTCCCACCGGCGCCGGTTTCGCCGCCCGCAGGATCATGCCGAACAGGTCGCGCGGCTCGTCCGGGTCGGCCAGCATGTCCAGATTCTCGTAGAAGCCGGTCCCCGCCACCTTGTCGCGGACATAGCGCAGGGCGGAAAAATCCTCCGTCGCGAAACCGACCGAATCGAACAGCGTAATCTGCCGCGCGTCGCGCCGGCCGACCGCCTGCCCGGTCATCACCGTCCACAGCTCCGTCACCGGATGGTCGGGGGCCAGCTGCTGGATTTCGCCCTCGATCCGCGTCTGCGGCGGATATTCGACGAAGATGTCGGACCGCAGCAGGATGTCGCGGTGCAGCTCCGTCTTGCCGGGGCAGTCGCCGCCGACCGCGTTGATGTGCACGCCGGCCCCGACCATGTTGTCGGTCAGGATGGTGGCATACTGCTTGTCGGCGGTGACGGTGGTGATGATCTGCGCGCCTTCCACCGCCTCCTCGGTCGATTTGCAGGCGGTGATCTCGAAGCCCTGGTCGCGCAGGTTGCGCACGCATTTCTGCGTCGCCGCCGGGTCGATGTCGTAGAGCCGCAGCTTCCGGATTCCCAGCAGCGCCTTGAAGGCCAGCGCCTGAAACTCCGCCTGCGCCCCGTTGCCGATGATCGCCATGCAGGTCGCATCCTTCGGCGCCAGATGCTTGGCGGCGACGGCCGACGTCGCGGCGGTGCGCAGCGCCGTCAGGATGGTCATCTCGGTCATCAGCACCGGATAGCCGTTGCCGACATCGGCCAGCACGCCGAAGGCGGTGACGGTCTGGCGCCCTTCCCGCGTGTTCTTCGGATGGCCGTTGACATACTTGAAGCCATAGGTGCGGCCGTCGCTGGTCGGCATCAGCTCGATCACGCCTTCCGCGCTGTGCGAGGCCACCCGCGGCGTCTTGTCGAAGCTCTCCCAGCGGCGGAAATCCTCCTCGACATAGGCCGACAGCTCGGTCAGGAAGCGCTCCACGCCGATGTGCAGCACCAGCTTCATCATGTGGTCGACGCTGACGAAGGGAACGAGGTTCAGGTTCGGGATCATGGTCGGACGCTCCGTTCGTTCAGAAGCTGCGGGTGGGATAGTCGAGAACGCGGCGCCCCATCAGGCTCGCCAGCAGTTCCACCATCAGGGTCGCGGTCCGGCCGCGCTCGTCCAGGAAGGGGTTCAGCTCCACCAGATCCACGCTGCTGACCAGACCGGTGTCGTGCAGCATCTCCATGACCAGATGCGCCTCGCGGAAGGTGGCGCCGCCGGGGACCGTGGTGCCGACGCCGGGGGCGATGCCGGGATCGAGGAAATCAACGTCCAGGCTGACATGCAGCAGCCCGTCCGCCTCCACCACCCGCCGCAGGAACGGACGCAGCAGAGCGACGATGCCGTGCTCGTCGATCTTGCGCATGTCATGGACGGTGATGCCGGACGTCTCCAGCGCCCGCCGTTCGGCCGGATCGACACTGCGGATGCCCATCATGCAGACATTGTGCGGGTCGAGCCGGGCCGGCGGCGGCGGGAAATAGCCGTCGAAGCCGGCCCGGCCGGTGGCGTAGGCCATCGGCACGCCATGGAGATTGCCGCTCTCCGTCGTCTCCAGCGTGTGGAAGTCCGGGTGCGCGTCCAGCCACAGCACGAACAGCGGGCGCCGCATCTCGGCGGCGCGCTGCGCCAGACCCGTCAGGGTGCCGGCGGCAAGGCTGTGGTCGCCGCCCATGAAGATCGGCATGGCATCCTGGCCGCCGCTCGCCTCATAGGCCACCTGGGTCAGCGCCGCGGTCCAGCCCGCCACCTCCGGCAGGAATTTCAGCGCGGCGTTGCCATGCGCCATCGGCCGCTGCGGCAGCGGCGCCACATTGCCGAGATCGGTCACGCTGTGGCCGAGGTCCGACAGCGCCTTCGCGATGCCGGCGGTGCGGAAGGCGCTGGGTCCCATTTCGCAGCCCAGCCGGCCCGCCCCGTCCTGCACCGGCACGCCGACCAGCCGGCACTGCTTCGTCTTTGTCTTCTGGTAGGACATTGTTTGGTCTCTTGCCTGTTCCTCTCACCAGCAAACCACAAGCTTCCGGCGGAACGGACAGGGCAATTTGACAAATGTCGCCATTCGCCCTACCAAACTGGACAGCCAAGCTTGCCAGAATGCCGAAGAGCCTAAGACCATGACGCTCGACCAGCTCGACGAGAAGCTCATCACCCTGCTGCGCCATGACGGCCGCCGCAGCATTTCCGACCTCGCCATCGAACTCGGCGTCTCCCGGGCGACGGTGCGCTCGCGGATGGAGCGGCTGGAAAGCTCCGGCATCATCACCGGCTACACGGTGATCCTGCGCGCCGACACGGTGGAGGCGCCGGTGCGCGGCATCATGCTGATCGAGGTGGAGGGGCAGGCGACCGACCGCGTCGTGCGGACGCTCAGCGGCTTTCCCGAAATCATGGAGATCCACAGCACCAACGGGCGCTGGGATCTGATCGTGGAGCTGTCGGCCGCCAGCCTGCCGGAATTCGACGGGGTCCTGCGCCGAATCCGGCTCATTCCCGGTATCACCACCAGCGAGACGAACCTGCTGCTGAACACCCCGCGCAGCACCCGCGCCCGGCTGTAGGCCACCCCCAACTTTCCAATGGCAACTTGCCAATTCGCGCAGTCCAAGCTTCCAATCTGGAAAGTTACCCCGAGTCTTCCGTCACTTTTTCATCTTTCGGCCGCCGTCTGCTTCGCTGATGCTCCGTGTCCCCAACGATAACGGGACGCCGCATGGACCAGCATCGCATCGCCATCGATCGTATCGACAGCGTCGGCCAGGACGGGCCGGCGCACCGCCACCCTCCCACCAACCCCACCGCCACGATCGCCGTGCAGGCGGACGGCATCCACAAGCGGTTCGGATCGCTGGAGGTGCTGAAGGGCGTGTCGCTGACCGCCCGCGAAGGCGACGTCATCACGCTGATCGGCTCGTCCGGCTCGGGCAAGAGCACGCTTCTGCGCTGCATCAACATGCTGGAGGTGCCGGACGAGGGCCGCGTCACCATCTGCGGCGAGACCATCGCCATGAAGACGGCGCGCGGCGGGCGGACCATGCCGGCCGATTCCCGGCAGGTCGACCGCATCCGCACCAGCCTGGGCATGGTGTTCCAGAACTTCAATCTCTGGACCCACATGACCATTCTGGAAAACGTGATCGAAGCGCCGGTGCACGTCCTCGGCGTGCCAAAGGCGGAGGCCATCGACCTCGCCCGCAGCCTCTTGGACAAGGTCGGCATCCTGGCGAAGGCCGACGCCTATCCGGTCCAGCTCTCCGGCGGCCAGCAGCAGCGCGCCGCCATCGCCCGCGCGCTCGCCATGCAGCCGAAGGTGATGCTGTTCGACGAGCCGACCTCCGCCCTCGACCCCGAGATGGTCGGTGAGGTGCTGCGCGTCATCCGCCAGCTGGCCGACGAAGGGCGCACCATGATCCTGGTGACGCACGAGATGGACTTCGCCCGCGAGGTCTCCTCCAAGGTCGTCTTCCTCCACCAGGGCCGCATCGAGGAGGAAGGGGCGCCCGACACGGTGCTGACCAATCCCGAGTCCGACCGCGTGCGGCAGTTCCTGTCCCGCCATCTCGCCGCCTGACGCAGCACCGCGTCCCATCCGCCAGAACAATCGACAAGGGGAACGCCGATGCTGGACTTCATAACCCAGGGCCTGCACGGCTGGGGACCGCAGCTGCTGTCCGGGACGGTGATGACCGTCGCGGTGGCGCTGTCCTCCTTCCTGCTCGGCCTCGCCTTCGGGGCCGCCGGCGCCGCCGCCAAACTCAGCGACAGCATCCTGCTGAAGGGGCTTGCGGAGCTTTACACCACCGCCGTGCGCGGCGTGCCGGAACTGCTGGTGATCTACCTGCTGTTCTTCGGCGGTTCGGGCATGATCATGGCGGTGGCCGGCATCTTCGGCTACAGCGGCTATGTCGAGCTGAACGCCTTCTCCATCGGCGTCGCCGCCGTCGGCCTGATCTCCGGCGCCTATTCGACCGAGGTGATCCGCGGCGCCGTCAAAGCGGTGCCCTACGGCCAGATCGAGGCGGCGCGCGCCTGCGGGATGGGGCGCTGGCGCATCCTGCGCCGGGTGCTGGTGCCGCAGACCCTGCGCTTCGCCCTGCCCGGCCTCGGCAATGTCTGGCAGCTGACGCTGAAGGACACCGCGCTCATTTCCGTCACCGCGCTCGCCGAGATCATGCGCGTCGCGCACATCGCCGCCGGCTCCACCCGGCAATCCTTCCTGTTCTACAGCGTCGCAGCATTGCTGTACCTCGCGCTCACCACCGTCTCGACGACGGCGTTCCAGCGGGCCGAGCGCTACGCCAGCCGCGGCGTGCGGAGGGCCTGACGATGAATTGGGAACTGATGTGGGACAGCCTGCCGCGCCTGCTGGCGGCCCTGCCCCTGACCCTTGAGCTGGTGGCGCTGGCGCTCGCCTTCGGCGCGGTGCTGGCCTTCGCCACCGCGCTTCTGCGCCTGTCCGGCAACCGGGTGGCGGTGGCGCTGACCTCCGCCTACACCTTCGTCTTCCGCGGCACGCCGCTGCTGGTGCAGATCTTCCTGATCTATTACGGCCTCAGCCAGATCGATTTCATCCACGACAGCGTCCTCTGGCCGATCCTCAGCCAGCCGATGTGGTGCGCCATCCTGGCACTGGCGCTCAACACCGGCGCCTACACGTCCGAGATTCTGCGCGGGGCTATCGAAACCGTGCCGCAGGGACAGGTGGAGGCGGCGCGGGCCTGCGGCATGTCGCGGCTGCGGGTGTTCCGCCGCATCGTCCTGCCGGTGGCGATCCGCCAGATGCTGCCGGCCTATGGCAACGAGGTGATTTTGATGGTCAAGGCCAGTTCGCTCGCCAGCACCATCACGATGATGGAGATCACCGGCGTCGCGCGGCGCATGATCGCCCAGACCTTCGCGGTCTTCGAGATCTTCATCGTCGCTGGCATCCTCTACCTGCTGATCAACTTCATCGCCACCCGCCTGATCCGCTACGCGGAATGGCGCATGACCCCCTATCTGCGCGCACGGGCGTGAGCGGCGGCATTCATGCTATCCTGCCGTCCGACCTCGACTGCACCAGCCACCGGACGACATGACCACCGCCGTCAGCGACCAGGACCGCCTCATCCCCACCGACTCTGGCCGTCTCTATGTGAAGGACTGGACCCCGGACACGGAGACCGCCGGCACCCGTCCGCCGATCCTGCTGTTCCACGATTCGCTCGGCTGCGTCGATCTCTGGCGCAGCTTCCCGGCCCGCCTTGCCGCAGCGACGGCGCGGCGGGTCGTCGCCTATGACCGGCTGGGTTTTGGCCGTTCCGATCCCCATCCCGGCGTCCTCGCCCGCGATTTCGTCGCGGCGGAGGCGCGGGATACCATCCCTCTCCTGCTCGACCATCTCGGCATCGGCGACTTCGTCGCCTGCGGCCACAGCGTCGGCGGCGGCATGGCGGTGGAGACGGCGGCGCGCTTCCCCACCCGCTGCCGGGCGCTGGTGACCATCGCCGCCCAGGCCTTCGTCGAGGAACGGACGCTGGACGGCATCCGTGTGGCAAAACAGGGCTTCCAGGATCCGGCACAGCTCGCCCGGCTGGCGAGATACCAGGGCGACAAGGCGCGCTGGGCGGTCGATGCCTGGACCGAAAGCTGGCTGTCCCCCGCCTTCGCCGATTGGACGCTGGACAGGCCGCTGTCGCAGGTCCGTTGCCCGGTGCTGGCCCTGCATGGCGACCGCGACGAGTACGGATCGGCCGAGCACCCCGCCCGCATCGCAGCCGGACGCGGCACCGTCCGTCTCCTGCCCGACACCGGCCACGTCCCTCACCGCGAATGCGAGGACGCGGTGGTAGACGCGATCCGCGGCTTCCTTTCGGAATCCTGACCGCCGTCACACTGCCGGATGGGCGGCTTCAGCGGTGGCGAGCGCAGCTTCCAGCATTTCGGCCAGCGCGCCGACACGGTAGGGCTTTGGCAGCACCCGCACCCCCTCGATGCGGGCGACATCCTCGCTGTAGCCGGTGGTCAGCACCACCGGCAGGCCGGGGCGCAGGCGCCGGGCGGCATGTGCAAGGTCGACGCCGTTCATCGCTCCCGGCATCACCACGTCGCTGAACAGGATGTCGATCCGCAGATCGCCGTCGGTCAGCAGCCCCAGCGCCTCCTCGGCGTTGGCGGCGCGCAGCACCGCATAGCCGATCTCGTCGAGCGCCGCCGCCACCATGCTGCCGACGATGGGGTCGTCCTCCACCAGCAACAGGCGCCGGCCCGCCGCCTGCGTGGTGGCGAGCGTCCGTTCCGCCGCCGGGGCCACGACCGCCTTGGCCGTCCGCGGCAGGTACAGCAGGACGGAGGTGCCGCGGCCGGGCGCGCTGTCGATCTCCACCCGTCCCGACGACTGCCGGGTGAAGCCATAGACCTGCGCCAGCCCGAGGCCGGAGCCCTTGCCGACCTCCTTGGTGGTGAAGAAGGGCTCGAAGACGCGGGCCCTCACCTCCGGCTCCATCCCGGTCCCGGTGTCGCTGACGGTCACCTGCACCAGATCGCCCTCGATGCCCGCCCCGCCCGCCGGCCGGTTGCGGGCGGTGATGCGCAGCCGGCCGCCATCGGGCATGGCGTCGCGCGCGTTGACGGCAAGGTTCAGGATCGCCAGCTCGAACTGCGTCGGATCGACCTCCACCGGCCACAGGCCGGGCTCAAGTTCCGTCTCCAGCGTGATGTCGGCGCGGATGGCGCGGGTCAGCAGGTCGGCCATGCCCAACAGCCGGTCGCGGACGTCCATCGGCTCCGGCCGCAGGGTCTGGCGGCGGGCGAAGGCCATCAGCTGCTGGACCAGCTTAGCGCCGCGGTCGATCGCCTGCTGCCCGGTTTCCAGCAGCGGCTGGATCGACGGTTCCTTCGCCCGGCGGCCGACCAGTTGAAGACATCCGGCCAGCGCCTGCAGCAGATTGTTGAAATCATGGGCGATGCCGCCGGTCAGCTGGCCCATCGCCTCCATCTTCTGGCTCTGGCGCAGGGCGGCCTCGACCTTCTCGCGCTCCGCGATTTCGGCGTTCAGCGCCTCGTTGGCGGTGGACAGGTCGCGTGCCCGCTCCGCCAGATCGCGGTTGGCCCGCGCCAGCGCCGCCTGCGCCGCACCCAGCACCAGCACAATCAGCACCGCCATCGCCAGCAGCAGCGCCATTCCGACATAGCGTTCGGCCCGGCGGGCCAAGGGCTCCACCTGCGTGCGCAGCGAAACGCTGCCGATAACGCGCCCGTCCTGCATCACCGGCACGGTCACCGTCAGGTGTCCACCATCGAAATGATGGCCCGGCGGCTCCACGGACGCCGGCATCGGCTGCAATCCGTCGGCGGTGTAGGCCGCGAACATCACCCCTTTGCCGTCATAGACGCCCGCGGCCTCGAAATCCGGGCTGGCGGACAGCGCCGCCACATATTCCCCGGCGGCGGTGCGGTCGTTGAAGCTGAGCGCCGCCGTGGCGGTGGCGGCCAGGATGCGCGCCTGCACCTCCACGTCCCCCGCCCGCTCGTCGCGATAGGCGCGTTCGCTGGCCAACGCCATCAGCCCGCCCGCGATCAACAGCACGGCCACCGCCAGCACCGTCAGACGCGGCGTATGCCGCCAGAATCCGGCCAGATCGGTCACGTCCCGCCCTCCCGCTTCCTCATGGCCGCACCGCCAGGCTCATCAGCTTGGAACTGATCGCCAGGCCGTTGTCCTGGGCCGCCGCCGCATCGATGACGAAGCGGACCCGGTCATCGCGCAGCACAAAGGTGATAACCGCTCCGACGGCCGGTCCTCCCGGTGCGTCGGCATCGCTGACGGTCAGAACCGGCTCACCGCGCAGCCCGTCCATGGGACCGGACCCGTAAAGCAGGTGACAGCCAGACCCGCGGTCGAAACGCGGCCGGCGCCATAATTCGATGGGCCGGCCGCCGACGGTCTGGCCGGCGACGGCACGGTCCAGCAGAGCGCCGAAGGGATCCGGCCCCTCGACGCAGATGCGGAACGGACTGTCCGGCGCGGCGAAGGCGGATTGCGGCCACGAGACGAAGGCGATGAATTTGTAGAGGAAGGTCGCCTTCACCGCCGCCTCCAGCGGTTCCGCCGCCACCGCCAGGGACGCCGGCGATCCGGCCAGCACCAGCAGCAGGCTCAGCGCCAGCGGACGGCACCAGCGGATCGGCCGCTCCTCCACGTTCAGAACCCCACCCGCAGGCGGGCATAGATGCTCCGCCCGATGGCGCGGGGCGCGTTGTTAGACGGGTCGTAGGCCTCCAGATGGCGGGCGTGCAGCAAATTCCGGCCGAACAGCGACAGGTCCAGGGCCGGCGTGACCTGCCAGCCCAGATGCAGGTCGGCCTCGGTATAGGCGGGGACATTCGACACCGCCACCCGGCCGACCCGGCGCAACGTGGCGTCGAACTCCACCTCCGGCGTCAGGTTCATCCGCGAGCGCAGCTGGAGCTGATAGGCCGGATCCTGCCCGGCGGACTGGAATTTGGACAGGTCGGTCGCCCCCGGCTTCAGCCGCAGGTTCTTGTGCAGCCAGTTGGCCCCGGCATGCAGGGTCCACCAGCTGGTCAGCCCATAGCCGCCCCAGCCTTCGATGCCATAGGTGCTGCCCTCCATGTCGTTGCGCAGCATGATCGGCAGGCCGCCGTTGGTCAGGCTGGTGGTGCGCAGATCGTCATACACGTTGTAGAAGGCCGACAGGGCCAACCGGCTGTTCGCCGTCGGCTGGCCGCGATAGCCGATCTCGTAGGCGGTCAGCCGCTCCGACCGGAAGTCGGGAGAGGGCGCCAGGATGCCCGCCCCCGACAGCTCGCGGTCCACGCGCGACGGCGTGCGCACCGACCGGCTGACCGCCGTCCACAGCATGTGCGAATCCGACAGCCTCCAGGCAAGCCGCAGGTTGGGCAGCAGGTCGAAGCCGGAATAGCTGTTGTGTTCCGCCTTCATTCCGACGGTCAGCTTCAGCTTTGGCGCCAGCGTCACCTCGTCCTGGGCGAACAGGCTGCCCAGCGAGATCGTCGTCTCCTCGTCCGGAAAGCCGAAGGCGACCAGCGAGCGGAAGGACGACCGCCACACCCGGTACTGCGCCCCCCAGACCAGCTGGTGCCGCGTCCCCAGCGCCACATTGTGTTGGGCCTGGACGTCGAAGGTCTGCAACCGGTCGGTCGCGACTAGATAGTCGCGGTTCTGCTGGTCGTAATAGGCCTGCAGCTGCACCGACGATCCGCCGTCCAGCTTGTGCGTCCAGCGCCCCAGCAGGTTGCCGCCATGCAGAGTGGTGTCGAGCCAGTCCGTGTGGTTGCGGTAGAGATCGCCCTGCAGGGTGTAGGAGGCCGCTCCGTCCGCCGCCGTCCCATCCATCCTGAACCCGGCCTGCGACCCGTCGAAGGCGTCGGTGGAGCCATCGCCCGGTGTCACCGCATGGCTGCTGCGCCGGTCGAAGCCGGTCAGATAGCCGCGCAGCGCCATCTGCCCGTCCCCCGCCTTCACGCCGTAGCGCAGGGTGCCGTTGCGCTCGCCGGAGCCGGCGCCGACTTCGGCGAATCCGCCCTGGCTTGCCCCTGCGGTCTTTGTGATGACGTTGACGACGCCGTTGACCGCATTGGCGCCCCACAGGGTACCGCCGGGGCCGCTGACCACCTCGATCCGCTCGATCTCCGACAGCGGGACGTTGACGGCTTCCCAGAAGACGGTGGAGGCGACCGGCGAATAGACGCTGCGGCCGTCGATCATCACCTGCAGCTTGTTGGCGGATTCCGGCGAGTTGAAGCCGCGCGCGGTGACGGTGTAGGCGGCGGAGTTCAGCTGCGCCACCTCCAGGTTCGGCGCCAGCCGCAGCGCTTCGGGCAGGCTGGTGGCGCCGGACCGCCGGATGTCCTCCGCCGTGATGACAAAGACCGACGCCGCGGCGTCGTTCAGCGGTTCCGGCCGTTTGGAGATGGAGGTGACCTTGATCGCCCCCAGCTCTTCGATCGACAGGGTGGACAGGTCCTCGACCGTCTGGGCCGGTGCCGCATGTGGGATCAGGGCCAGCGACAGGGCGGCGGCCAACCATCGGGCCGGACCGCCGGATTTCTCAGGCCTGTGGCTCCGGTTGCCCCGGCGGGTGGCTGACCATGGCATTGATGCTTGCTTGCTCGGTTCAGTGTCTGCACGAACGAGCTTTATAGCAGCCTTGAGCGTGACCTCCCGCTAGGCGGAACGGCCGAACACTACCTAGAGCTTTCGGGCGGATGACCGCCGGGCCCCGCCACGCGCTCGCGCTCCACCCGCAGCGCCGCGAGTTTCGCTTCCAGCTTGCCGATCTTTTTGTCCAACTTGCGCAGCCGCTTGCGCGGCGCCTTTTCCCCGGCTGGTCCGTCCTGGGTGCCTTGGCGGATCCTTGCGTTGATCACCGCCTTCGCCGCGCCGCCCAGCCGCTTCCATCCCTTCACTTCCGCCTTGGTCCGGTGGCAACCCAGGCAGGCGCCGTTCCCGCCAAACCGGCAGAGGCCGATGCAGGGATTCCTAGTGTGCCCTGATGATCTGTCCCCGGATGATTTGTCCCTGACTGACTTTCCGCTCATTGGGCCTGTCGCATGGTCGTCTTCGGTCGACCACAATGTGCGTCGCGTATCGCGCCGGGCAATGGCCGCCGGAGGAATGGCTGCATCCATGCAATCTCGAAGGCTCCGGCAATGAACTGGACGGTTGTATGGATTTTCATCCATTGCAGGGCCGGCAAAGGCCGCGTCAAACCGCCGCACGATGCCCGAGAAGTCGCCAAATGCCATACAATACCCTTGAAGTGTCGGCGGACATGATCCATACAATCGCCATCGCCGGAGGGTCGTCGCTCCGTACACTATCAGACGTGGGCGGACGGCCGGACGGCTCCTTCGTGCCAGGTGATCCATGCCCAGCGATGCGCCCATCGTCACCCGCCGCCCGGACCATGCGGCCGTTCCCCCGGCCCCAGGTTCAGCCCCAGCTCCGGCCTATGCCCCCCACCGCAAGATCCATCCCAAGGCGGTGCGCGGGCGATACCGGCGCGTGAAGACGCTGTTGGGGGTGGTCCTGCTGGCTCTGTTCGCCGTCATCCCCTGGCTGCGCTGGGACCGCGGGCCGGGCCTGCCGGATCAGGCGGTCCTGTTCGACCTGGGCAGCCAGCGCTTCTACATCTTCGCCCTGCAGCTGTGGCCGCAGCATGTCTACTACATCACCGGCGTGATGATTCTGGCCGCCATCGGCCTGTTCCTGGCGACCGCGCTCGGCGGCCGGGTCTGGTGCGGCTTCACCTGTCCGCAGACGGTGTGGACCGACCTGTTCGTCTGGGTGGAGCGGCGGGTGGAGGGCGACCGCGGCGACCGCATCCGCCTGGACCGGCACCCCTGGACCGCCGGGTGGCTGGCGAAGAAGACGGTCAAGCATGCGGCGTGGCTGGCGGTCTCGCTGGTCACCGGCTTCCTCGGCATCGCCTATCTGACCGATGCGCCGACGCTGGCGGTCGATTTGCTGCGCTTCGACGCCTCGCCGCTCGCCGCCGGCTCGGTCCTGTTCATCGCCGCCTGCACCTATGCGATGGCCGGCTTCATGCGCGAACAGATGTGCTTCTACGTCTGCCCCTGGCCGCGCATCCAGGCCGCCATGCTGGATGAGGACAGTCTGGTCGTCACCTATCAGGACTGGCGCGGCGAGGGACGCGCGCCGCTGCGCAAGAGCGAGGGCTGGGACACCCGCACCCATAGGGGCGATGGCGACTGCATCGATTGCGGCCAATGCGTCCATGTCTGCCCGACCGGCATTGACATCCGCGACGGCATTCAGATGGAATGCATCGGCTGCGGCCTGTGCGTCGACGCCTGCAACGACGTGATGGCGCGCATCGACCGGCCCGGCGACCTGATCCGCTTCGATACCCTGACGGCACAGGGGGCAAAGGCGGCTGCCGTTCCGCCGCCCTGCTACCGCCTGATCCGGCCGCGCACCATCGTCTATGGCCTGATGCTGGTCGTGGTCGGCGGGATGATGGCGATCGCACTGGCGATGAGATCCAGCAACGACATCTCCATTCTGCGCGACCGGGCGCCGCTGTTCGTCACGCTCAACGACGGCCGCATTCAGAACGCCTACACCATCAAGATCGCCAACATGTCGCTGGTGGAGCGCCATTACCGCCTCACCCTGTCCGGCCTGCCGCAGGCGAGCCTCAGCCTGTCCGGCGACGGCACCGAGGCCGGCGCGCTGTCGCTGTCCGCCCGCGCCAACGCGGTGGAGACCTACCGCATCCAGGTCCGCGTGCCCCAGGCGGCTCTGACGGAGTCCTCCACCCCGTTGACCGTCACCCTGACCCCCGACACCGGCGACGGCCAGCCGGTCCGGCACGACAGTGTCTTCCTGGCGCCGTAACCGGATCGCCATGGCAATTCCCCTCTCACCCCACCTCGGGGAGAGGGGAATAGAGGCTTGCAGCATTCGCACCCGAACGCGCATATGCTATCGACAGTGCCGCAGCATGCAGGCAAGGGAACGGCCAGGACATCCATGCAATCCGATAACGCAGGACAAGCCGAAGCGTCGGACACCGGCATCTGGCAGCCCGATCTGACCAACCGTGTGCGGCCGGTCTATCTCGCCATCGCCGATGCCCTTGCCGACGACATCGCCGGTGGGCGTCTCGCGGTGGGACAGCGGCTGCCGCCGCAGCGGGTGCTGGCCGACCGGTTGGGGGTCGATCTGACCACCGTCAGCCGCGCCTACACCGAGGCCCGCCGCCGCGGCCTGCTCGACGCCCGTGTCGGCCAGGGCACCTTCGTCCGCGCACCGAATGCGCCATCGGAAAGCGCCGCACCTGTCCCGCCCCAGCGCCCAGCCTTCGCCCCGGCCGCGGTCATCGACATGACCATGAACCAGCCGCCGCTGCCCGATTCGCCGGATCTGCTGGACCGCGTACGGCAGGGGCTGACCCAGGCGATGCTACGCCTCGACCCGCAAGCGCTGCTGCGCTATCCCGAGGCCGACGCCGGTTTCCGCGCCGGGGAGGACGACCGTGCCGCCGGCGCGCGCTGGCTCGGCAGGCGCCTTCCCGACCTCGACGACAGCGGCCGGATCGTCGTCTGTCCCGGCACGCAGAGCGCGCTGCTGGCCCTGCTCTGCATGCTCACCCGCCCCGGCGACATAGTCTGTACGGAGGCGCTGACCTATCCCGGCTTCAAGGCCATCGCGCGGCAGCTCGGGCTGCGGGTGGTCGGGGTGGCCATGGACGGCGACGGCCTCGACCCCGACGCCCTGCGCGCCGCGGTGGAGGCCCATGCCCCCAAGGCGCTCTACTGCACCCCCACCCTGCACAACCCGACGACGGCGACCCTGCCGGCGGAGCGGCGCGCCGCCATCGCCGCCATCGCCCGCAGCCACAACATCCCGATCATCGAGGACGACATCTACGGCGTGCTGCCGCAGGACGCCCCGCCGCCCATCGCCGCGCTGGCTCCCGACGTGACCTTCCATGTCGTCGGCCTCGCCAAATGCGTGGCGCCCGGCCTGCGCGTCACCTATGTCGCCGCCCCCGACATCCGTCAGGCGAATCGGCTCGCCGCCGCCCAGCGTGCCACCATCCTCGGCACCCCGCCGATCCCCGCCGCCGTCGCCACCCAATGGATCACCGACGGCACGGCCGACGCGCTGCTGACCGCCATCCGCGCCGAGGCATCGGCCCGCCAGCGCATCGCCCGCGACCTGCTGCCCCCGGACTCGCTCACCGCCCACGGGCAAGGCTTCCACCTGTGGCTGAGCCTGCCGCCGGCCTGGACGCGCGGCGAGTTCGCCGCCCATCTGCGCAGCGCCGGCATCGCCGCCGCCGTCAGCGACGTCTTCCTCACCGCCGGCCCGGCACCGGAGGCCCTGCGCATCTGCCTTGGCGCCCCGGTGACCCGCGCCGATTGCCGCCGCATGCTGGAAATCCTCACCGACGCCCTCGACCAGAGCCCCGCCCTGGCCGGCATCGTGATCTGAGCCGTCAGGCCAGATCCCGCGCCATGCCCGACCGCACCAGCAGGTCGGTGTCGGGCGAGAAGCGCGCCTTCAGCGGCAGCATCGCCGCCCCCAGCACGCGGGCCATCGGACCGATGGAGCCGGCCAGCACCGGCGCGGCCTTCAGCCCCGACCGGTTGAAGCGCTCGACCGCCGCCGCCAGCCGTTGCGTGAAGCGGTCGCGCCAGGACGGCGGCAGGAAGCCGTCGACCACCACCTCCTGAAAATCGATGACGCTGAGCGCCGACACGACCGCGCGCGACAGCTCGGCACAGGCGGTTTCGGCCCAGGCGTCGAAGATGGCGTCCGCCCGCTCACCGCTGCCGTCGGCCAGGGCGGCGGACAGCGCCGCCGACGGGTCGATCCCGGCGGCGGCCAGTTCCCGCTCCAGCAGGAAGATGGAGGCGGCGTGGATCAGTTGCCCCGGCGCCTCTCCCCGGCCGTTCGATCCGGTCGGCATCGAGCCGATGGCCCCGGCATTACCCTGTTCCCCCCGGTAGAGCCGCCCGTCGATCACCACCCCGCCACCGATGAAGGTGCCGAGATAGATGTAGAGCGCGCTGCGGCTGGTGATGGCGTGACCGGCGATCATCTCCGCCGCGCAGGCCGCCGCCGCATCGTTGTAGCGCGTCACCGGCAGCCCGGTCTCCCGCGCGAAGGCGCCGCCGATGTCGGCATCGCGCCAGCCGTCCAGTGCGCCGGGCGCCAGCCCCAGCTCCGCCGACCATGCATGGATTTCGTCCGGCATGGCGACGCCCAGCCCGACCACCCGCGACCGCGCCGCCGGCGACAGATGCCCCAGCAGCCCGACCGCCTGGGCGATGGCGGTGGAGATCGTCGGCTCCGGCAGCGGCGCGTCGTAGCGCACCCGGCTCGCCCCCATTTCCTCGCCCAGCATGTTGATGAGGATCGCCTCGACGCTGCGCCGGCCGATCTTCACCCCCAGCGAATAGGCCCCCTCCGGATTCGGCGCGATCGGGGTGGAGGGCTGGCCGACCTGCCCGCGCACCTTGTCCAGCTTGACCAGCAGCCCGTCCTCCAGCAACCGGTTGACGATCACCGACGCCGCCTGTCCGCTCAGCCCGGTCTCCCGCGCGATTTCCGCCTTGGACAGCATGCCGACCTGCAACAGCGCATGCATGACCAGCCGCTCGTTGTAGGCGCGCAGCCCGGTGGTATCGCCGCCCCGCATGCTCCCGCCGCCTCCTGCCTCGGATGTTACCAACAATCCGTATAACAACCGATCATAACAAAATCAAAGTGATTTACTTAGTAGCGCATCTTAGCTGCCGGAATGGCATCTCCGACGCCGTTCCGGACGTCAATCACCGTAGCAAGCCCTGCCCGACCGGCGCAAGTGCGGTACCGAAAACGGCTTACTCCCCACATCCTCCCGCCCCCTTGGCAAAGAGGCCGACGTCATGCGTCGCCGAATATCAAAATCAATGTGATTTATCTATTGCGCCCATCCGCCGCCTGAGCCATAGTGTTCGTGTGCCCTACAAACCGAATGCCGTGGACGCATCCGGAGGTCGGGCGACCAGTCGCAGAGGCCGGCGGGACGAAAGCCAAGGCGCGGCCGGACAGGACATTGGGGAGGAAAACTGGAATGAAGCGTGCGCTATCCTTGATCGGCGCGGCGGTCGCCGCGTTTCTCGGCAGCTCGGCACAGGCGGAAACGCTGTCGATCGCCACGGTGAACAACGGCGACATGATCCGCATGCAGAAGCTGGCGGAGCATTTCACCAAGGCCCATCCCGACATCACGCTGAACTGGGTGACGCTGGAAGAGAACGTGCTGCGCCAGCGCATCACCACCGACATCGCCACCAAGGGCGGCCAGTACGACGTCCTGACCATCGGCACCTACGAGGTTCCGATCTGGACCAAGCAGAAGTGGCTGAAGCCGCTCGACAAGCTTGGCGCCAACTATGACGTCGAGGATCTGCTGCCCTCCATCCGCAGCGGCCTGACCACCGACGGCACGCTCTACGCCGCGCCCTTCTACGGCGAAAGCTCGATGGTCATGTACCGCAAGGACCTGTTCGAGAAGGCCGGCCTGACCATGCCGGAGGCGCCGACCTGGAGCTTCATCGGCGACGCCGCGCGCAAGCTGACCGACAAGCAGAACGAGGTCTACGGCATCTGCCTGCGCGGTAAGGCCGGCTGGGGCGAGAACATGGCCTTCCTCACCGCCATGTCGAACTCCTTCGGCGCCCGCTGGTTCGACATGAGCTGGAAGCCGCAGTTCAACACGGATGCGTGGAAGAAGACGCTGACCACCTATCTCGGCCTGATGAAGGACGCCGGCCCGCCGGGTGCCTCCTCCAACGGCTTCAACGAGAATCTGGCGCTGTTCCAGACCGGCAAATGCGCGATGTGGATCGACGCCACCGTCGCCGCCTCCTTCGTCTCCAACCCGACGCAGAGCAAGGTTGCGGACAAGGTCGGCTACGCCCTGGCTCCCGACAACGGTCTCGGCAAGCGGTCCAACTGGCTGTGGGCCTGGAGCCTCGCGGTCCCCGCCAGCAGCAAGAAGGGCGACGCCGCGCAGACCTTCATCTCCTGGGCGACCTCCAAGGACTATCTCGACCTCGTCGCCAAGGAAGAGGGCTGGGCCAACGTGCCGCCCGGCACCCGCAGCTCGCTCTACGCCAACCCCGAATACCGCAAGGCCGCTCCCTTCGCCGACCTGACGCTGAAGTCGATCCAGGCCGCCGATCCGCAGCATCCGACGGTTCAGGAAGTCCCCTACACCGGCGTGCAGTTCGTCGCCATCCCCGAGTTCCAGGGCATCGGCACCGCCGTTGGCCAGGCCTTCTCCGCCGCCCTCGCCGGCCAGATGACCGCCGACCAGGCCCTGCAGAGCGCCCAGGCCCTGACCACCCGCGAGATGACCAAGGCCGGCTACATCAAGTAACCGCATAAGCCTGACCGCGCCCCGCAACGTCGTTCCCCAAGGGTCGAGCCATGGCCACCGCCCATTCGCGTGCAGCCGCGCGCCTGACGATGTCTCCGGCCGTCGTCCTGCTGCTCGGCTGGATGCTGATCCCGCTCGTGATGACGCTCTACTTCTCCTTCCTGCGCTACAACCTGCTGATGCCGGGGCAGGAGGAGTGGATCGGCGTCCTGAACTACCAGTATTTCCTGACCGATCCGGCCTTCTTCGCCGCACTCGGCAACACGCTGGCCCTGGTCGGCGGGGTGCTGGTGCTGACCATCGCCGGCGGGATCGGGCTGGCCCTGCTGCTCGACCGACCCTTCTGGGGGCGGGGGATCGTCCGCCTGCTGATCATCGCGCCCTTCTTCGTCATGCCCACCGTGTCGGCGCTGGTGTGGAAGAACATGCTGATGAACCCGGTGAACGGCCTGTTCGCCGCCATCGCCAAGGGGCTGGGCCTCCAGCCCTTCGACTTCCTGGCCGAGGCGCCGCTGTCCTCGATCATCCTGATCGTGACGTGGCAGTGGCTGCCCTTCGCCACGCTGATCCTGCTGACCGCCCTGCAATCGCTCGACAGCGAAAGGCTTGAGGCGGCGGAAATGGACGGCGCCGGCCCAGTGGACCGCTTCATCCACATCATCCTGCCCCATCTGGCGCGTGCGATGACGGTGGTGACGCTGATCCAGACCATCTTCCTGCTGTCGGTCTTCGCCGAGATCCTGGTGACGACCAACGGCGGTCCCGGCACCGCCACCACCAACATCACCTATCTCGTCTATGCCCAGTCGCTGCTGCAGTTCGATGTCGGCGGCGGCTCCGCGGGCGGCATCGTCGCCGTCGTCCTCGCCAACATCGTCGCCGTCTTCCTGATGAGGATGATCGGCCGCAACCTGGACATCTGACCATGGCGCGCGCCGCAACCAACCGCCAGAAGCTGGTCGTGACCCTGATCGCCTGGACCATCGGGATCGTGATCTTCTTCCCCATCCTGTGGACCGCGCTGACCAGCTTCAAGACCGAAGCCGAGGCCATCGCCAGCCCACCCTCCTTCCTCGCCTTCCACTGGACGCTGGAGAATTACACGGAGGTGCAGCAGCGCTCCGACTATTTCCTCCATTTCTGGAACTCGGTGGTCATCTCGGTCGGCTCGACGCTGATCGGCCTGATGATCGCGGTTCCCGCCGCGTGGTCGATGGCCTTCGTTCCCGGCAAGCGCACCCGCGACGTGCTGATGTGGATGCTGTCGACCAAGATGCTGCCGCCGGTCGGCGTGCTGATCCCGATCTACCTGCTGTTCCGCGATTTCGGGCTTCTCGACACCCGCGTCGGTCTGGTCATCGTGCTGACGCTGATCAACCTGCCGATCATCGTCTGGATGCTGTTCACCTATTTCCGTGAAATCCCCGGCGAGATCCTGGAAGCCGCCCGCATGGACGGCGCCGGCCTGCGCGACGAAATCCTGTTCGTCCTGCTGCCGATGGCGGTGCCCGGCATCGCCTCCACTCTGCTGCTGAACATCATCCTGGCGTGGAACGAGGCCTTCTGGACGCTGAACCTGTCCGCCTCGCAATCGGCGCCGCTGACCGCCTTCATCGCCAGCTACTCCAGCCCGGAAGGGTTGTTCTACGCGAAACTGTCGGCCGCCTCGACCATGGCGGTCGCGCCGATCCTGGTTCTCGGCTGGTTTAGCCAGAAGCAGCTGGTGCGCGGCCTGACCTTCGGCGCCGTGAAGTAGGGGGACCCCGCTATGGGACAGATCACGCTCGACCGCGTCACCAAGAGCTTCGGCGACATCGCCGTCATCCCGCCGCTGGATCTCACCATCGGCAATGGCGAGTTCGTGGTGTTCGTCGGCCCGTCCGGCTGCGGCAAGTCCACGCTGCTGCGGCTGATCGCCGGGCTGGAGGATGTGTCGTCCGGCTCCATCCGCATCGACGGCAAGGACGCCACCGCTCTGCCGCCCGCCCAGCGCGGGCTGGCGATGGTGTTCCAGTCCTACGCGCTCTATCCGCACATGACCGTGCGCAACAACATCGCCTTCCCGCTGAAGATGGCCCGGCTGGACAAGGCCGCCATCGACCGCAAGGTGGAGGCGGCGGCCAAGGTCCTGAACCTCACCAACTACCTCGACCGCCGCCCCGGCCAGCTCTCCGGCGGCCAGCGCCAGCGCGTCGCCATCGGCCGCGCCATCGTCCGCGAGCCGACCGCCTTCCTGTTCGACGAGCCGCTGTCGAACCTCGACGCGGCGCTGCGCGTCAACATGCGGCTGGAAATCTCCGAGCTGCACGCCAGCCTCGGCACCACCATGATCTACGTGACCCACGATCAGGTCGAGGCCATGACCATGGCCGACAAGATCGTGGTGCTGAACGCCGGCCGCATTGAGCAGGTGGGGTCGCCCATCGACCTTTACAGCCGTCCGCGCAACCGCTTCGTCGCCGGCTTCATCGGCTCCCCCCGCATGAACTTCATCGAGGGCGAGATCGCGCGCGGCGCAGGCGCCGACTGCATCGGCATCCGTCCCGAACATCTGGCGCTGTCAACCGAATCCGGCCTGTGGTCCGGCACCGTCACCGTGTCCGAACATCTGGGATCCGACACCTTCGTCTATGTGCAGGTGGATGGCATCGGCACGATGTTGGCCCGGGCCGGCGGCGAGTTCCCGGTCCATCACGGCGACCGCGTCTGGCTGACGCCGCAGACCGAAAAGCTCCACCGCTTCGACGCCCAGGGCAATGCCCTGTCCGCCACCGCCGATGCAAAAGTGGCATGAAAGGCTTCACCACCATGAAACGTCTCGACGGCAAATCGGCCATCATCACCGGCGCCGCCCGCGGCATCGGCCGTGCCTTCGCCGCCGCCTATGTCGCTGAGGGCGCGACGGTTGCCATCGCCGACATCAACCTCGCGGCGGCGGAGCAGGCGGCGGGAGAGATCGGTCCGGGCGCCTATGCCGTGGCGCTCGACGTGACCAGCCAGTCCTCCATCGACGCGGCCGTCGCCGCGGTGGTGGAGCGGGCCGGCGGGATCGACATCCTGATCAACAACGCCGCCCTGTTCGACCTCGCCCCCATCGTCGAGATCACGCGGGAGAGCTACGACCGCCTGTTCTCGATCAACGTCGCCGGCACGCTGTTCACGCTGCAGGCGGTGGCGAAGCGGATGATCGCGCAGGGCCGCGGCGGCAAGATCATCAACATGGCCTCCCAGGCCGGGCGGCGCGGCGAAGCGCTGGTCGGCGTCTATTGCGCCACCAAGGCGGCGGTCATCAGCCTGACCCAGTCGGCCGGCCTGAACCTGATCCGCCATGCCATCAACGTCAACGCCATCGCCCCCGGCGTGGTGGATGGCGAGCATTGGGACGGCGTCGACGCCCTGTTCGCCCGCCATGAGGGCCTCCAGCCCGGCGAGAAGAAGCGCATGGTCGGCGAAGCGGTCCCCTTCGGCCGCATGGGCCGTGCGGAGGATCTGACCGGCATGGCGATCTTCCTGGCCAGCCCTGAGGCCGACTACATCGTCGCCCAGACCTACAACGTCGACGGCGGCAACTGGATGAGTTGAAGAATCCCCCTCTCCCGCCCCGGGATCCCCTCTCCCCCGAAGGGATCCCCTCTCCCCCCCGGGGAGAGGGTTAGGGTGAGGGGGACGCACAGCGAGGATCCTCAAGAATCGCGAACCTCGCGCTCTCCCCAAAATCCACGCCATGCATCCCCCTCACCCCGACCCTCTCCCCGGGGGGGAGAGGGAAGATCCCCCGATCCCCCCGCAGGACCCCCGCCATGACCATCGCCCTTTCCGCCGCAACCCTCGCCGACATCGCAGCCCGCGCCTCGGTGCCAGCCTACGACCGTTCCGCCCTGACCGCCGGGATCCTGCATTTCGGCGTCGGCAACTTCCACCGCGCCCATCAGGCGGTTTATCTCGACAGCCTGTTCGCCCAGGGCCGCGACCATGACTGGGCGATCCTCGGCGCCGGGGTGATGCCGTCGGACCAGCGCATGCGCGACGCGCTTGAAGGCCAGGACTGGCTGACCACCGTCGTCGAGCAGTCCGGCGCGCAAAGCCTCGCCCGCGTCACCGGCGCCATGGTCGGCATGCTGCCGATCGGCGACGCCGATGCCATCATCGCCAAGCTGGCCGACCCCGCCATCCGCATCGTCTCGCTGACGGTGACCGAGGGCGGCTATTACATCGACGCCGCCGGCAAGTTCGACGCCAACCACCCGGCGATCCGCGCCGACATCGCCGTGCCCGCCCGGCCGACCACCGTCTTCGGCCTGATCGTCGCCGGTCTGGCCCGCCGCCGCGCCGCCGGCATGGTACCCTTCACCGTCATGTCCTGCGACAACATCCCCCACAACGGCGTCGTCACCCGCAATGCCGTGCTGGGCATCGCCAAGGGCATCGACGCCGACCTCGCCGCCTGGATCGAAGCCTCCGTCGCCTTCCCCAACGGCATGGTCGACCGCATCACCCCTGCCACCGGCGTGCAGGAGCGCGAGACCCTCGACCGCGATTTCGGCATCGCCGACAACTGGCCGGTCTTCTGCGAGGACTTCACCCAATGGGTGCTGGAGGACCGCTTCTCCGCCGGCCGTCCGGCGCTGGAGGCGGTGGGTGTGCAGTTCGTCCCCGACGTGACTCCCTTCGAGACGATGAAGATCCGCATCCTCAACGGCGGCCATGCGGTCATCGCCTATCCCGCCGGACTTCTCGGCATCACCTACGCGCACGAGGCGATGGAAACCCCGCTGATCCGCGCCTTCCTGCAGAAGATCGAGCGGGAGGAGATCATCCCCACCGTCCCGCCGGTGCCGGGCACCGATCTCGCCAGCTATTTCGGCATCATCGAGCGCCGCTTCGCCAACCCCAAGATCAAGGACACCATCCGCCGGCTCTGCCTGGACGGCTCCAACCGCCAGCCGAAATTCATCGTCCCGTCCATCGCCGACCGGCTAAAGGCCGGCGCCGGCATCGAGGGGCTGGCGCTGGAATCGGCGCTGTGGTGCCGCTACTGCTTCGGCACGACCGACGACGGCCAGCCGATCGAGCCGAACGATCCCAACTGGGACCGCCTGACCGCCGTCGCCCGTCAGGCCCGTAGCGAGCCGACCGCGTGGCTCGGCATGGACGACGTCTATGGCGAAGTCGGCCGGGCGCAGCCCTTCCGCGACGCCTTCTCCGCCGCCCTGCGCGCCCTGTGGACGGACGGCACCCGCGCCGTGCTCGCCCGCTATACCGGCGTCGCCAGCTGAAGGACGACCACGCCATGACCGCTTTGCAACCGCCCGATGTGATTTGCCTGGGCGAGGTGCTGATCGACTTCATGCCCGCCGGCCCGGCGCAGCCCGGCGTGATCGGCGCCTTCGATCCGGCGCCGGGCGGGGCGCCGGCCAATGTCGCGGTCGGGCTGGCCCGGCTGGGGGTGCGCAGCGCCTTCATGGGCCGGACGGCGGCCGACGGCTTCGGCCGTTTCCTGGCGCGGGCGCTGACCACTGCCGGCGTCGACGTGTCCCGCCTGCGCCTCGTCCCCAACGCCAAGACCCCCGTCGCCTTCGTCTCCCTCGACGAGGAGGGGGAGCGGGAGTTCCTGTTCTATGGCGAGCCGATGGCCGGCTTCTCCCCCGCCGACCTCGACCTCGACGCCATCGGTGCCGCCCGCCTGCTGCATTCCGGCTCCATCGGCCTGATCGACCAATCCGCGCGCGAGGCCAGCCTGCTGGCGGTGGAGACGGCGCGCCGCCACGGCCGGCTGGTCTCCTTCGACGCCAACCTGCGCCTCGCCCTGTGGCCCGACCGCGACACGGCGGAACGCCTGATCCGCCAGGGCATCGCCGCCGCGTCCATCGTCAAGCTGAGCGACGAGGAGCTGGAATTCCTGACCGGCAGCGCCGATCCGCACACCGCCGGCCGCGGCCTCTGGCATGACGGCTTGCGGCTTCTGGTGGTGACGCATGGCCGCAACGGTTGCACCTTTTTGACCACCGACTCCTCGGGCCATGTTCCGGGGATGGCCGTCGCCGCCGTCGACACCACCGGCGCCGGCGACGCCTTCGTCGCAGCACTCCTGGCCGGCATCCTTGAAGATGTGGACAACGCCTTCACCCCCGACCGCCTGCGCGACATCTGCCGCTTCGCCAACGCCGCCGGCGCGTTGACCACCACCGCCCCCGGCGCCATCCCCTCCCTGCCCGACCGCGCCGCCATCGACCGCCTGCTGGGCCGCTGAAGCAGGGCGTTTTTGAAGCTTTCGATGGTGTCGCGCCCGACCCGGGATTAGAGTTTTCGGGTCAAGCCCACGCTATCCCCTCTCCCGCCGGGATCCCCTCTCCCCCCCGGGGAGAGGGTTAGGGTGAGGGGGACGCGCGGCGAGGATCTGCAAGCATCACGCGCTCCCCGTTCCCCACC
>NZ_CAMLJP010000023.1 GCF_946480385.1 uncultured Azospirillum sp.
ACTACAAGATGCCGGCGACCATCGACGATCCGGGCATCCTGCCGGAGATCGCCGATGCGCTGAAGACGCTGGGCTACGCCAAGGCCAGCAATACGCCGGCCTGATATGGCGAACGGAAACGGGCGGCCTTCGGGTCGCCCTTCTTCATTTTGGGACCGGGATTAGAGTCAGTCCGATGCTTATTGAAGCATCGGACTGACTCTAGCCTCCTGATTTTCCGTGCGATTCACGCTTCAGACGATTCCGTCTGAACCGATCGCACTCTAGCAGTGTGCGGAAAAAGTCTCGTTGGAGGCCAAGAGCTACAATATGCGGTGTTCGCCTTTGTGGGTCGGCCACAACATAAAGGCCCCCTACCTCCTTTGCCCGACTTTTTCCGCAGCCTGCTAGCCGGAGACGACCGACAGATTCTCCGGCTCTTCGCTGCCGAGGTCGAGCAGGGGCAGAAAGCTTGCCGGCTCCTGCGCGCCGGACAGCGCATAGCGGCGGTTGAAGATGTAGCAGGGCACCGCCTGCAGCCCCATTTGCCGGGCCAGCGCATCGGCGGCAAGGACCGACGCCGATTCGGCATCGGTGGACAGCTGGCGCCGTGTCTCGACGAAATCCATCCCCAGCCCGGCGGCGACGCTGGCCAGCGCGTCCGGGTCGCCGATGTCGACGCCCTCGACGAAATAGGCGGCGAACAGCGCGTCGGCCATGGCGTTGCCAAGCCCCAGGCGCCCGGCGATGCGGACCAGACGGTGCGCGTCGAAGCTGTTGGGCGTGCGCTGGATCCGGTCGAGCGCCAGCGGCAATCCGTCGCGTGCCGCCGTATCCTCCACCACCCGGTGAATCTGCCGAGCCCGTTCCGTCCCGCCGAACTTGGCGGCCAGATAGTCGTCGCGCGACATCCCGCCGCGCGGCATGTCCGGGTTCAGCTGGAACGGCTGCCAGCGGATTTCCGGGCGCAGGTTCGGCCGCTGCATCAGTGCGCGGTCGAGCCGGCGCTTGCCGATGTAGCACCAGGGGCAGATCAGGTCGGCGAAGGTTTCGATCAGCATGGCGTCACTATCCGCGCCTCCTCCACATGGAGCAACCGCTTCTTCCGTCTCATCCCGCGGGCCGGAAGGGACCTGCAACCGTTTGTTAACCGAGTTGGCCCAACAGTCCTGAACAGTACCGCCGATGTTTGCAAGGTCGGCGGACACATCCCGGTGGGCGATTCCCGATGAGCAATTCCTATGTCGACGGCAAGGTGCGCGAAGCGATCCTGGCGGCCAAGGGCAGCCGGATGAATGCGCAGAAGATCCTGATGGCCTGGGCCGTCGAGGATCCCGACCTGCTGCGCGGCATCGCCCAACCCTTCCTGAAGGCCATCGCCGCCGCCGCCATCGAACGCGCCGGTCGTCCGGCCAGCAACAGGCCGGCCGCGCGTCCGGCCGCCGCCGGCGGGACGGGGGGCGGCCGTCCGTCGGCATCCGGCCTCAGCCGCGATGCGCTTGAGAATCTGCTGAACCAGCTGGGCCGCGAGCCGGAGGAACAGCCGACTCCGCAGCGCGCAACACCTGCCGGCAAGTCCGCGCCTGCGGGGAAGGGCGCCACCATTCACAACGCACCGGCCAACGGCCCGAATCATGAAAAGGCGATGATGGCGATCGCCAAGGCCTTCGTCGCCAAGAAGGTGCGCTGACGCCTTACGACCCGTTGTTGGCCGTATAGGGGGTGGCGTCGTCGAACCAACTCCGCTTGCGCGGCAGCGTCCGGATGTCCGGCGGCGGACTGGCCAGTGCGGTATTGCCGTTGCGGTAAGGATCCGGGATGTGGTGGCACTCGACGTCGGCCAGCGTGCGGTAACAATAGAGCCGCGACCGGTCGACCTCGACCTTGTCGGGGCAATAATCGCCGTCCTTCTCGAAGCTGAGGATCGAACAATCGCGCCCGGTTGCCGCCGACACGATATGGTCGCCGATGGTCTTCTTGGTCGCATTCAGCGTCACGACATCGGCACCCGCCGCCGCCAGCCCAAGTGGGGAGGTGCAGCCGGCCAGCGCCCATGCCGAAATCGCGAGCGACAGGACAAGCCGACCCCGCCTGGACCCCGTTCGCGCCGCACCCCTACCTGCGCTCACCATCCGCAATTCCTTTTGCCAAGCCCTTTTACCAAGTATGGGCCACCCGATCCTGCACATTGCGCGCGACCCCGGTTAACGAGCGGTGAATTCGCCGATGGGTCAGTCCTCAACGAAGCAGGGTGCAGATGCGCGCCCGGCACTGCACGACGACGAAGGCGTCCTTGTCTTCGGTGCAGCCGACCTTGAAGGTCGTCGATCCTTCCCGCCCGACGGTGTAGCGCAGCACCTCGACCTTCGCCGGCGTGCAGTTGCCCATCGACTTGGCGATCTCCTTCGCCTCGGCCTGGGCGGCCGACACATTGGCAGCTGCCGTGGCGGGGCCGGCCGCCACGAAAACGGCGATGGCGGGCAGAACGGCGATGAGACGGAAGATGGGCGATTCGCGAAACGTCATGGCCGGACTATCGCACGGGGTAGGGTGGTTCCGGAAGGGCTGCCTCCGAAATGTCGCAGCGATGCGAATCCCGCCGCGCAGGAATGACGAAGCTGCTATTCTCGGCTCGAAGCGCAAACGGGACGGAGCCTCGCCGCCCGTTGCCAAATATGGGTGGGGAAACGCATGACCTTGAATGAACGCCGGCTCGGCGACCGCATCCTTGCCGCGCTGGAGCTGGCGCTGGAACAGAAGCATCTCGACGTTGCCGAACATCTGGCCCGCGCGCTGGAAGAGACGCTGACCCGCTTCGGCGGACCGGATGCTGTCGACCACCGCGAGCTGTCCGCCGGCATGCTGCAGGCGTTCGACCGGCTGGAGACCCTGCGTCGCGACGCCCACCGTCTGCCCTGAGCGGGCGGGCCGGACATCCCGATACCGCCGGCTCCGCCTCCAGCGAATTTTTTGCAATTTGGTGATTGACAGGCGGCGGGCGGGGCGACTACAAACCGCCCACCGAACGACGGGGGCCTTCAACGGTTCCGGTTAAAAACACTAAGCGGTTCAAGCCTTTGGCTCTGTGACAGTGCGGTGTTTTGAAACAAGTCGCTCTGCGCGGGTGTAGCTCAGTTGGTTAGAGCGCCGGCCTGTCACGCCGGAGGCCGCGGGTTCAAGTCCCGTCACTCGCGCCACTTTCTTTTTCAAATTGCGCGTAACGCGCCAGTATGTCCAAAGGACTCGCAAACCGCGGGTCCTTTTTCGCATGCGTATCGTCTTTCCTTTTCCCCGTTTTAAAAACGTGGTATTACCAAACTCTCTCGCAGGGACCTGCTTGTCCTTCCGCGTGGTGAAAAGCGATTCAAAGCGCTTTCCTTGCCCACGGTCTCGGCATATATTCCGGCCCGTCTGATGGGCTAATCCAAGGCATGGCTGCCACGGCTTTGCGCTTCCGCCGATTTCCCGGCCGGAACGGCGCCCGTGGTCGTGGGCTTATGGGAGGAACGCGGTGTCGACTCCGCTGATCATTGAGTATCTTCCGATCCTGGTGTTTCTGCTGATCGGCATCGCGCTGGCCGCGGTGATGGTGGGGGCATCCTACGTCATCAGCCCGAAGAACCCGGACGCCGAGAAGGTCTCCCCCTACGAATGCGGCTTCGAGCCGTTCGAGGACGCGCGCACCAAGTTCGACGTGCGGTTCTACCTGGTCTCGATCCTGTTCATCATCTTCGACCTGGAAGTCGCCTTCCTGTTCCCGTGGGCGGTCGCCCTGGGCGACATCGGGCTGTTCGGCTTCTGGTCGATGATGCTGTTCCTGGGCATCCTGACCATCGGCTTCATCTATGAGTGGAAGAAAGGAGCTCTGGAATGGGAGTAGAGGTCGCCAAGCCGCTGGCGCCGATTCCGCCCGGACCGGAACAGGACGCCTACATCCGCGCGGTCTCGGACGAGATCCAGGACAAGGGCTTCGTGCTGGCGAAGTACGAGGACCTGCTGGCCTGGGCCCGGACCGGCTCGCTGTGGCCGATGACGTTCGGCCTGGCCTGCTGCGCGGTGGAGATGATCCACGCCTATATGAGCCGGTATGACCTGGACCGTTTCGGCGTGATTCCGCGTCCCAGCCCGCGCCAGTCCGACTGCATGATCGTCGCCGGCACCTTGACCAACAAGATGGCCCCGGCGCTCCGCAAGGTCTACGACCAGATGCCGGAGCCGCGCTGGGTCATCTCGATGGGCTCCTGCGCCAACGGCGGCGGCTACTACCACTATTCCTACGCGGTGGTGCGTGGCTGCGACCGGATCGTGCCGGTGGACATCTATGTGCCCGGCTGCCCGCCGACGGCGGAGGCGCTGATTTACGGCATCCTCCAGCTCCAGAAGAAGATCAAGCGCGGCAACCGCATCGCCCGCTGATCCCAGCGGACCGGACCGGCCGGGGCCGACAAGGCTCCGGTCCCGCGGCCGGAAGAGAAGCGCGCTGAAGACAAGTAGGAAGGCAGGGTCCCACCCATGTCCGAACAGGCGTTGAAGGAACTCGGGGACGTCATCGCCGCCAAGATCGGCGGTGACGTCCTGAAGGTCGAGGTGAAGCTCGGCGAACTGATGGTGACGGTCAAACGGCCGGCCATCCTGGCGGTGCTGACCGTGCTGCGCGACGATCCGGCCACCCGGTTCGAGCAGCTGACCGACATCACCGCGGTCGATTACCCGGATCGCCCTGAGCGGTTCGAGGTCGTCTACCAGCTGCTCAGCTACACCCACAACCGGCGCATGCGCGTGAAGCTGGCCACCGACGAGGACACGCCCGTCCCGTCGGCCGTTGCCGTGTTCAGCGCCGCGAACTGGTTCGAGCGCGAGGTGTGGGACCTGTTCGGCATCTTCTTCGAGAACCACCCGGACCTGCGCCGCATCCTCACCGACTACGGGTTCGAGGGGCACCCCTTCCGCAAGGACTTCCCGCTGACCGGCTACGTCGAAGCCCGCTACGACGAGGACCAGAAGCGCGTGATCTACGAGCCGGTCCGTCTGACCCAGGATTTCCGCGCCTTCGACTTCCTCAGCCCGTGGGAAGGCATGACCAACGTCATGCTGCCAGGCGATGAGAAGGCGGCCCTCCAGGACGGGAGCAAGAAGCCGTGAGCATGACCGTTTCGACCGAATCGGCGACCGGCGTCGTCTCGACTGGTCCGGCAATGACTGGTCAGGGCGGGGCGATCAGCGCCTCCGGTCCGGAGACCAAGACGCAGATCAAGCCTTACACGATGAATTTCGGGCCGCAGCACCCGGCCGCCCACGGCGTGCTCCGTCTGGTGATGGAGTTGAACGGCGAGGTGGTGGAGCGTTGCGATCCGCACATCGGCCTGCTGCACCGCGGCACCGAAAAGCTGATCGAGTACAAGACCTACATCCAGGCCGTGCCGTATTTCGACCGCCTGGACTATGTCAGCCCGATGTGCATGGAGCACGCCTATGTGCTCGGCATCGAGAACCTGCTGCAGATCAAGGCGCCGCTACGCGCCCAGTACATCCGCGTGCTGTTCTCGGAAATCACGCGCATCCTGAACCACATCCTGTCGATCACGACCGGTGCGCTGGACGTCGGCGCGATCACCCCGGCGCTGTGGGGCTTCGAGGAACGCGAAATCCTCATGGAGTTCTACGAGCGCGTGTCGGGTGCGCGCCTGCACGCCAACTATTTCCGGCCGGGCGGCGTCGCCTGGGACATCCCGGACGGTCTGCTGGACGACATCTGGGCCTTCACCGAGCGTTTTCCGAAGTTCATGGACGACCTCGAAAGCCTGCTGACCGAGAACCGCATCTTCAAGCAGCGTACGGTCGACATCGGCATCGTCACCAAGGAACAGGCGCTCGACTGGGCCTTCACCGGCCCGATGCTGCGCGGCTCCGGCGTCGCCTGGGACCTGCGCAAGTCGCAGCCCTACGAAGTCTATGACCGCATGGAGTTCGACGTCCCGGTCGGCCTGACCGGCGACTGCTGGGCGCGCTATCTCGTGCGCATGGAGGAGATGAAGCAGTCGCTGCGCATCATCCGCCAGTGCTGCAAGGAGATGCCGGCCGGTCCCTACAAGATCGAGGACCGCAAGGTGTCCCCGCCGCCGCGCGGCGAGATGAAGCGTTCGATGGAAGCGCTGATCCACCATTTCAAGCTCTTCACCGAGGGCTTCCACGTTCCCGCCGGCGAGACCTACACCGCCATCGAGGCGCCCAAGGGCGAGTTCGGCGTGTATCTGGTGTCCGACGGCACCAACAAGCCCTACCGCTGCAAGATCCGCGCGCCGGGCTTCGCCCATCTTCAGGGCCTGGACTTCATGTCGAAGGGTCACATGCTGGCCGACGCCGTCGCCAACATCGCCTCGATGGACATCGTTTTCGGAGAAATCGATCGATGAGCGCGCCCGCTTCCGATCACGGCCACGCCGAGCCGACCAGCTTCACCTTCACCCAGGAAAACCTGGAACTGGCGAAGCGCATCATTGCCAAGTACCCGGAAGGCAAGCAGGCTAGCGCCTGCATGCCGCTGCTGGACGTGGCCCAGCGCCAGCACGGCGGCTGGCTGCCGCGCGTCGCCATGGACGCCGTGGCCGACCTGCTGGGCATGCCGCGCATCCGCGTGTACGAGGTTGCGACCTTCTACACGATGTACAACAAGACCGCGGTCGGTAAGCACCACGTCCAGGTCTGCACCACCACGCCCTGCTGGCTGCGCGGGTCGGACGAGATTGTCCACACCTGCAAGAAGAAGCTCGGTATCGATGTGGGCGAGACCACGGCCGATGGCCAGTTCACGCTGGGCGAGGTCGAATGCTCGGGTGCCTGCGTCAACGCGCCGGTTGTGCAGATCGGCGACGATTACTACGAAGACGTGGCCCCGGAGCATATGGAGCGCATCCTCGACGCGCTGGCGCGTGGCGAGACGCCGAAGCCCGGTTCGCAGATCGGCCGTCAGTCCTCGGAGCCGGTCGGCGGCCCGACGACGCTGAAGGCTTTCACCACCGCGCAAGCGGACGATTGAGGGGGAGGGGACAGCGATGCTTCGCGATGAGGACCGCATCTTCACCAACCTCTACGGCTACCAGGACTTCGGTCTTGAGGCGGCCCGCAAGCGCGGTGACTGGGACAACACGGCGTCCTTCCTGGCCAATGGCCGGGACTGGATCATCGAGCAGGTGAAGGAATCGGGGCTGCGCGGCCGCGGCGGCGCCGGCTTCTCGACCGGCATGAAGTGGTCCTTCATGCCGAAGAACGTGACCGACAAGCCCGTCTACCTCGTCATCAACGCCGACGAGGGCGAGCCCGGCACCTGCAAGGACCGCGACATCCTGCGCCACGATCCGCACAAGCTGATCGAAGGCTGCCTGATCGCCGGTTTCGCCATCGGTGCCAGCGCCTGCTACATCTACATCCGCGGCGAGTTCTACAACGAGGGCTCCAACGTCCAGCGCGCCATCGACGAGGCGTATGCGGCGGGGCTGATCGGCAAGAACGCCTGCGGCACCGGCTACAGCTACGACGTCTACATCCACCGGGGTGCGGGCGCGTATATCTGTGGCGAGGAAACCGCGCTCATCGAGTCGATCGAGGGCAAGAAGGGGCAGCCGCGCAACAAGCCGCCATTCCCCGCCCAGGCCGGTCTCTATTCCTGCCCGACCACGGTGAACAACGTCGAATCCATCGCGGTTGTTCCGACCATCCTGCGTCGCGGCGCCTCCTGGTTCGCCGGCCTTGGCCGTCCGAAGAACTCGGGCACCAAGCTCTTCTGCATCTCCGGGCACGTCAACAAGCCGTGCAACGTGGAAGAGGAGATGGGCATCCCGCTGAAGGAGCTGATCGAAAAGCATGCCGGCGGCGTGCGCGGCGGCTGGGACAATCTGCTGGGCATCATCCCCGGCGGCTCGTCGGTCCCGGTCCTGCCGAAGTCGATCTGCGACACCGTCCTGATGGATTTTGACAGCCTGCGCGAAGTGCAGTCGGGCCTCGGCACCGCCGCGGTGATCGTGATGGACAAGTCCACCGACATCGTGAAGGCCATCGCCCGCCTGTCGCAGTTCTACGCGCATGAATCCTGCGGCCAGTGCACGCCGTGCCGCGAAGGCACCGGCTGGATGAACCGCGTCATGCAGCGCATGGTCACCGGCAACGCGCGCATGGAAGAGATCGACATGCTGCTGCAGGTCACCAAGCAGGTCGAAGGCCACACCATCTGCGCGCTCGGCGACGCTGCCGCCTGGCCGATCCAGGGCCTGTTCCGCCACTTCCGTCCGGAAGTGGAGCGGCGCATCCAGGCCTACCGCAACAGCGCCCCGCTGGCGGCCGAGTAAGGAGTTCCCGTTCCCATGCCGAAACTCACCATCGACGGGATCGAGATCGAGGTCGAGCCGGGCACCTCGATCCTCCAGGCTTGCGAGCAGCTGGGGATCGAGATTCCGCGCTTCTGCTACCATGAGCGCCTCAGCGTGCCGGCCAACTGCCGCATGTGCCTCGTGGAGATGGAGCGCGCGCCCAAGCCGGTCGCGTCCTGCGCCATGCCCTGCGGCGACGGAATGGTCGTCCGCACCAACAGCGAGACCGTCCTGAAGGCCCGCAAGGGCGTCATGGAGTTCCTGCTGATCAACCACCCGCTGGATTGCCCGATCTGCGATCAGGGCGGCGAGTGCGATCTGCAGGACCAGGCGATGGCCTATGGCTTCGACCGCGGCCGCTACGGCGAGAACAAGCGGGCGGTCAAGGACAAGTATATGGGTCCGGTCATCAAGACCATCATGACCCGTTGCATCCATTGCACCCGCTGCATCCGCTTCATCAACGAAGTGGCCGGTGTTCCCGATGTCGGCGCCGTCTATCGCGGCGAGCACATGGAGATCACCACCTTCGTCGAGAAGGCGATCGGGTCCGAGCTGTCGGGCAACCTCGCCGACGTCTGCCCGGTCGGCGCGCTGACCCACAAGCCCTACGCCTTCACGGCCCGTCCGTGGGAGCTGCGCAAGACCGAGACCATCGACGTCCTCGACGCCGTCGGCTCGAACATCCGCGTCGACGCCCGTGGCGCCGAGGTGATGCGCGTCCTGCCGCGCGTCAACGACGACATCAACGAGGAGTGGCTGAACGACAAGAGCCGCTACTCGTACGATGGCCTGAAGCGCCAGCGCCTGGACCGCCCCTACATCCGCCAGAACGGCAAGCTGGTCCCGGCCAGCTGGGCTGAGGCCTTCACCGTCGTCGCGGCGCGTCTGAAGGGCCTGTCCGGCAACCGCATCGCCGCCATCTCCGGCGATCTGGTCGATGTCGAGGCGCAGTTCGCGCTGAAGGAGCTGCTGTCGCGTCTGGGTTCGACGAACCTCGATTGCCGTCAGGACGGTGCGCGGTTCGACACCTCGGTCCGCGCCGGCTACCTGTTCAACTCGGGCATCGCCGGCATCGAGAAGGCCGACGTGATCCTGCTGGTCGGCACCAACCCGCGCTGGGAAGGCACGCTGGTCAACGCCCGCATCCGCAAGCGCTATCTGGCTGGCGGCGTCACCATCGCCTCCATCGGCGAGCAGCGTGACCTGACCTATCCCTACAGCGTGATCGGCAACGGTCCGGACGCGCTGCAGCAGCTGGTCGACGGCAGCCATCCGTTCGCCGAGACGCTGCGCGCCGCCAAGAACCCGATGATCATCGTCGGCATGGGCGCCTTCCAGCGCGCCGACGGTCTCGCGGTCCAGGCCGCCGCCCGTCTGGTCGGCGAGGCCTACGGCATGTTCCGCGACGACTGGAACGGCTTCAACGTCCTGCACACCGCCGCGGCGCGTGTCGGCGGCATCGAGGCCGGCTTCCTGCCGGGCGAGGGCGGTCGTGACGTCCACGGCATCCTTGACGGCGCGTCGAAGGGCGAGATCGACTTCGTCTACCTGCTGGGTGCCGACGAGATCGACATGGCCAAGCTGGGCAACGCCTTCGTCGTCTACCAGGGCCATCATGGCGATGCCGGCGCCCACCGCGCCGACGTCATCCTGCCGGGTGCCGCCTACACCGAGAAGAACGCGGTCTACGTCAACACCGAGGGCCGTCCGCAGCTCGCCCGCCTCGCGGTCTTCCCGCCGGGCGAAGCCCGCGAGGACTGGAAGATCGTCCGCGCCCTGTCGGAAGTCCTGGGCACCACGCTGCCCTTCGACACCCACGGTCAGCTGCGCCAGCGGCTGATGGCGGCGAACCCGATCTTCGGTGCGGTCGGCGAGATGACCCCGGCCAGCTGGGCGCCGTTCGGCGCGCAGGGCCCGGTCGACGCCGCTCCTTTCGTCACGCCGATCACCAACTTCTACATGACCGACCCGATCAGCCGGGCCTCGGTGACGATGGCCAACTGCACGGAAGCGCTGGTGGGCCCTGCTCAGGAGAGGACTGGCACCCATGGCTGAGTTCTGGAGCGGCTTCCTCCTGCCGCTGATCATTATGGTTCTGGAGATCCTGGCGATCACCGTGCCGCTGCTGGTGGCCGTCGCCTTCATGACCTATGCAGAGCGCAAGATCATGGGCGCGATGCAGCTGCGCCAGGGCCCGGCGATCGTCGGTCCCTTCGGCCTGATGCAGCCCTTCGCCGACGGCCTGAAGCTGTTCGCCAAGGAGCAGATCCTGCCGGAAGGCGCCAACCGCGTCGTGTTCTACGTCGCGCCGATGCTGACCTTCTTCCTGGCGCTGATCGCCTGGGCGGTCATCCCGTTCGATTACGGGGTGGTGCTGTCCAACATCAACGTCGGCGTGCTGTATCTGTTCGCGATCTCCTCGCTGGGCGTGTACGGCATCGTGATGGCCGGCTGGGCCTCGAACTCGCGCTACGCCTTCCTCGGTGCGCTCCGCTCCGCGGCGCAGATGGTGTCCTACGAGGTCTCGATGGGCCTCATCATCATCACCGTGCTGCTGTGCGTCGGCTCGCTGAACCTGACCGACATCGTGCGGGCCCAGGAGACGGTCTGGTTCTGTATCCCGCTGCTGCCGATGTTCGTGATGTTCTTCATCTCGGCGCTGGCGGAGACCAACCGCGCCCCCTTCGACTTGCCGGAAGGCGAGTCGGAACTGGTCGCCGGCTTCATGGTCGAGTACAGCTCGGCTCCCTTCGCGCTCTTCTTCCTTGGCGAATACGCCAACATGATCCTGATGAGCGCGATGACGAGCATCCTGTTCCTCGGCGGCTGGCTGCCCCCGCTGCCCTTCGCGCCCTTTACCTGGGTGCCGGGCATCGTGTGGTTCGCGCTGAAGATCGCGTTCTGCCTGTTCACCTATGTCTGGGTTCGCGCCACCGTGCCGCGCTACCGCTACGACCAGCTGATGCGGCTGGGTTGGAAGGTCTTCCTGCCCCTGTCGCTGTTCTGGGTCGTGCTGACCGCCGGCGTCCTGGTGACCTTCGGCTGGCTGCCGAAGTAAGCGACGGCGAAAGCCGGCAACCGAACCCACCACGACATGTCGATTTGAGTGCCGGCGAGCCGCCCAACCAATGGGCGGCCACCGGCGAGGAAGGAGACGAAGAGGCCATGGCGTTCCTCGACCGCGCGGCGCGCAGCCTGTTCCTGACCGAGCTGCTGGGCGGCATGGCGCTGACCTTGCGCTACATGTTCAAGCCCAAGGTCACGATCAACTACCCCTATGAGAAGGGCCCCATCAGCTCCCGCTTCCGCGGCGAGCATGTGCTCCGCCGCTATGCGAACGGCGAGGAGCGCTGCATCGCGTGCAAGCTGTGCGAAGCGGTGTGCCCGGCTCTCGCCATCACCATCGAGGCCGAACCGCGTGACGACGGCAGCCGCCGCACCACGCGTTACGACATCGACATGACCAAGTGCATCTACTGCGGCCTGTGCCAGGAAGCCTGCCCGGTCGATGCGGTGGTCATGGGGCCGAACTTCGAGTTCTCCACCGAATCCCGGGAAGAGCTCTTCTACAACAAGCAGAAGCTGCTGGCGAACGGCGACCGCTGGGAGGCGGAAATCGCCCAGAACCTCGCGGCCGAGGCTCCTTACCGGTAAGCGGAAGCGAGAAAAACGATGATACTCCAAGGCATCGCCTTCTACGTGTTCGCCGCGCTGCTGGTGGCCTCCGGTGTGATGGTCATCTCGGCGCGGAACCCCGTTCACTCCGTCCTTTTCCTGATCCTCGCCTTCTTCCAGGCGGCCGGTCTCTGCGTCCTGATGGGCGCCGAGTTCATCGCGATGATCCTCGTCATCGTCTATGTCGGCGCCGTCGCCGTGCTGTTCCTGTTCGTGGTCATGATGCTCGACATCAACTTCCGCGAGCTGCGCAAGGGCGCGATGGAAGCGCTGCCGCTTGGCGCGCTGGTCGGGCTGATCCTGCTGGCCGAGCTGGCCGCCGTGCTCGGCGGCTGGATCGTGGCTCCGGACGTCGCCGCCATCGCCGGTGCGCCGACCCCGGCGCTCGACCAGGTGACGAACACCCATGCGCTGGGCCGGCTGATGTACACGCAGTACGTCTACCTGTTCCAGGCGTCGGGCATCGTCCTGCTGATCGCCATGATCGGTGCGATCGTGCTGACGCTGCGGCACCGTCCGGGCGTGCGCAAACAGAATGTCGGCGCCCAGATCGCCCGTCGCCGGGAAGAGGTGGTCGTCATTCGCAAGGTTACGACCGGGGAGGGCGTGTGATCATGGAGATCGGTCTCGGACATTACCTGACGGTCTCGGCCATCATCTTCACGCTGGGTGTGCTGGGCATCTTCCTGAACCGGAAGAACGTCATCATCATCCTGATGTCGATCGAGATGATGCTGCTGGCGGTGAACCTGAACCTCGTCGCCTTCTCGACCTTCCTGCACGATCTGGTCGGCCAGATCTTCGCCATGATCATCCTGACCGTCGCCGCCGCCGAGGCGGCCATCGGCCTCGCCATCCTGGTGGTCTACTTCCGCAACCGCGGCTCGATCCGAGTCGAAGACATCAACATGATGAAGGGCTGAGGCGGCGCCATGGAAGTGCTAGTCGTATTCCTTCCGCTCCTGGCGTTCCTCGTCGCCGGATCGATCGCGCTGTTCGGCGGGCCGAAGGCCGAGCCGGCTGCTGCGGGTCACGGAAGCCACGGTCATGGCCATGACGATCACGGGCACGCCCAGATCGCCCATGCCCATGACGACCATTCCCATCACATCTCGCATGACGAGTTGGACCACGCGCACGACGACGCCCACGACGACCACCATGTCGTCGCCGGGCCGCCGACCGTGGGCGACCGCGTCTCGCAGTTCGTGACCGCGGGTGCCGTCATCGTCTCGGCGATCCTATCCTGGATCCTGTTCTTCGACGTCGCCGTGCACGGCCATCCGCGCACGATCGAACTGATGACCTGGATCCAGAGCGGAACGCTGGACGTGAAGTGGGCGCTGCGCGTCGACCAGCTCACCGCGGTGATGCTGATCGTCGTCAACACCGTGTCCGCCTGCGTGCACGTCTACTCCATCGGCTACATGGCCGAGGACCCGCAGAAGCCGCGCTTCATGGGCTATCTGTCGCTGTTCACCTTCGCCATGCTGATGCTGGTGACGGCGGACAACCTGGTCCAGCTGTTCTTCGGCTGGGAGGGCGTTGGTCTGGCCTCCTACCTCCTGATCAACTTCTGGTACGAGAAGCCCTCGGCCAACGCCGCCGCCATGAAGGCCTTCCTGGTGAACCGCGTCGGCGACTTCGGCTTCGCGCTCGGCATCTTCGCGATCTTCGTGCTGACCGGCTCGGTCCAGTTCGACACGATCTTCGCCAAGGCCCCGACGCTGACCGGCGAGACGCTGCATTTTCTCAGCTGGGACTTCAACGGCCTGACCATCGCCTGCCTGCTGCTGTTCATGGGCGCCATGGGCAAGTCGGCGCAGCTCGGCCTGCACACCTGGCTGCCGGACGCGATGGAAGGCCCGACCCCGGTGTCGGCGCTCATCCACGCGGCGACTATGGTAACCGCCGGCGTCTTCATGGTCTGCCGCCTGTCGCCCGTCTTCGAATACGCCCCGACGGCGCTCGAGGTGGTGACGGTGGTCGGTGGCCTCACCGCCTTCGTCGCGGCGACGATCGGCTTCACCCAGTTCGACATCAAGCGCGTCATCGCCTATTCGACGATGTCGCAGCTCGGCTACATGTTCTTCGCCGCCGGCGTATCCGCCTACGGCGCGGCCATGTTCCACCTGTTCACGCACGCCTTCTTCAAGGCCCTGCTGTTCCTTGGCGCCGGCTCGGTCATCCACGCCCTGCACCATGAGCAGGACATGCGGAAGATGGGCGGTGTCTGGCGCAAGATCCCCTTCACCTACGGGGTGATGTGGATCGGCAATCTGGCGCTCGCCGGTCTGCCCTTCTTCGCCGGCTACTATTCCAAGGACATGATCCTGGAGGCGGCCTTCGCCTCGGGCAGCGGGGTGGGGCGCTTCGCCTTCGCGCTCGGCATCGCGGCCGCGCTGCTGACGGCATTCTACTCCTGGCGCCTGCTGTTCATGACCTTCCACGGCACGCCGCGGATGGACAAGGAAGTGTACGACCACGCCCACGAATCGCCGGTCGTCATGCTGATCCCGCTGGCGGTCCTGACGCTTGGCGCGCTGTTCGCCGGCTTCGGTTTCCACCAGTGGTTCATCGGTCACGACCGGATGGAATTCTGGGGCAAGGCCATCATGACCCTGCACGAGCATGACGCCATCGAGGCAGCGCACCACCACACCCCGGGCTGGGTCTCCATCGCCCCGCTGGTGGTCGGCCTGATCGGTATCGCCATGGCCTATATCGGCTATGTGATGATGCCGCGCCTGCCGGGCCGGATCGCCTCCACCTTCCGCGGCATCCACCAGTTCCTCTACAACAAGTGGTATTTCGACGAGCTGTACGACGCGTTGTTCACCCGTCCGGCCAAGGCCCTGGGCTACGGCCTGTGGAAGTCGGGCGACGGGGCGGTGATCGACGGCGTGGGTCCGGACGGCATCGCCGCCGCCACCCGCGACGTCGCGGCACGCGCCAGCCGGCTGCAGTCGGGGTACGTCTATCACTACGCCTTTGCCATGGTGATCGGGGTCGTCCTGTTCGTCGCCTGGCTGTCGGTCTTCGGCTGAGCGGTTTCGAAGGAGAACAACAACAATGGCTAGCTGGCCGATCCTGTCGTTCGCGACCTTCCTGCCGCTCGTGGGCGTCGCGCTGATCCTGCTGTTCTGCCGGGGCAATTCCCCGGACGTGCTGCGGAACGTGCGGTACATCTCGCTGTGGACGACCCTCGTCACCTTCGTCCTGACCCTGCTGGTCTGGGCCAACTTCGATCCGCGCAATCCCGGCTACCAGATGGTCGAGAAGGCGGGCTGGATCCCCGAGTTCGGCATCAACTACCACATGGGCGTCGACGGCATTTCGGTGCTGTTCGTCGTCCTGTCCGGCTTCCTGATGCCGCTGTGCATCCTGGCGAGCTGGGAGTCGGTGCAGGTCCGCCTGAAGGAATACATGATCGCGTTCCTCGCGCTGGAAACCCTGATGATCGGGATGTTCTGCGCGCTGGACTTCGTTCTGTTCTACATGTTCTTCGAAGGCGTCCTGATCCCGATGTTCCTGATCATCGGTGTCTGGGGCGGTCCGCGCCGCGTCTATGCCGCCTTCAAGTTCTTCCTCTACACGCTGCTCGGCTCGGTCCTGATGCTGCTGGCGATCCTGGCCATGTATTATGTGGCCGGCACCACCGACATCCCGACCATCACCGCCACCCAGTTCCCGCGCAACATGCAGCTGTGGCTGTGGCTGGCCTTCTTCGCCTCCTTCGCGGTGAAGGTGCCGATGTGGCCGGTCCACACCTGGCTGCCGGATGCCCACGTCGAGGCGCCGACCGCCGGTTCGGTGATCCTGGCCGGTGTGCTTCTGAAGATGGGCGGGTACGGCTTCCTGCGCTTCAACATTCCGATCCTGCCGGAAGCGACCGAGTACTTCGCGCCGCTGATCTACACCCTGTCGGTCGTCGCCGTGATCTACACCTCGCTGGTCGCTCTCGCCCAGGAGGACATGAAAAAGCTGATCGCCTACTCGTCGGTCGCCCACATGGGCTTCGTCACCATCGGCATGTTCGCGCTGAACAAGCAGGGCATCGAGGGTTCGGTGTTCCAGATGCTGTCGCACGGCGTCGTGTCGGGTGCGCTGTTCCTGTGCGTCGGCGTCGTCTATGACCGGCTGCACACCCGCGAGATCGCCCGTTACGGCGGCCTCGTGAAGAACATGCCGAAATACGCGGTGGTCTTCCTGTTCATGACCATGGCCTCGGTCGGCCTGCCGGGCACCGCCGGTTTCGTCGGCGAGTTCCTGGTGCTGATGGGCGTCTTCCGTGACAACACCTGGGTCGCCGCCCTCGCCGCCACGGGCATGGTTCTCGGCGCCGCCTACGCGCTGTGGCTGTACCGCCGCGTTGTCTACGGCAAGTTGACCAAGCCGGACGTCAAGGCGATGTTCGACATAACCCCGCGCGAAATCGCGGTGTTCGTGCCGCTGATCGCCGTCGTCCTGTGGATGGGCGTCTACCCCAGCAGCTTCCTGAACGTCACCTCGGCATCGGTCGAGCAGCTGATCCAGACCTACCAGACCAAGCTGGCCGCGTCGCACGCCGCGTCCGGTGTCTCGGTCGCCGCTCGGTAAGGGGTTCTTCGACATGACCGCAGTGTTTCCCGACATCTGGCCGGCCCTGCCGGAGATCTTCCTGGCACTCTCGGGCGTCGCCCTGCTGATGCTGGGCGTGTTCCGCGGCGACGGCTTCACCCGTCCCGTCTCCTACCTGTCGATCGTCTGCATGCTGCTCGCCGCCGTCCTGGCGATGGGCTATGGCAGTGGCCGTGTCGTTACCTTCAACGGCATGTTCGTGATGGATGCCTTCGGCGTCTTCATGAAGGTGCTGGTGCTGGTCTCGGCCGCCTTCGCGGTCGTCCTCTCGCTCGGCTTCAACGAGCGGGAGCAGATGGCCCGCTTCGAGTTCCCGGTGCTGATGGTTTTCGCCACGCTCGGCATGCTGATGATGATCTCGGCCAACGATTTCATCTCGCTGTATGTCGGCCTGGAGACCCAGAGCCTGGCGCTCTACGTCATCGCCGCCTTCCGCCGCGACAGCGGCAAGTCGTCGGAAGCCGGCCTGAAGTATTTCGTCCTCGGTTCGCTCTCCTCGGGCATGCTGCTGTACGGTGCTTCGCTCGTCTACGGCTTTGCCGGCACGACCTCCTTCGACAAGGTGGCGGCGCTGTTCGCCGGCGGTGCCCATGTGTCGCCGGGTCTGGTGATCGGCCTCGTGTTCGTGATGGCCGGTCTGGCCTTCAAGGTCTCGGCCGCTCCGTTCCACATGTGGACGCCGGACGTGTATGAGGGCGCGCCGACCCCGGTCACCGCCTTCTTCGCGGCGGCGCCGAAGGTGGCGGCCATTGCCCTGCTGACCCGCGTGGTGATGGAGCCGTTCGGCCATCTCGCCGCCCAGTGGCATCAGGTGTTGGTGGCGACCGCCATCCTGTCGATGGTGATCGGTTCCTTCGTCGCCATCATGCAGACCAACATCAAGCGCCTGATGGCCTACAGCTCCATCGGCCATGTCGGTTACGCGCTGGTCGGCCTGACCACCGGGACCCAGGACGGCGTGCGCGGCGTGCTGATCTACATGGCGCTCTACATCGCCATGAACATCGGTGCCTTCGCCGTCATCCTCAGCATGAAGGCCAAGGGCCAGATGCTGGAGGAGATCAAGGACTTCTCCGGCCTGTCCAAGACCAACCCGATGCTGGCCGCGACCATGGCGATCTTCATGTTCTCCATGGCCGGCATCCCGCCGATGGCCGGCTTCTTCGGCAAGCTCTATGTCTTCCTGGCCGCCGTCGCCGCGCAGGAATACACGCTGGCCGTCGTCGGTGTGCTGACCAGTGTCGTCGGTGCCTTCTACTATCTGCGCATCATCAAGATCATGTATTTCGATGAGCCCGCGGTGGTGGTCGACAAGGTCGACGACGACGGCATGACCGGCGTCCTGGTGCTGACCAGCCTGTTCACCCTGCTGTTCTTCGTCGCTCCGGCGCCGATCCTGAACGGTGCGGCTGCTGCCGCGGCGGCCCTGTTCGCCGGATGACATCCGACCGATGACACTATCGCTCGAAGCGGAGGCGGCGCGACTGCGCCTGCCTCCGGGCTTCCAGATCAAGGCCTTCGACTCCGTCGGCAGTACGAACGACGAAGCGAAGGCCTTGTCGCGTTCAGGGGCGCCCGAAGGCACCATCGTCTGGGCGCGCCGGCAGGAGAGCGGCCGTGGCCGCCGTGGCCGGGCCTGGACCTCCCCCGAGGGCAATCTCTACAGCACGACCATCCTGCGGCCCGGCCTGCCGCCAGGGGAGGCGGCACAGATCTCCTTCGTCGCCGCACTGGCCATCGCCGAAACCGCCGAGTCGGTGCTGCCCGACCCCGGCGGCGTTCGCTGCAAATGGCCGAACGACGTGCTGGTGCATGACCGCAAGCTGTCGGGCATCCTGCTCGAGTCGGAACCGACGGCCGACGGCAAGGTCGCCTGGGTGGTGCTCGGGGTCGGCATCAACCTGCGGCATTTTCCCCAGACCGCCGATTACGGCGCCACCTCCCTGATCGCCGAGGGCGCTCCGCCGATGGGGCCGGGCGCGCTGCTGGAGGTCTATGCGGAGCATCTGGCGACTTGGTATGGCCGCTGGCGCGCCCATGGTTTCGCGCCCGTGCGCGATGCATGGCTGGCGCGGGCCAAGGGGCTGGGCGGGCCGATCCTGGTCAGGCTGGCCGATCGGACGATCCCCGGCACCTTCGCCGATCTGGACAGCGACGGCGTTCTGTTGCTTGATCCAACGGACGGCGGGCCGCGGCAGCGGATCGCCGCCGGCGACGTGTTCTTCGCGCCGCCTCCGGAAAGCTGAGTCCGTCAGCCGAGTTCAAACGCCCACCGCCTTCAGGACCTCGCCATGCTGCTTGCCATCGACGCCGGAAACACGAATGTGGTGTTCGCCATCTATGACGGCGACCGCCAGCGCGGCATCTGGCGCACGGCGACCGATCCCAAACGCACCTCCGACGAATACATGGTGTGGCTGACCCACCTGATGGCCTTGAAGGGGCTGAAGCCGGTCGACATCCATGGCGCGATCATCGCCAGCGTGGTGCCCGGCGCCACCTTCAACCTGAAGCGGCTGTGCAAGGATCATTTCGGCTGCGAGCCGGTGATCGTCGGCCAGCCCGACGTCGATCTCGGTGCCAAGGCTCTGGTCGACCGGCCGGAGGAGGTGGGCGCCGATCGTCTGGTCAACACGGTGGCCGCCGCCGCGACCTACAAGACTCCGCTGATCGTCATCGATTTCGGCACGGCGACGACCTTCGACGTGGTGGATGCCGACGGCAATTACTGCGGCGGCGTGATCGCGCCGGGACTGAACCTGTCGCTGGAGGCTCTGCAGAGGGCCGCATCCAAGCTGCCGCGCGTCGAGATCCAACCGCCGGCCGAGGTGATCGGCAAGAACACCATCGCCTGCATGCAGTCCGGCATCTTCTGGGGGTATGTCGGGCTGATCGAAGGGCTGGTCTCCCGCATCCGGGCGGAGTACGGCGAACCGATGCGGGTGGTCGCCACTGGCGGATTGGCTGTTCTTTTCGCCAAGGCTACCCATGTCATCGAACACACCGACAACGAGCTGACGCTCCGCGGTCTCCTCCTGATCCACAAGCGCAACACGGTCCAATGACACAATCCTCCAAGACAGCCGCCGGAACGTCCGAAACCCCGGCGGACACCTTCGTTCCGGAGGATGGCGCACTGTATTTCGTCCCGCTCGGCGGTTCCGGCGAGATCGGGATGAACCTCAACCTCTACGGCCACCAGGGCAAATGGCTGATGGTGGATCTCGGCATCTCGTTCGCCGACGACACCATGCCCGGCCTGGACGTCATCATGCCGGACCCGACCTTCATCGCGGAGCGTCGCGGCGATCTGGTTGGTCTGGTGCTGACCCACGCGCATGAGGACCATCTGGGCGCGGTGCAGTATCTGTGGCCGGAGCTACGCTGCCCCGTCTATTGCACGCCCTTCACCGCGGCCTTCCTGCGCGCCAAGCTGCATGAGAAGGGGCTGAGCAGCACGGTGCCGATCCACGAGATCCCGCTGGGCGGCACGGTGGAGGCCGGTCCATTCTCCGTCGAATACGTCACCATGACGCATTCGATCCCGGAGCCGAACGCGCTCGCCATCCGCACCTCGGCCGGGACCATTCTGCACACCGGCGACTGGAAGCTGGATCCCGATCCGCTGGTCGGCGAGACGGCCGACGAGGAGCGGCTGCGCGCCATCGGCGACGAGGGGGTGCTGGCGCTTGTCGGCGACAGCACCAACGCGCTGGTGCCGGGTGCCGCCGGGTCTGAGGCGACCGTCCGCGACGCCCTGATGGAGTTGTTCGGCCGCTACCGCGACCGCCGCATCGCCGTCAGCTGCTTTGCCACCAACGTGGCGCGGCTGGAGAGCATCGCCGCCGCCGCCGCCGCGCATGACCGCCATGTGGCGCTGGTCGGCCGCTCGTTGTGGCGTATCAACGAGGCGGCGCGGGCCACCGGCTATCTCGCCGACGTGCCGAAGTTTCTGTCGGAGCATGACGCCAGCTATCTGCCGCGGGAAAAGCTGGTGCTGATCTGCACCGGCAGCCAGGGCGAGCCGCGGTCGGCCCTTGCCCGCATCGCCGCCAACGACCATCCGCAGATCACGCTGTCGCGCGGCGACGTGGTGATCTTCTCCTCCCGCGAGATTCCCGGCAACGAGCGCGCCATCGGCCGCATGCAGAACCAGCTGGTCGCCCAGGGCGTCGAGCTGGTGACTGCGGACGAGGCGCCGGTCCATGTCTCCGGCCATCCGGCACGGGACGAACTGGTGCGCATGTACCAGTGGGTGCGCCCGCGCATCGCCGTGCCGGTCCACGGCGAGCAGCGCCACCAGCAGGCCCATGCCGCCCTGGCGGAAGACTGTCAGGTCGCCCACAGCATCGTGCCCGCCAACGGCGAGGTCATCCGGCTCGATGGGCCGGAAGGCGCGCGGGTGGTGGCCAATGTGCGCGCCGGGCGCATGGCGGTGGACGGCAAGCGTCTGGTGCCGCTCGACACCGGCATGATGCGCGCGCGCAACCGCATGGTGAACAATGGCGCCGCCGTGGTGACGCTGGTGATGACCGGAACCGGCGAGCTGATGACGGCGCCGCAGGTGGCGGTGATGGGGTTGATCGACGAGGCGACTGACCGCGACCTGCTGCTGGACGTGGTGGATGCGGTGCGCGAATCCGTGGCGATGCTGCCCAGGTCGGCGCGGGCCGACGACGCCCAGGTGAAGGAGGCGGCGCGGATTGCCGTCCGCCGCTGCTTCAATGCGACCCACGGCAAGAAGCCGGTGACAGAGGTCCATCTGGTCCGCGTCTGACCGGGTCCAAGAACGGATTTCATGTATAACAGGCTTATCAGAGCCCGCTAACGGGCCAGGGACAGCCAGCGAGAGGACACGCATGATCGGGAAGCTCAACCACGTCGCCATCGTCGTTCCGGACCTGCCGGCGGCGACCGCGCTCTACCGCGACACGCTGGGGGCCGCGGTGTCGCAGCCGGTGGATCTGCCGCCGCACGGCGTCACCGTCGTCTTCGTCACCCTGCCCAACACCAAGATCGAACTGCTGCATCCGTTCGGCGAGAAGTCGCCGATCGCCGGCTTCCTGGAAAAGAACCCGTCCGGCGGCATCCACCACATCTGCTACGAGGTGGAGGACATCCTGGCTGCCCGCGACCGGCTGAAAGAGCAGGGCGCCCGTGTGCTCGGCGATGGCGAGCCGAAGATCGGAGCCCACGACAAGCCGGTCCTGTTCCTGCACCCCAAGGATTTCTGCGGGACGCTGGTGGAACTGGAGCAGGCCTGAGACGGCTGACACGCGGAGAGGACGATGAACAACTGGGTGACTGGAGCCTTCGTTTACGTCGTCGTCTGGTGGGTGGTGCTGTTCGCGGTGCTGCCCTGGGGCGTTCGGACGCCTGAAAACCCTGAGCCGGGCATGGCCTCCTCCGCGCCGCTCGAGCCGCGCATCCTGCGCAAATTCTTGATCACGTCGCTGGTCGCCGTGCTGGTGTGGCTGGTGATCTTCGGCATCGAGCGGTCCGGCATCATCTCCTTCCGGGACATGGCGCGGGACATGTTCTGACCCCAGACTGATCTGGCTATCGAGAGGAGCGAGGCGGGTGAGCCTGACCTATTGCGCGGCCGCACCCGGCCACCCTCATCACGGCCCTTACCACGACGGCGAGTACGGCTTTCCCAGCAGCGACGACCGGGTGCTGTTCGAGCGTCTGGTGCTGGAGATCAACCAGGCCGGCCTGTCCTGGCTGACCATCCTGAAGAAGCGGGATGCCTTCCGCGCCGCCTTCGACGGGTTCGACATCGATCGGGTCGCCGCCTACGGCGAGGCGGAGCGGACGCGGCTGCTGGCCGATGCCGGCATCATCCGCAACCGCCTGAAGGTGGATGCGGTGATCGAGAACGCCCGCCGCATCGTCGCATTGCGGGAAACCCACGGCTCCTTTGACGGCTGGCTGCGCGCCCATCATCCGCTGAGCAAGGTGGAGTGGGTGAAGCTGTTCGGCCGGACCTTCCGTTTCACCGGTGGCGAGATCGTCGGGGAATTCCTGATGAGCCTCGGCTATCTGCCCGGCGCCCATCAGGCCGACTGCCCGGTCCAGGCCGCCGTGCTTGCCCAGAGTCCGCCTTGGAAGGCAGCGGTGGACGCAGGGTATCGCGGGTATGCGCCCATGGAATAGGCAAATGCCCGCTCAGAACGGCGGCAATCGCCGAAGAGCTGGGCAAAGTTGCAAAAACTTTGTGCATGACGCGCTTCTGCCTCTGTTTTGGGCTTGCCATGGCTCCGGCTCGGGTTCACTCTTTTGGAGTGATGAGGGGGGATATTCCTCCCTTTCCGACGCCTGGTGGCGATTCCTCCCTAAACTCGACAGGCCGCGCCGCTTCTGCCGCGCGGCCTTTCTTTATCCGGCGTGCGACCGGAGCCAGGGACGGGGTGGACAGGAAATTTCCGCATCGCTCCAGAAAACGTTAACGGTTTACTTGGTAGCGTTGCTTGGATTAGCTCGCTTCGGGGGTTTCCCCGAGGGCTATCAGCCGGGCTGCGAGATCGCCACCAGGGATCATCCCGCCGGGGCGAATACGCTTTGCCCACCTTCCAGTTGAGCCTTTGCCCGTTCCGGCGGGTGGCAGGAAAAGGACGACAGTCGAGGCGCCGATGGCCGCGAATGAAAACGAACGGTTCGATCAGTTCGCCGCGGTTCTGTCGACCGAACTGTTGGAGCGGACCAAGAAAAGCATGGAGTTGCTGGCGCCGGAGCTTCAGCCATGCTCGATCCTGCCCTTCATCCAGACACCGTCCTTCGTCGAATTCTATCAGGAGTTGGTGCGCGTCGGCATCCTGCCGGTGGTGCTCAGCCGCCGTCCGGTGCGAGCCATCGTCGGCGACGTCGATTGGGCGCGGGAGGGCCGCGAATATCTGCTGACGGTCCTCGACGACCGGTCCAACGCGATTTTCACCGCCTGGGAATTTGCCTGGGACTCGCTATGGGACGAGCGCAAGGTCGGGCAGGACAGCGGCGGCGGAAGCCAGACCAAGCCGAAGAAGGGCTTCTTCAGCGCGCTGTTCGGTCGCAAGCGCGAGGAGAAGACCGGCAATGGCGGCGGTGAGGGTGGCGAGGGCGGTGTCATGGCCGGCCTTCACACGATGCTGACCGAACTGGCGGAAAAGCGGGGTTTCCTGCCGCTGTTCCATGACGATGTCCGCATCCTGAAGGCGCTGCCGCGCCTGAAGCCCGGCCGGGTGGCGCAGGCATGGAAGGAGATCTCGCAGTACCACCACCAGGAATTCTACCTGCCGGAGCCCGAACAGGCGAAGCCGGGTGTGACCTCCGACTGTCTGCAGAAATGGCATTATAATCTGCCGGACAAGATCGGCGAATTCCTGGTGCTGAAGGCCGCGGTGGACCTGGAGCATGTGAACAAGCCTTTCATCGGCAAATACATCCGCCAGTCGGCGCGGACCCAGGAGGAGGCGGAAAAAGGAATGCCCTACCTGTCGATCTACTGGAAATCGATGCGCAACCCGGCCCCGGTGGCCGAACGGCACACGCTGTGAGCGCGCGTGAGGTCCTCTATGCCGGGCTGGCGGCGGCGTTTTTCCTCGCGACCGCGTCGGCATCGGCACAAACCCAGCAGCCGCGTCCCGGCCCGGTCCCGCTGACCCCCGACGCCGCCCGCGACCGGCCTGTGGTGGATTTGTCCTTGTGCCAGCGGCTGACCCGCCATGTGCCGGCCGCCGACGTCGAATACCGGCCGGGCGTGGATGTGCATGGCCGCGCGGTCGCCCCCGCCGACTTGGCCGGCAGTGCGGGCGCGCAGCCGCCGATCCCAATCGATCTGCCGCTGTCGGTCGATCTCGCCCGGCGCATGGGCATCGCCCTGCCGTCGGTGCCGTTTCTGCCCAACGATGTCACCGCGGTGTGGCTGACCGTCGTGGGAAACCAACTCTATCTCAACGGCCAGCCGATCGATCCAGGGGCGGAGGAACGCCTCTACGTCTACTGCCGCGCCCGGTAGGCGGCGGCCAAGCGGGGGGCTTACAGTGGACAAGTGCGGGCGACCTTCCTAAAGTCGCTCACCCGCCGCTGCCCGTGTCCGTTCCTGTCCGCAGGAGCCTGCGTGCGCGGCCTTGTCGAACACCTCGCACACGAGAGCAGAGCCATGCGGCTGTCCAGCTTCTTCATGCCGACCCTCAAGGAGACCCCGACCGAGGCGCAGATCGTCTCGCACCGCCTGATGCTGCGGGCCGGGATGATCCGCCAGACCAGCGCCGGCATCTATGCGTGGCTGCCGCTGGGCTATCGGGTTCTGCGCAAGATCGAGCAGATCGTCCGCGAGGAGCAGGACGCCGCCGGTGCGCAGGAACTGCTGATGCCGACCATCCAGTCGGCCGATCTGTGGCGCGAGAGCGGCCGTTACGACGATTACGGCAAGGAGATGCTGCGCATCACCGACCGTCACGACCGCGAGATGCTGTTCGGTCCGACGAACGAGGAGATGATCACCGACATCTTCCGCTCCTTCGTCAAGAGCTACCGCCAGCTGCCGCTGAACCTCTACCACATCCAGTGGAAGTTCCGTGACGAGATCCGCCCGCGCTTCGGCGTGATGCGCGGCCGCGAATTCCTGATGAAGGATGCCTATTCCTTCGACATCGATGCTGACGGTGCCCGTCGCACCTATCAGAAGATGTTCCTGGCGTATTTGCGCACCTTCGCCCGCATCGGGCTGAAGGCGATCCCGATGCGTGCCGACACCGGCCCGATCGGCGGCGACCTGAGCCATGAGTTCATCATCCTGGCCGAGACCGGCGAGAGCGGCGTCTTCTGCCACAAGGACTGGATGACCCTGGACGTGCTGAAGGACGCCCCCGGCATGGAGGACGACTTGCAGCCCTTCTTCGATCGCGTCACCGCCATCTACGCGGCGACCGACGAGAAGCACGACCCGGCCAACAGCCCGGTTCCGGAGTCGGAACTGGTGTCGGCCCGCGGCATCGAGGTCGGCCACATCTTCAACTTCGGCACCAAATACTCCAAGCCGATGAACGCGGTGGTCGCCGGCCCGAACGGCGAGTCGGTCCCGGTGGAGATGGGCAGCTACGGCATTGGCGTGTCGCGCCTGATGGGCGCCATCATCGAGGCCAGCCACGACGACAACGGCATCATCTGGCCTGACGCCGTCGCTCCCTTCAACGTCGGCCTGATCAACCTGAAGTCCGGCGATGCCGAGACCGACCGCGTCTGTGCCGAGCTGTATGCGAAGCTGGAATCAGCCGGCCTGGAAGTCGCCTATGACGACCGCGAGGAGCGTCCGGGCGCCAAGTTCGCCGACATGGACCTGATCGGCGTTCCCTGGCAGCTGGTCGTCGGTCCGCGCGGCCTGAAGAACGGCGTCGTCGAGTTGAAGCGCCGCGCCACCGGCGAAAAGGAAGAGCTGCCGGTCGAGGCGGCGCTGGCGAAGCTGCTGGGCTGATCGGCTTAGCTCGAAAAGGAGGCCCGGATCGCCCAAGCCGGCGATCCGGGCTTTGCCCTTTTCCCGCCACGCTCAGGTTCTTATCTAGGGCATCGTCTCCGCCCGCCCACAGGGCCTCCCCCACAGGATCCCAGCCGCATGATCTTCAACGCCTTCGAACGCATGGTCGCGATGCGTTACCTTCGGGCGCGCCGCCAGGAAGGGTTCATCTCGGTCATCGCGGGGTTCTCGCTGCTGGGCATCGCGCTCGGCGTGGCGACGCTCATCATCGTGATGGCGGTGATGAACGGCTTCCGGGCGGAGCTGCTGGGCCGGGTGCTCGGTCTCAACGGGCATCTCAACGTCTACAACATGCGCGGCGGGCCGCTGCCGGACTTCGACATCCTGGCCGGCAAGCTGCGCAACACGCCGGGCGTGGTCAACGTCACCCCGACGGTGGAGGGACAGGCGCTGGTGTCGGTGCGCGGCGCCGCGTCGGGCGCCGTCATCCGCGGCGTGCGGCCGGAAGATTTCAAGGTGCGGCCGACGCTCGCCAACAACATCATCCGCGGTTCGGTGGATGAGTTCGGCGAGGACCGCGTCGCCATCGGCGTGCGCATGGCCCAGCGGCTGGGCCTCAGCATCGGCGACCAGATCACGTTGATCGCACCCCAGGGCAACGTCACCGCCTTCGGCACCGTGCCGCGGATGCGCAGCTATCCCATCGGCGCGATCTTCGACGTCGGCATGTTCGAATACGACAACAGCTTCATCTTCCTGCCGCTGGAGGAGGCGCAGGCCTTCTTCCGCACCGGCGACGCCGTGACCTCGCTGGAGGTCTTCGTGAGCGACCCGATGCAGATCGCGTCCGCCCGCGCCGCCGTCCAGTCGGTGGTGGCGGGGGAGGGCAGGGTGGTCGACTGGCAGCAGTCGAACGCCAGCTTCTTCACCGCGCTGCAGGTCGAACGCAACGTGATGTTCCTGATCCTGTCGCTGATCATCATGGTCGCGGCCTTCAACATCATCTCCAGCCTGATCATGCTGGTGAAGGACAAGGGGCGCGACATCGCGATCCTGCGCACCATGGGGGCGACGCGCGGCATGATCATGCGCATCTTCTTCCTGTCCGGCGCCAGCGTCGGGGTGACGGGGACCTTGCTGGGACTTGCGCTCGGCGTGTCCTTCGCGCTGAACATCGAGAGCATCCGGCAGGTCATCCAGGGGCTGACCGGCACCAACCTGTTCAATGCCGAGATTTACTTCCTGTCCCACCTGCCGGCCAAGATCGATTGGAGCGAGGTCATTCAGGTGACGCTGATGGCGCTGGGCCTGTCCTTCGCCGCCACCATCTATCCGTCCTGGCGCGCCGCCCGGCTCGATCCGGTGGAGGCCCTGCGCTATGAGTGACGCCATCATGCAGCCGATGCTGGAACTGAAGGGCATCGTCCGCCGCTTCGAACAGGCGGGCGAGACGCTGGAGGTGCTGCGCGGGGTCGAACTGACCGTCGGCGCCGGCGAACTGGTGGCGCTGGTCGGCCCGTCGGGTGCCGGCAAATCGACGCTGCTGCACATCGCCGGCCTGCTGGAGCGGCCGACCGACGGCCTCGTGCGCATTGCCGGCACCGACGTGTCCAACCTGGACGACGGCAAGCGGACCGAGGTGCGGCGGCGCTCCATCGGCTTCGTCTACCAGTTCCACCACCTGCTGCCGGAGTTTTCGGCGCGGGAGAACATCGTCCTGCCGCAGATGATCGCCGGCGTGTCGAAGTCGGTCGCCCGGCAGCGCGCGGACGAGCTTCTGCGCATGGTCGGGCTGGAGCAGCGCGGCACCCACCGCCCGGCCCGCCTGTCCGGCGGCGAGCAGCAGCGCGTCGCCATCGCCCGCGCCCTGGCCAACGCCCCGTCGCTGCTGATCGCCGACGAGCCGACCGGCAACCTCGACCCCCATACGGCGGAGCATGTCTTCGCCATGCTGTCGGCCATCGTCCGGCAGGCCAAGGTCGGCGCCCTGGTGGCGACCCACAACCTGGACCTCGCCCGCCGCATGGACCGGGTTCTGGAGATGCGCGACGGGCATCTGGTCGAGTATCAGCCGTCGGAACTGGTGCCGTTGAGCGAGGTGGCGCCGGAAGCCTGATAAGCGGCGTCATAGGCCGAAAGCGGATCCGCCCCCCCGGTTGCCAAGCCGTTGCGGCGCCCCCACTCTCATGCGCGACCGCACCGGCTGAGCTGCGGCACCGACAAGACAGGGGGCATCGGGGATGGACCAGCGGATCATCGACCTCTACGACGAATACACCCATGCGCCGCTGCCGCGCCGGGTGTTCCTGGAGCGGCTGGCGGGGCTGGCGGGCAGTGCGGCTGCCATTCCGGCAATCCTGGCGGCGATCGAGCCGAACTATGCCCGCGCGGCCATCGTCGGAGAGGACGACACCCGTCTGGCGGCGGAGGATGTCAGCTTCCAGGGGGCGACCGGCGACGTGACCGGCTATCTCGCCCGGCCGAAGCTGATCGACAAGGCTCCGGCGGTGCTGGTCATCCACGAGAATCGCGGTCTGAACGCCTACGTCAAGGACGTCACACGCCGCCTTGCCACCGAAGGCTTCGTGGCGATGGCGCCGGACCTGCTGTCGCCGCTGGGCGGCACGCCGCAGGACGCCGACAAGGCCCGCGACATGATCGGCCAGCTCGACACCGACAAAACGGTCAACAACCTGATCGCCGGCATGAGCTATCTGATGGCCTACCGCTATTCCTCGGCCAAGGTCGGGGCGGTCGGCTTCTGCTGGGGCGGCGGCATGATCAACCGGCTGGCGATCAAGGCGCCCGACCTGAAGGCCGGCGTCGCCTTCTACGGCCCGACCCCCGACCCGGCGCTGGTCGGTACGGTGAAGTCGCCGCTGCTGCTGCACTATGCCGGGTTGGACCAGCGCGTGAACGCCGGCATCCCCGCTTACGACGAGGCGCTGAAGAAGGCCGGCGTCGAGCATCAGATTTATGTGTATGAGGGCGTCAACCACGCCTTCCACAACGACACCTCGGCCGAGCGCTACAACAAGGAGGCCGCCGATCTGGCCTGGAAGCGCACGGTGGAGTTCCTGAAGGCGAAGCTGGCGTAGGGGGCGGAGCAGTCAGCCCAACAGCTCCGTCGTGTCCACGACCTTTGCATATTCGCCATCCATGTTGGCGAGCGACAGGTCGTGGACCTCCTCCGCCGTCCGCAGCCTTCCCGACCGGTCTTTCCGGGCGAAGGTGAAGCAGGCGTCGGCCACCAGACGCACGTCGTAGCCGAGGTTGCCGGCCATCCGCACCGTCGCCTCGACGCTGTTGTTGGTGATGACCCCGGCCACCACCAGCGTGCCGATGCCGCGGCCGCGCAGCCAGTCGTCCAGGCCGGTGCCGATGAAGGCGCTGTTCACCCGCTTGCCGATCACCGTCTCGCCCGGCAGCGGCATCGCCTCGTCCTTGAAGGCGTGTCCGGGGCCACCGGGGCGGTAGGTGGACTCGGGCTCCACCGAATCGTGGCGGATATGGACGATGGGCCGCCCGTTCCGTCGCCACGCGGCCAGCAAGGCCGCAACGTTGGCTTCGGCTTGCGGGTTGTTGCGCGGGCCGATGAGGCTCCAGCGCGGGTCGTCGATGGCCTTCTGCAGGTCGACGATCAGCAAAGCGGCGTTTGGGGGCACGGGAGCGGAGAGAGTTTCCATGCCGACGATCCTGCCGCGATAGTCCATCGCGTGACAAGTCCGCCGGTTTCTGGCTCTAATCCGGCGCTCGACCCTCGTTTCCCGTTTCAAGCGCTTGTCCGGAGGCGCCGTGCTCGCATCCCCCCTGTCCTTGCTTGCCGTCGCTGCCGGAGGTGCCGCCGGATCGGTGGCGCGTTACCTGACGCTGCTGCTGGTCGCGCAGTGGGTCGGCACCCGCTTTCCGATGGGCACGATCATCGTCAACGTGATCGGCTGCACGGCGATGGGGGTGCTGTCCGAACTGGCGAGCCTGACCTGGTCGCCGTCGCCGGAAATCCGGGCCCTGATCCTGGTCGGCGTGCTCGGCGGCTTCACCACCTTCTCCTCCTTCACGCTGGACATCGGCGTCCTCGTCGCCCGTGACGAGATCGCCGCGGCGGCGGGATACTTCCTCGCCTCGACGCTGTTCAGCGTGGTGGGCTTCTTTGCCGGCCTGTGGGCCGTGCGTTCTCTTGTTTCGGTGTCCCTCTGATGACTGACTCTCCCGATCACGCTGATACCGCGTCGACCGAAGCCAAAAGCGACAGCAAGGTCGAAACCCGCATCGTCACGGCCGACGAGGCCGACATGCGGCTCGACCGCTGGTTCAAGCGGCATTTCCCCGACGTGAACCACAGCTATCTGCAGAAGCTGCTGCGCACCGGTCAGGTCCGTGTCGACGGCAAGCGGGCGGAGACGTCGACGCGGCTGGTCGCCAAGCAGGGCGTGCGCATCCCGCCGCTGGCCGCCTGGGCCGCTCCGGTCAAGGGACCGAGCCAGGGGACGGCCAAGCCCAAGGGCATGTCGGACAAGCAGATCGCCGAGCTGCAGGCGCTGGTGCTCTACCGTGACGCCGACGTGATCGCCATCAACAAGCCGGCCGGTCTGGCGGTGCAGGGCGGTACAGGCACCTCCAAGCATCTCGACGCCATGCTGGACGCCCTGCGCTTCGACGGCAACGAGCGGCCGAAGCTGGTCCACCGGCTGGACAAGGACACCTCGGGCGTGCTGCTGCTGGCCCGCACCACCTTCGCCGCCAGCAAGCTGACGGAGCTGTTCCGCGGCAGTGCGGTGCGCAAGATCTACTGGGCCGTCACCGTCGGCGTGCCGTCACCCTACCAGGGCAAGATCGACCTCGCGTTGGCCAAGGAAGGCGGCCCGCATGGCGAGCGGGTGGCGGAGAACAAGGAGGAGGGCAAGCGCGCCGTCACCGTCTATTCGGTGCAGGAGAATGTCGGCAAGCAGGCGGCCTTCGTCGCCATGTGGCCGCTAACCGGCCGCACCCATCAGCTGCGCGTCCACATGGCCGCCGTCGGCACGCCGATCCTGGGCGACGGCAAATATGCCGGACAGGGTGCCTTCCTGGCCGGGGCGGAAGTGGCGAAGAAGCTGCATCTGCATGCCCGCCGGCTGATCCTGCCGCACCCGCGTGGCGGCAAGACCATCGACGTGACGGCGCCGCTGCCCGACCACATGCAGGCGACCTGGAAGTATTTCGGCTTCAGCCCCAACCTGCGCGACGACCCGTTCGAGGATTTCGAGTGATGGTCTCCGTGGGGAAATCGCCGCTGAGGTTGGCCCTGTTTGATTGCGACGGCACCCTGGTCGACAGCCAGTTCGCCATCATCGACGCCATGACCCAGGCCTGGGCCGAGCATGGGCTGGGCGAACCGGACCCGGCCGACGTCCGCCGCATGGTCGGGCTGTCGCTGGTCGAAGCGGTGGCCCTGCTGCTGCCGCAGCGCGACGCAGACCTGCATGTCGCCGTGGCGGAGAGCTACAAGCGCGCCTTCTCCTCCGCCCGCAGCCGCGGCGAGGTGGACGAGCCGCTCTTTCCCGGCATCGTCGACACGCTGGCGGCGCTGGAGGAGGCAGGCGTGCTGCTGGGAGTCGCCACCGGCAAGTCGCGGCGCGGGCTGGACGCGGTGCTGAAGGGCCACGGGCTGACCGGCCGCTTCGTCACCTTGCAGACTGCCGATGTCGGTCCCGGCAAGCCCAACCCGCACATGGTGCAGCGTGCGCTGGCGGAGACCGGTGCGGACGAGGCGGCGACGGTTGTGATCGGCGACACGACCTACGACATTCAGATGGCCCGCAACGCGCGGGTGCGGTCGGTCGGCGTCTCCTGGGGGTACCATGCGGTGCCGGAGCTGGAGCGGGCCGGGGCCGACCGCATCGTCCACCGCGGACGTGATGTCGCCACCGCGGTGCTGGAGCTTTTGGAAGGGTAAGCGATGAAGCGTTTCTACAAGGTGGCGGGCGTCGGCGAGACCGAAGGCGGCTTTCAGGTCGAACTGGACGGCCGTCCGGTGCGCAGCCCGGCCAAGGCGCCGCTGATCTTCCCCAGCCGGCCGCTGGCCCAGGGCGTGGCCGATGAATGGTCGGCGCAGGGCGATCAGATCGACGCCCATTCGATGCCGCTGATGCAGCTGTCGAGCACCGCAATCGACCTGATCCCGGCCAAGCGGCCGGACATCGTCCAGGCCATCAGCGCCTATGCCGGCACCGACCTGCTGTGCTACCGCGCCGAACATCCCCAGCCGCTGGTGGAACGGCAGGCTCAGCTTTGGCAGCCGCTGCTGGATTGGGCGGCACTGACCTATGACGCGCCGCTGCATGTCTGCGCCGGGCTGATGCCCAAGCCGCAGCCGGAGGAGGCATTGGCCGCACTGCGCCGGGTGGTGGAGCGGACCGACGACTGGTATCTGTCGGCGCTTCAGACCGCGACCGGCGTCTGCGGGTCGATCATCGTGGCGCTGGCCCTGCTGGAAGGCCGCCTCAGCGCCGAAGAGGCGTTCGAGGTCTCCCAGCTGGACGAAACCTATCAGATCGAACAATGGGGCGAAGACGCCGAGGCCACGAAGCGCCGCGCAAACGTGCGCGCGGAGATCGTGGCCTGCCGGCGGTTCGTGGATCTGCTGCGGGGGTGAGGTGTGGGGGTGTTAGCCCCCACACCATCAGGAACCCCTTACTTCGTGGTGGTGGTGCCGGTCGTCGAGCCGCTGGTGGTCGAACCGGCGGTCGGGGCGGCGCCCGGCGCGACCTTCTCGGTCTCGGCCGGCTTACGGTTCTTGTTCAGCGACGTCATGGTGTCGTCGTACTTGAACTCCGGCATCGACTTCACGTCGTCGCGGCTCATGCCGGCCAGGTTCAGGCGGTTGTTCTGCGAATCCCAGTTGGCGGCGCTGTAATCGACGGCGACCTGCTTCTCGCCGATGCCAAGGAAGCCGCCGGAGCTGATGACCAGCTGCTTGGCCTTGCCGTTGGCGTCGAGGATGACGTCGTCGACTTCACCGATCTTGTTGTTGTCGCGGCCATAGACGTTCTTGCCGATCAGCTCGTCGGCGCTGGCGAGCTGGCCGCCCGTGCCGCTCATGCCGCCGGACGTGGCCGCGCTGCCGGACGTCATGCTGTCAGACTTGGTGGCATCCGACTTCATCGTATCCGACTTCGTCGTACCGGTCTTGGTGCCATCCGGGGCGGCGGTGTTGGACATGCTGGAGGTAGAGGAAGACGGATTGCCCACGGTCGGCGAAGTGGTCTGTGCGACGGCGGCGCCGGTCATGAGAGCCAGCGAAGCGGCGGTAGCGATCAGGATGCGACGCATGGGGGTGGCTCCTTTGTCGTTGTGTCGATGACACGAGGTTCGTGTGTCGAGAGACATCGGAACAACAGCGACGGAGCCCGTTTTATTTCACCTTCCGGGAATTCTTTTGGTGAGGGACTACCCCTTTGAGGTGTGGTCCCAGTCCGGCGCGTGCGGATTCAGCGCCACCGGCCCGGCCTGGAAGGTCAGCCCGTTTTCGGCCGCGCGCTGCACGTCCTCCAGCCGCAGCAGGGCGAGCGCGGCGCCGTCGCGGCCGCTGCGGATCTCGCCGGCATCCTTGCCGTCCAGCGTCACCGGCGTGCCGGCTTCCGGTGCCGCGCCGTCGAAGGTGACGGGGAACAGCTTCTTCTTGATGAGGGCGCGGTATTTGGTACGGGCGGTCAGCTCCTGTCCCATGTAGCAGCCCTTGTCCCAGGAGATGGCGTTCAGCGCGTCCATCCGGCTTTCCAGCGGGATCGACTTCTCCGGGATCAGGTCCAGCGTGCCGTCGGGCACGCCGAGCGACAGGCGCAGCCGGTCGTAATCCGCCACGTCCCGCCGCACCAACCCGGCCGACTCCAGTGCGGCGACCCCATCGGCCGGCAGGAACAGGCGGGCGCCCAAAGCCGGCAGCCGCGGATCGGTGAAGGCGATGCCGCCGGCGAAGGGCCGCACGGCGCCCGGTTCGGCCGGCAGACCCAGCGCCTCCAGCGCGCCCTCCCCGAAGGCGACGGCGACGCGCAGCTGCGCCGCCCGGTCTTCAAGCGCGATCTTGGAGCGCAGCTTGTACATCTTCAGCCGCCGCAGCAGGTCGGCGCGCCGGTCCGTTTCCGGATCCAGCAGAAGGACGGCGCCCTCGCCGCCGTCCGACTCGACCATGCTGAAATCATGCAGGAACTTGCCCTGCGGGGTCAGGAACAGGGCGTAGGCGGCATGGTCGGGCGTGACCCGCAGCACGTCGTTGGACACCAGCCCCTGCAGGAAGGCCTTACGGTCCTCGCCCGAAACCGCCACCACGCTCCGCTGGTCCAGCACTGCGTAACCCGCCGACATCCTAGCCTCCACGTCATCCGATGGCCTGAAGTGTTGGGCCGAACGGGCCCGCTGGCAAGAGTCTGCCGCGTTGCGGAAGGCTGGGTTGCGGGTGCCGACTGTGGCATGATGACCAAAGCGGCAGATGCATCACCGTTGGGCAGAGGATCGGTTGTTGACGGCCGGTGGTGCCGCCGGATTACTCTGTTGGTAGCGGTGGCACGGCTTTGGCAATGCCATGCAGGTTTGACCTTTTCCCGGATTGCTCCTCCTTGCCTTCGCACGCCGAGACCTTACCCCCGGACGCTCCGCCGCCCCGTTTGGAGCTGCGCGGCATCACCAAGCGATTCCCCGGCTGCTTGGCCAACGACCATGTCGACCTCGTCCTGCAGCCGGGTGAGATCCATGCGCTTCTGGGCGAGAACGGGGCCGGCAAGTCCACCCTGGTCAAGATGATCTACGGGGTGCTGCACCCCGATTCCGGAACCATGCTGTGGCAGGGGGCGGAGACGACGGTGCCCGATCCGGCCGGCGCCCGCCGTCTCGGCATCGGCATGGTGTTCCAGCATTTCTCGCTGTTCGACACGCTGACGGTGACGGAGAACATCGCGCTCGGCCTCGACAATGCCGGGCCGATGGACCAGCTCGCCGACCGCATCCGCACCGTGTCGGAACGCTATGGGCTGGCGCTCGACCCCGGCCGCCATGTCTTCCACCTGTCGGTGGGCGAGCGGCAGCGGGTGGAGATCGTGCGCTGCCTGCTGCAGGACCCGAAGCTGCTGATCATGGACGAGCCGACCTCGGTCCTGACGCCGCAGGAGGCCGCCAAGCTGTTCGAGACGCTGCGCGTCCTGGCGGCGGAGGGCTGCACAATCCTCTACATCTCGCACAAGCTGGAGGAAATCCGCGCCCTGTGCAGCCGCGCGACGGTGCTGCGCGCCGGCAAGGTTGTGGGCGACGCCGACCCGCGGCAGGAGACCGCGCGCAGCCTGGCCGAGATGATGATGGGGGCGGAGTTGTCCACCCCGGAACGGCCGCCGCAGGGTGCCGCCGGAGCCGCCCGTCTGACGGTGCGCCACCTGTCGACCACCTCCGACAACCCCTTCGCCACCAACCTGAAGGATGTCAGCTTCGAGGTGCGGGCGGGCGAGATCCTCGGCATCGCCGGTGTCGCCGGCAACGGTCAGGCGGAGCTGATGGCGGCGCTGAGCGGCGAGGTGCTGCTGGCCGACGCCGATGCCGTGGTGATCGAGGGCACGTCGGCCGGGCATCTGGGGCCGCGGGCGCGCCGGGAACTCGGCCTCGCCTTCGTGCCGGAGGAGCGGCTGGGCCGCGGCGCCGTGCCGGAACTGAGCCTGTCGGAGAATGCGCTGCTGTCCGGCTATGCCCGCGAACCGCTGGTGCGTGGCGGCATGGTCCATTTCGCCCGAGCCCGCGCCTATGCCGAAACGATCATCCGCGGCTTCAACGTGGTCGCCCATGGCCATCGGGCGGAGGCGCGGTCGCTGTCCGGCGGCAACCTGCAGAAATTCATCATCGGCCGTGAAATCCTGCAAAAACCCAAGCTTCTGGTCGTCGGCCAGCCGACCTGGGGCGTCGATGCCGGTGCCGCGGCCGCCATCCACAAGGCGCTGATCGATCTGGCGCGGTCGGGTGCGGCGGTGCTGGTCATCAGCCAGGATCTGGACGAGCTGTTCGTGCTGAGCGACCGGATTTCCGTGCTGTTCCACGGCCGCCTGTCCGACAGCCGGCCGACGCACGAGACGACGGTGGAACGCATCGGCCTGCTGATGGGCGGCCTGTTCGGCACGCCGCCGGACGAAGACGGGGAGATCACGCGTGCGGTCTGATGGGTATTTGAGCGCCGGAGACGCCGCATGAGCCTCATCCGTCTCGAACCGCGCGGGCAGGCGTCGAAGACCATGGTCTATGCCACGCCGCTGCTGGCGGTGGCGCTGACCCTGCTCAGCGGCTTCATCCTGTTCATGGCGATGGGCTTCGACCCGCTGAAGGCGCTCTATTCCTTCTTCGTCGCGCCGCTGACCTCGGTCCGCGGGGTGGGCGAGCTGGTGGTGAAGGCGACGCCGCTGGTGCTCTGCGCCGTCGGGCTCGCCATCGGCTTCCGCGCCAATGTCTGGAACATCGGCGCCGAAGGGCAGCTGACGCTGGGCGCCATCACCGGCGGCGGTCTGGCGCTGGCCTTCTATGGCGAGGGCGGCTGGTGGCTGCTGCCGCTGATGGTGATCGGCGGGGCCATCGGCGGGGCGGTGTGGGCTGCGGTGCCGGCCTATCTGCGGCTGCGCTTCAACGCCAGCGAGATTCTGACCAGCCTGATGCTGAACTATGTGGCCCTGCTGCTGCTGAACTATCTGGTCCATGGTCCCTTCCGCGACCCGGACGGCTTCGCCTTCCCCGAATCGCGGCTGTTCGAGGCCGATGCCACGCTGCCGATCCTGTGGGCGGGGACCCGCGTCCATCTGGGCGCGCTGTTCGCGCTATTGGCCGTGGCCGGCGGCTGGCTGCTGATCGCGCGTACCTTCATCGGCTTCCAGATCAAGGTGATCGGTCTGACACCGGCCGCCGCCGGCTATGCCGGATTCGACCAGAAGCGCATCGTCTGGCTGACGCTGCTGCTGTCCGGCGCGCTCGCCGGCATCGCCGGCATGGGCGAGATCGCCGGCCCGATCGGCCAGATCACCGCCAGCATTTCGCCCGGCTACGGCTATACCGCAATCATCGTTGCCTTCCTGGGCCGGCTGCATCCGGTCGGCATCCTGCTGGCGGCGCTGCTGATGGCGCTGTCCTTCATCGGCGGCGAGGCGGCGCAGATCGCCATGGGCCTGCCCAAGGCCATCACCGGAGTGTTCCAGGGCATGCTTCTGTTCTTCCTGCTGGCGAGCGACGTGCTGATCCGCTACCGGGTCCGCTTCGGAGCGCGGAGGGCCGTGGCATGAACGACCTTGCCCTGATCGGCCCGATCCTGGCCGCCATGTTCGCCGCCGCGACACCGCTGCTGCTCGCCGCCCTTGGCGAGCTGGTGGTCGAGAAGTCGGGCGTCCTCAACCTCGGGGTGGAGGGGATGATGCTGGTCGGCGCCGTCTGCGGCTTTGCCGTGACGGTCGAGACCGGCAGCGCCACCACCGGCTTCCTCGTCGCCGCGCTGGCCGGCGCCGCCACCGCCTCGCTGTTCGCCGTGCTGACCCTGTTCCTGCTGGCCAACCAGGTGGCGACCGGGCTGGCGCTCACCCTGTTCGGCGTCGGCCTGTCGGCGCTGATCGGCCAGGGCTTCGTCGGTATTCCGCTGGACGGGCTGCCGAAGCTGTACATTCCCGTCCTGACCGACCTGCCGGTCGTGGGGCAGGCGGTGTTCGGCCAGGACGTGATGGTCTATCTGGCGGTGGCCGCCGTGCCGCTGGTGCATCTGTTCCTCTATCGCACCCGGGCCGGCCTCGTGCTGCGCGCGGTGGGGGAGAACCACACGGCCGCCCATGCGCTTGGCTATAAAGTGCTGCGCATCCGCTTCCTCGCCGTGCTGTTCGGCGGGGCCATGGCCGGGCTGGGCGGCGCCTTCCTGTCGATGGACTACACGCCGATGTGGGCGGAGAACATGACGTCGGGCCGCGGCTGGATCGCACTGGCGCTGGTGGTCTTCGCCACCTGGAAACCGGCGCGCGCCATGCTGGGCGCCTGGCTGTTCGGCGGCGTCACCATCCTGCAGCTGCACGTCCAGGGGCTGGGCATCGACGTGCCGTCGCAGCTCTTGTCGATGCTGCCGTATCTGGCTACCGTTCTGGTTCTGGTGCTGATTTCGCGGGACGTCGCCCGCATCCGCCTGAACGCGCCGGCCTGTCTGGGAAAACTGTTTCATCCCGATGCTTGACGCGTCGTTTTGAAATCGAAACAAAGCCCATATCTAAAGACACTGAAGAACAAGGAGCGTCGACGTGAACAGAAGGACGATGGGCAAGGCGGTGCTTGGCTTGGCCGGCGCCGCGGTCGCGCTGAGCGTGGGCATGGGCGCCAGTTTGGGGTCCGCCTTCGCGCAGGAGAAGCTGAAGGTCGGATTCGTCTATGTCGGCCCGGTCAGCGACCACGGCTACAGCTATCAGCACGACCAGGGCCGTCTGGCTGTGGAGAAGGCGCTGGGCGACAAGGTCACCACCACCTTCGTCGAGAATGTGCCGGAAGGCGCCGATGCCGAGCGTGTGATCGAGCAGCTGGCCGCCAGCGGCCACAAGCTGATCTTCACCACGTCCTTCGGCTTCATGAACCCGACGCTGAAGGTGGCCAAGCGCCATCCCGACGTGAAGTTCGAGCATGCCACCGGTTACAAGCGCGCCGAGAACGTCGCCACCTACTCGGGCCGCTTCTACGAGGCCCGCACGGTGGTCGGCGCCATCGCCGGCAAGATGACCAAGTCGAACATCATCGGCTATATCGGCTCCTACCCGATTCCCGAAGTGGTCAGCGGCATCAACGCCTTCACCATCGCGCTGCGCGAGCAGAACCCGAAGGCCGAAGTCCGCGTGGTCTGGGTCAACAGCTGGTACGACCCCGGCAAGGAAGCCGAGGCCGCCAAGGCTCTGGCCGATCAGGGCGCCGACATCATCGTCCAGCACACCGACAGCCCGGCGCCGATCCAGACCGCGCAGGAGCGTGGGCTGTGGTCGGTCGGCCAGTCGTCCGACATGACCCGCTTCGGTCCGAAGTCGCACCTGACCGCGATCGTCGAGGACTGGAACGGCTATTACGTCGACCGCGTCAAGGCGGTGCTGGACGGCAGCTGGAAGCCGATCGACACCTGGGGCGGCATCAAGTCCGGCATGGTCGAACTGGCCCCCTACAACCCGGCCATCCCGGCCGACGTCGTGAAGCTGGCTGACCAGATCAAGGCCGACATCGTGTCGGGCAAGCGCCACTCCTTCCAGGGCCCGGTCAAGGACCAGTCCGGCAAGGTCGTGATCCCGGAAGGCAAGCATGCCACCGACGAGCAGATCCTGAAGATGGACTGGTACGTCGAAGGCGTGCAGGGCAAGGTTCCGAAGTAAGCGCTGCGATCCCGCGCGGCGGGCTGGGGGAGAGTGCCTCCGGTCCGCCCGTGCGGATCGGCGATGTGTGGGGAGGTGGGCGATGGACGGAAGCAGCCTCTACGACCGCGATTTCTACGCCTGGGCGAACGAACAGGCCGCCCTTCTGCGGGCCGGCAAGCTCGACGCGGCGGACATCGAGCACATCGCCGAGGAGATCGAGAGCATGGGGCGCCGGGAGCGGCGGGAACTACTCAACCATCTCCGAGTACTACTTCGGCACCTGCTGGTTTGGACGCGCTTGACGTCCGGGCGGTGCGGTTCATGGCAATCTGCCATCACCGGTAATCGCAAAGAGATAGAGTATTTTTTGCGTGACAGCCCGAGCTTGGTGGACAGGTTGAATGACTTGGTCGCCGAAGCATACTTGCGGGCACGGCTCGATGCCGTCATCAGGACAGGCTTGGATGAAGCGACCTTTCCGGCGGAATGCCCCTGGAGCTTCCCCCAGATCATGGACGAGGGGTTCTGGCCGGAAGGCTGACGAGTTCCGGCCATCCCGCGCTACAGATATTCGCCCAGCAGCCGCAGAAACGGACGCGCTTCCTGCAGGACCAGGATGGTCTGGTGGAACAGGTCCTCGGGCGAGGCGTGGTGTTCCAGGCGGATTTCCGAGAACAGGATGATCTTCTGCCCGCCCTGGACGATGAAGCGGACATGGGGCAGCCCCTCGATCCCGCGCAGGACGGCCAGCAGGGCGCGGCGGCGCTCCGGGGCCTGGGCGGTGTAGGGCACATGGCCGACATCGGCCCAAATCTGGCAGATCGACCCTCCGCCCTCTTCCGCGCTTTCATGCCGGACGGCGACGTTGAAGGGCAGGCCGTCGGCCATGAAGGTCAGCTTGCAGGGGCGGGGCGGCTTGGCGATGCCCAGCACGCCTTCCGGCGTCACCTCGATCGAACCGGGGTTGATGGGCAGGGCGCCGTCCGGCACTTCGGCCAGCGATTGAATGGTCTTCAGATCGGGAACGGACAAGGCGGCACGCTCGGCTTCAGGGGCGACGGAAACGACAGCATGGGCTCTGGCCGCTAAAATTCTGTAAAGGCTCGGAACGCACAGCTAGAATGGCTGTTCGCTGTGGTCTGAAAATACGAAGAAAGCAGGCGATGTCCGCCATCGATACCGTCGTCGTCCCCATCCACCGTGCCGGCTGGCCCTTCATCGCCGGATTCGCCGTGGTTTCCCTGATCCTCGGTCTCGCCATCTGGGCGCCGCTCGGCTGGATCGGTCTGGTGCTCACCCTCTGGTGCGCCTATTTCTTCCGCGATCCCGACCGGGTGACGCCGACGCGGCCCGGCCTGCTGGTCAGTCCGGCCGACGGGCGCGTCACCATGATCGTCCAGGCCGTGCCGCCGAAGGAACTGGGCATGGGCGACAAGGCGCTGACCCGGATCAGCGTCTTCCTCAACGTCTTCAACGTCCACGTCAACCGCGTGCCGGCCGACGGCACCATCGTGGCGGCGGAATACCACAAGGGTACCTTCGTCAACGCCGCGCTGGACAAGGCCAGCGACGAGAATGAGCGGATGGCCTTCCGCCATCGTCTGCCGGACGGGCGCGAGATCGCCTATGTCCAGATCGCCGGTCTGGTGGCGCGCCGTATCCTGTGGTGGGTGAAGGCCGGGCAGGAGGTGAAGGCGGGCGAGCGATTCGGCCTGATCCGCTTCGGCAGCCGCACCGACATCTACCTGCCCGACGGCGTCGCCCCGCTGGTCTGCGTCGGCCAGACCGCCATCGGTGGCGAGACGATCCTGGCCGATCTGAACGGCACCGAATCGCAGCGGCAGGGGGACGTGCGGCGATGAAGCGACCGCCCGTCTTCCGCCAGCAGATCTTCCGCCCGCACCGGGCCCGCCGTCCCGGCCGGCCGCACCCGCGGTTGAAAGGGCTGTCGATCAACCACCTGTTGCCGAACGTCCTGACGGTGCTGGCGCTCTGCTCCGGCCTGACGGCGATCCGATTCGCCATGCAGGGGCGGTGGGAGCCGGCGGTCATCGCCATCGTCATCGCCGCGATCCTGGACGCGCTAGACGGACGCATCGCCCGTCTGCTGAACGGGCAGAGCAAGTTCGGGGCGGAGTTGGACAGCCTGTCCGACGCCATCAGCTTCGGCGTCGCCCCGGCCTTCATGATGTATCTGTGGGGGCTGAACGGCGCCGGCAGCCTGGGCTGGATCGCCGCCATGGCCTATGCCGTGTGCTGTGCGCTGCGTCTGGCGCGCTTCAATTCGCGGCTCGGCGTCGTCGACCTGCCGCCCTGGGCCTACAACTACTTCACCGGCGTGCCGGCGCCGGCGGGTGCCGGCCTCGTGCTGCTGCCGATGATCCTGGGGTTCGAGATCGGACCGCAATATCCCGGCCATCCGGCGGTGATCGTGCCGTGGACGCTGCTGATCGGCGGGCTGATGGTCAGCACCCTCCCGACCTTCTCCTTCAAGGGCGCGCGGGTTCCGGCCCACTGGGTGGTGCCAGCGCTGGCCGGTGTCGGCCTGCTGGCGGCGATGATGGTCAGTCAGCCCTGGTGGACGCTGTCCATCGTCGGCATCGCCTATATGGTCAGCCTGCCATTCTCCATCGGCCAGTTCCGCAAGCTGCAACGTGCCGCGGAATTGATGCGCACGGAGATCGAGGAGACAACGCCCGAGTCGCCGGAGTCGCCGGCCGCAGAAGCCACCGCCCCCGAGGGTGAGTCCAGGAAGCCGGTCTGACCGGCTTCCCGCTTTCTCATTCCGCCGCAGCCAATTCCGCCACCAGTTCGGCCGCCGACCCGGTGGCGGCCAGTTCGGCGACGGTGACCCGCGCCACCATCGGGATCTGTCCCAGGCAGCGGCCGATATGGTCGGTCTCCGCCTGCGGCAGGTCGCCGACTTCCATGGCTATGGCGAGCGTATCGTCGGTCAGCCGGCTGTGCAGGGCCAGCGGAACCAGCCCGCGCTTGGCGACGTATTCGAGGATGCGAGGCAGGGTGCCGGGATCGGCGTCGGCGACCAGGGAAAAGGCGACGCGGCGGCCGGGCGCAGTAACGCGCGCATCCGAAGCGGACGCGGCAGCGGTGATCATGGTCTTGGACATGGCGTGATCGGGCCTTCAGGCGGTTCTGCGGAATGGACGAGCGAAATCCCCGGCTCTCAAAGGAGAACCGGGCCGCTAATTCGCAGAATGCCGTCGAAGCGATGCACGATCATGGACGGGAGCCTAAGCGCCCATTCGCCGACAGTCAACAGGGGTGAACTCGCCGAACGGTTGGACGCGTCGCGTTCGGGGAGCGCCGGAGGAGCAGGCCACCCCCTTGGTGGTGGCAAGCGGTCACGTTCGAGCCGGACAGGAACAAAGCCCGCGGGATCCCGTTCCGGTCACGCTTGTCCGTCACGAATGCTCCACCGGAAGGGAGAAGGCCATGCTCGGCACAATTCTGCTCATCATCCTGATTCTGCTGCTTCTCGGTGCCGTTCCGGCCTGGCCGCACAGCCGTGGCTGGGGCTATGGTCCCAGCGGCATCATCGGCGTGCTGGTGATCGTCCTGATCATTCTGCTGCTGATGGGCCGGATCTGATCCGCGGCCTATCGGCCTGATGCTATCTGCCCGATGCGCGGCGGGGCCGGCGGAGCGCGAACATCAGCCATCCGACCGGCCCCAGCATCAGCACCATCACCAGCCAGCCGGCGCGCGGTCCGAAGGGGCAGCGCGATCCGGCGGGCGGGCGCCAGCCACCGCCACGGCGCGACAGCGCCACATGCAGCAGCGGTAGCCCATATAGCGCGAACAGGACCAGCCAGGGGATCAGGGCCCCAGGAATCCAAGCGGAAAGATCGGCGTTCATCGACCGACGATAGCACCAATCCAGGGCCTGTTGCGACCGATCGTCACGTCATAGTGCGGGTGCATGCAGCCTCGGTTGCGTTCCGCACAGGGCAACGAGGTTGAAGCCGGCGGGGACTTTCGGCTAGGGTCGTCGGCGAGTTCGTCCGAAGGGCCTAGCCATGGCACTGGAAATCGAGCGGCGCTTTCTGGTCCGCAAGGATGTCCGGCATCTCTGCCGGGATGGCGTCCGAATCCTCCAGGGATATCTGCCGTCCGACGGCGCCAGCACGGTCCGTGTCCGCATTGCGGAGGACCGCGCCACACTGACCATCAAATCGCTGAAGCGGGGCGCTTGCCGGGACGAGGTGGAACACCCGCTGGCACTGGATTTCGCCTGTCAGCTCCTGCTCCATGGCTGCGAAGGGCGGGTGATCGAAAAGACGCGGTACCGCCACCGCCAGGACGGCCTGTGCTGGGAGATCGACGTCTTCCACGGCGAAAATGCCGGGCTGGTCATCGCGGAGGTCGAACTGAACTCTCCCGACCAGATGGTGCCGCTGCCGGACTGGATCGGCGCGGAGGTCACCACCCTGCGCGCCTACGGCAACTCCGCCCTGTCCCGCGCACCGATCCGGCGTTGGTCGGCCGCTGCGGCCTGAGCGGGCGGAGGCGAGGCGCGCGGCTTCGTCGCCGCACGCCTCCTTAAAAAATCAGGCTCGAAAGCGTCAGGCTGTCCGTACCTTGTTCAGGAAACCCTGGACCTCGCCGCGCAGGCGATCGGCCTGGGTGGCGAGCGTGCGGCTGGCGGTCAGGACCGCATCGGCGGCGCCGCCGGTCTTGGTGGCGGCGGTGGTCACCTCGGCGATGTTGCGCATGACCTGCTGGGTGCCTTCGGCCGCCTGCTGCACATTCTGGGCGATCTCGCGGGTGGCGCTGCCCTGCTGCTCCATCTCCTGGGCGATGTCGGTGACGGTGCCGCTGATGGCGGTCACGGCTTCGGAGATGGTGCGGATGGCGTCCACCGCACTGGTGGTGGCGGTCTGCATCTCCGCGACCTGGGCCGAGATCTCTTCCGTCGCCTTGGCGGTCTGGCCGGCGAGGTTCTTCACCTCGGTCGCCACCACGGCGAAACCCTTGCCGGCTTCGCCGGCGCGGGCGGCTTCGATGGTCGCGTTGAGCGCCAGCAGGTTGGTCTGCTCGGCGATCTCGCCGATCAGGCCGACGACCTGACCGATCCGCTCGGCGGCGAGCGACAGCCCTTCGACGATGCTGTTGGTCTGCACCGCCTTGTCGGCGGCACCCGAGGCGGTGGCGGAGCTGGCGTTGAGCTGGCGGGAAATCTCGGCGATGGACGCCGACAGTTCCTCCGCTGCCGCCGCGACCGTCTGCACGTTGGCGGTGGCCTGCTGCGAAGCCGTGGCGACGGCGGTGGACTTTGCGGTCGTCAGCGCCGCGTCCGACGACATTTCCTGCGCATCCCGGCCCAGCGAATTGGCCGATTCGGTCAGCGACATGACCACGCCCGACACCGCCTGTTCGAAGCCGTTGGCGAATTCGTTCATCGTGCGGCGACGGTCGGCATCGATCTGGATGCGCATCTCCTCCCGCTCGCGCTCCATCCGCCGCATCTCCAGGGCATTGTCCTTGAAGATGGTCATGGCGGCCGCCATGTTGCGCAGCTCGTCCTTGCGGTCTCCACCGGGGATATCGACCGTTAGGTCGCCTTCGGCCAACCGGCCCATGGCGCCGGTCATCGCGTGCAGCGGGTGGGTGATGGCGCGATCGATGATCCAGGCCATCAGCATGCCGAGGATCAGCGCCACGGCGGCCCCCACGGCGATCACCATCCCGGCGCTGGCGCGCCCGGCTTCGCGGTCGTCACGCTGCAGCGTGACCAGTCGGCCGACCTGCCCGCTGACCGTCGCGGACGCCTTGGCCATCGCCGCCGATGCCTCGTGCTGCTTGGCGACGGCGGACGACAGCGAGGCGAATTCCGAATCGAAAGCCCGCGCGGCCTCGGTGATGGCGGCGATCAGCGCGCGCCCTTCCTGGTCGACCAGCACGGCGCCGGCCTGTTCGGCAAGCCCCAGGATCTCCTTCACCGCGGTGTCGGCCATGGCCTTGGCGTCGGCGGTGCCCGTCAGCAGGAAATCGCGCTGGCCCAGCATCGCCGACTGCGCGCCCTGCACCAGCCGCATCGCCAGACCGCGCAGCATCACCGCCTCGTTCACCTCGCTCTGGGCGTATTTGGAGGCCTCGCTCAGGGCCTCGGTCACCATCGCTTGGTTCTGCTGCAGTTCCACTGCGCGCTCCTGCACGCCGCGCGCGGCCTCGTCCAGCCCAGTGGCGAGCCCCGCCTCGGTGAGCGCCGCGATGCCTTTGCCGCGCAGGGCCTTGACGGTGTCGCGATAGGCGCGGGCATCGCCGGCGATCCGGGCGGCGAGCTCCTCGTCATTGGTGCCGACGAGGTCCTTGGCGACGGTGTCGGTGGTCTCCACCAGTTCGTCCAGCGCCGCCACGATGCGGTCGGCCAGCGCCTCGTCGGCGTTGCGGCGGAGTTCGCTCTGCTGGCGCCGGACCTCCAGAACCCGTTCGATCACACGGTTCGCGCGCTCCGCCGTGTCCATGCTGTGGCGCAGCTCGGTATCGGCGTCGCGCTTGCTGGTCATGTTCAGGTCATAGCGTTCGGACTGCTGCTTGCCGATCTTCTCGGCGATTTCGCGCAGCGCGTGGGCGCGCGTCTCCATGCTGGCGGTGCGGGCGTGCGCCTCGCCGTCCTGCGCCACGAAATTGGCGAAGGCGGCGCGGTAACCGTCGATGCCGGAGAGAACCTCGTCCAGCAGACGCCGGCCCTCGCCCTCGGTCAGGGCGGCGCGGGTTTCCTGCGCTTCGGTCTGCAGGGCGTCCAGCATGCCCGGAACATTGGCAGCGGCCTTGGCATCGCGTTCGGTGACGAAGCGCGCTTCCTCCAGCCGGACCGACTTCAGCCGGGTGTCGAGGTCGGCGGTGTGCGACGCCAAATCGACCCGCTCGGCATAGGTGCTCAGGCTGTTCCAGCCGACGAACGCCACGCCCACGGTCAGCAGCAGCACGGCGGCGAAGCCAAGCGCGATCCGCGTTCCGATCGTCATGGATTTTGGACTCCCCGATGGCATCGCCTGTGCGGCGATACTTTTCTCCCGATCATTGGGGCGATTGAACCACAGCTCGGTTAACGTCCGGTTTGATTCAGGTCAGGAAACCCACTTATTTCAGAAGCGGTCGGGCATCCACGACGGTGCACTGCAAAATATGCGGTGCAAACGATCAATCATCTTTTCTTCACCATGAAGCAAACCGGCTCTCCACAATGAACGAGCGCTTGCATGGCCTGTGAACAGACTGGCGAAGGCGACGACGCCCAAGCGGATCGGCGGTTCATTGACTTGCTCCATTTCGGAGATGTTTCCCGTGGATTGAGCAACCTCAAGGTGATACTTCCGGCAGTTACCGTGGATTAAGTCATCTTTTATCTCAAAAGCGGTGGAATCCGACAGGCCGGCCGGATAGCCCCGCGCCTCCAGCGACAGCGCTATACTGAGAGGGCGGATCAGCCACTCCTCGCGCAGGTCGAACGTCACGCCGTCACCGGCCATCAGCGCCAGCGGGTCATCGGGGCCGCCGCGCCATGTCACCCGGTCCACCTGGGCGCGGAAACCCGCCAGCAGGGCCATGGCGGGCTCCAGCGCCTGCGGCGAGGGAAGGCAGGCATCTGCGACGGCAAGACGTCTGTCCTGCGGCGGCGTCACCGCGATATAGCCGTCGTCGTTGCGGAAGAGCTCGGCCGGTTCGCCATCGGGGCAGAGGGCGAGCGTCCACAGCGCCTCCGTCCGTTCCGGCAGACCGTTCTGCTCCTCCAGCATCGGCCGGCGGAGCATCGCCAGCGGCGCGGCATCAAGCGGATCCGCGGGCAAAAGGGAGGTTGCGGTCGCCCCGACCTTTGCGAAGGCCATCGGCGGAGCGCTCCAGCGGCAGGTGACGCCGCCGCGACCGAAGCCGAGTCGCTGGTAAAAGGGCAGGGTTGCCGGGCAGAGGACCGAAAGTGCCGCCCCGCCATCCCGTCCCTCCATCATCAAGGCCCGCATCAGGGCGCTGCCATGGCCGGCGCCGCGCAGGGCCGGGTCGACCGCCACCATGGCGATGGCCTGCACCGGAACCGGGCGTCCGCCGAACCACTGCTCCATCATCCAATGCGCGGCGCAGGCGGCCAGCGTGGTGCCGGTGGCCCGTGGAACTCTCAGAACGCGGATGCTGTCGATGCCGAACAGCCCGGCATAGCGGTCGAACAGATCGCGCGACAGCCCGAATCCGAGCCGCGCGAGGCGTGCGACGTCGCTCAGTTCGTCCGGAAGGGCCGGGCCGTACCCGTGATGTGGAGCGGGGAGGGAGACGGCCGGCCTCCACTCATTCGGCGGCGGGCGGGACCGCGGCGACGCGGGTCGGGATCAGATCGGCATTGTTCGACATGCACGCCTCCGCAGGAATGATAGCGCAACAGCGCGGGCGGCAACAAGGGAGGCGGAGAGTGCCGCCGTGCGGAGGAAACGTCACTCAAGCGTGTGAAATTGCCGCGTCGCTCAACCTCGCCGCTGCCCAGTCGGCCGCCTCGCGCACGACGTCGCTGCCGTCCTCGCGCAGAGCCTCGGCCACAGGTTTCAGCGCCGGATCGCCGCTGTTGCCGATGGCGACCAGCACGTTGCGGACGAAGCGGTCGCGGCCAATGCGCTTGATGGGGGAGCCGCTGAACACCTGCCGGAATCCGGCATCGTCCAACTGCGCCAGATCGGCCAGCCGCGGTGCGGTCAACTCGGCGCGCGGAAGGAAGGCGGGTTCACTGGTCGCGCGGGCGAACTTGTTCCAGGGGCAGGCGGCGAGGCAATCGTCGCAGCCATAGATGCGGTTGCCCATCAGCGGCTTGAGGTCGTCGGGGATCGGCCCCTTGTGCTCGATGGTCAGATAGCTGATGCAGCGCCGGGCGTCGATCTGGTAGGGCGCCGGGAAGGCTGCGGTCGGGCAGGCAACCTGACAGCGGTTACAGGAGCCGCAGCGGTCGCGGGCTGGCGGGTCGGGCGGCAGTTCCAGCGTCGTGTAGATCTCGCCCAGGAACAGCCAGGAGCCATGGTCGCGCGACACCAGATTGGTGTGCTTACCCTGCCAGCCCAGCCCAGCCTGCGCCGCCAGCGGCTTTTCCATCACGGGGGCGGTGTCGACGAACACCTTCACCCCCGCCTTGGTCTGGTGGGCCAGCCACTGGGCCAGCGTCTTCAGCCGCCCCTTGATCAGGTCGTGATAGTCGCGGTTGCGGGCATAGACGGAAACGATGCCGCGGTCGGGATGCTCCGCCAGCCGGCGCGGGTCGTCGTGGGGGGCGTAGCTGGTGCCGAGCGCGATGACCGTGCGCGCCTCCTCCCACAGGAATTGCGGATGGCTGCGCTGGTCGCTGCGCTCGGCCATCCATCCCATGTCGCCGTGCCGCCCCTCGGCGACGAAGCGGGCGAGGCGTTCGCGCGCCTCCGGTCCCAATGCCGCCGGGGCGAAGCCCACCGCATCGAATCCCGCCGCCAGGGCGCGGTCGCGGATGGCGTCCCGCAGCCGCGCCGGATCGGCGGAGGACAGCGGGCCGGGCTTAGCCGCGGCCACGGTAGTTCGGAACGTCCTGCGACGGGATCCAGACGCCCTTCGGCGGCTCGCCGGTCTGGAAGAAGACGTCGATGGGAATGCCGCCGCGCGGATACCAATAGCCGCCGATGCGCAGCCACACCGGCGACAGCTCGTCCACCAGACGCTTGCCGATGCCGACCGTGCAGGCCTCGTGGAAGGCGCCGTGGTTGCGGAAGCTGGTCAGGAACAGCTTCAGCGACTTCGATTCCACCAGCCAGTCGCCGGGCAAATAGTCGATGACCAGATGGGCGAAATCGGGCTGGCCGGTGATCGGGCAGAGCGAGGTGAACTCCGGCGCGGTGAAGCGCACGCAGTAGGGATCGCCGGGGTTCGGGTTCGGCACCCGCTCCAGCATCGCTTCTTCCGGCGTCTTGGGCTGGACGGTGGAGCCGCCGAGCTGGGTCAGGCCGGCATAGATGTTCTCAGTCATCGGTCTTTTCCTCCGCCACCCGCTCTACCTTCGGTGGATCGCTGTCTTTGCCCGACTTCGGCGGACGGCCTTGCTTCGGCGGCTTGCCGGGCTTGGCGATGGGGTCCACGGTCGCCTCGATGTCGCCCTCGTTCAAGCGGGCTTCCATCGCGCCGGCGACCTCTTCGAAATTGCCGTCCTGGATGGCCTGCCGCATCATCCGCATCACGTCCTGATAGTAATGCAGGTTGTGCCAGGTCAGCAGCATCGGCCCCAGCATCTCGTCCGCCTTGAACAGATGATGCAGATAGCCCCGGCTGTAGCTGCGGCAAGCGGGGCAGGTGCAGTCCGCGTCGAGCGGGCGCTCGTCATGGGCATGGCGGGCGTTGCGGATGTTGATGGTTCCGCGGCGGACGAAGGCCTGTCCCGTGCGGCCGGAGCGGGTCGGCATCACGCAGTCGAACATGTCGACGCCTCGCCGCACCGCGCCGATCAGGTCGCTCGGCCGGCCGACGCCCATCAGGTAGCGCGGGCGGTCCTTGACCATCAGCGGCTCGGTGAAGTCCAGCACGCGGAACATCGTCTCCTGCCCCTCGCCGACTGCCAGCCCGCCGATGGCGTAGCCGTCGAAGCAGATGTCGCTCAGGGCGGCGACGCTCTCCGCCCGCAACTCCGGATAGACGCTGCCCTGGACGATGCCGAACAGGCCGTAGCCGGGCCGCTCGACGAAGGCATCCTTGCTGCGCCGCGCCCAGCGCATCGACAGGCGCATGGAGGATTCCGCCTGCGCTTCCGTCGCCGGGAAGGGCGTGCATTCGTCCAGGCACATGGTGATGTTGCTGTCCAGCATGTGCTGGATCTGGATGGAGCGTTCCGGCGTCAGGTGATGGCGGCTGCCGTCCAGGTGCGATTTGAAGGTGACGCCTTCCTCCGACATGGTGCGCAGGTCGGACAGGCTCATCACCTGGAACCCGCCGCTGTCGGTCAGGATCGGCTTGTCCCAGTTCATGAAGCGGTGCAGGCCGCCAAGCTGTGCCACCCGCTCCGCCGTCGGGCGCAGCATCAGGTGATAGGTGTTGCCCAGCAGGATTTCCGCACCCGTGGAGGCCACGGCATCGGTGGTCATCGCCTTCACCGTCGCCGCGGTGCCGACCGGCATGAAGGCCGGCGTCTCGATGGTGCCGTGGGCGGTGGTAACGCGGCCGCGCCGCGCCCGCCCGTCGGTCGCCAGAAGGTCAAAGCCGATGCCGGTCATGATGGGTCCGTCCTGTGCAGCAGCGAGGCGTCGCCGTAGCTGAAGAAGCGATAGTTGGTGTCGATGGCGTGCTGATAGGCCGCCCGCATGCGGTCATAGCCGGCGAAGGCGCAGACCAGCATGAACAGCGTCGATTTCGGCAGGTGGAAGTTGGTCCACAAGAGATCGACGATGCGGAAACGATAGCCCGGGGTGATGAAGATGTCGGTGTCGCCGCTGAAGGGGACCAACGTCCCGTCCGGCTGGCCCGCCGTCTCCAGGATGCGCAGCGCCGTGGTGCCGACTGAGACGATGCGGCCGCCGGCCTTGCGCGTCTCGTTCACCGCCGCGGCGGTCTCCGCTGAGATCTCGCCCCATTCGCTGTGCATCTTGTGGTCGGCGATATCGTCCACCTTCACCGGCAGGAAGGTGCCAGCGCCGACATGCAGCGTCACCGGAACCCGCCGCACGCCACGCGCATCAAGCGCCGCCAGCAGTTCCGGCGTGAAGTGCAGCCCGGCGGTGGGGGCGGCGACGGCGCCCTCGCGGGCGGCGAAGACGGTTTGGTAATCGGCGTTGTCGCCCTCGTCGGCCTTGCGGCGGATGTAAGGCGGCAGTGGCATCCGGCCATGCCGGTGCAGCGCCTCCATCAGCTCTGCCCCGCCGGCGGAGAAGCGCAGCCGCACCTCCATCCCGTCCTTGGCGATCACCTCGGCGCTGAAATTATTTGCGATGACGATGGTGTCGCCGGGCTTCAGCCGCTTGCCGGGCTTCGAGAAGGTCGCCCAGTCCCGCTCGCCCAGCCGCTTGTGCAGTGTGATCTCCACCGCCACCTCGCCGCGCCGGCCGTCGAGCCGGGCGGGGATGACGCGGGTGTCGTTGACGACCATCAGGTCGCCCGGCTGCAGCAGCGTCGGCAGGTCCCGCACGATGAAGTCGCGCAAGGTCGAGCCCACCTCCAGCAGGCGGGCGGCGTCACGCGGCCGGACGGGATGCTCGGCGATCCGGTCTGGCGGCAGGTCGAAGTCGAAATCGGCGGTCTTCATGGGAGGGGCAAGCTATAGACTGAACTGAGGGCAGATGGGAAGGGTTTGGGGGCAAGTCATTTATTGGATCGCAGCCTTTTTGCCCCCAATCCTCTCACTCCGCCTGCGGCAACCCCTGCGCCGCGAGCGCAGCACTCTGCCGTGCCGCCAGTTCGTTCACGTCGAAGTCGCGGATCAGCCCCTGGAACATCTGGTACCAGTTCAGCTCCGCCTTCAGATGCAGGAACACCGAGCCCAGCCCCACCGCGGCGCGGTCCATGAACACGAACTCGCGCGGTATCTCCACGCCGCCGACGCGGCGCAGCTCGGCATGGACCTTGCCTGCGGTCTCGCGCCCGTAATGGCCGCCGTTGGTCTCCTCAATCTTGCGCTGGCGGTCTTCCATGATCGGGGCATAGACGAAGCGCGCCCAGATGTTCAGCACGTCGACCAGCTCGTTCGACGGGTTGACGAAGCCCCAGGTGCGGTAGGCCTCCACCGCCTGCTCGCGGTTCTCGGTGCGCAGCGCGTTGTAGAGGTCGATCACGCCCTTGACGAAGCTGGGCTTGAAGACGCGGATGCAGCCGAAATCCAGCAGGTTGATCGAGCGGTCGGGCCGGACCGTGTAGTTGCCCAGATGCGGGTCGCCGTGGATGACGCCGTAATTGTAGAAGGGCACGTACCAGGCGCGGAACATGTTCATCGCCAACTCGTCGCGTGCCTCCGGATGCTCGGCGACGAAGTCCAGGATCTTGCGGCCATGCACCCAGCCCATGGTCAGCAGCCGTTTGCTCGACAGCTCCGGCACCACGTCCGGCACATGGACACCGGGCGTGCCGGCCAGCATGGTCTGATACAGACGGGTGTGCCTGGCCTCGCGTTCGTAATCCAGTTCCTCGCGCAGGCGGGCGCCGATCTCCTTCTGGATCTGGCGGGTGGAGATGGCGCTGTCGGTGCGCTCGAAGATCGCGAAGATCAGGCCGAGCTGCCGCAGGTCGGCCTCCACCGCCGAGGCCATGTCGGGATATTGCAGCTTGCAGGCCAGCTCCCGCCCATCCAGGCCGATGGCTTTGTGGACCTGCCCCAGCGACGCGGCGGCGGCGGCCGTGTGCTCGAAGCTGCGGAACCGCGACTGCCAGTTGGGACCAAGCTCGCTCGCCATCCGCCGCTTGACGAAGGGCCAGCCCATCGACGGCGCGTCGGCCTGAAGCTGCGCCAGCTCCTGGGTGTATTCCTTTGGCAGGGCGTCGGGGATGGTGGACAGGATCTGCGCCACCTTCATCAGCGGGCCTTTCAGTCCGCCGAGCGCCGCCCGCAGTTCGGCCGCGTGGCGTTCCCGCTCAACGCGGATTCCCAGCACGCGCTCGCCCGCCAGCCGCGCGGCCAGCCCGCCAACGGCGGTACCGACCCGCGCATACCGCGCGACCCGCCCGCCCCATGTGTTCTCATCGTGTTCCGGCATGCCCCACAAGGTGGGTTCGGCCCCTGCAAAAGGCCAGCCCTCCCCCAATTGGACAGGCGATCGAACCCCCCGGAACAACGCTGCGACGCAGCATGCGATTTTCTTGACAGCTCTGTGAAAGGGGAGCAGGCTCTGTCTTACAGTAATCGACATCGAGGTGAAGTGAGCGAGCATCGGAAACGCCTTACCGTTCAAGCAGATGGCTTGAGCGGAACAGTAGAGACCGATACCAGGGAGGGTGAGTAAGATCATGACTCCACCGGCGCTTACGTGATATTGCCGAACCATTCGGCCGAAATCGCTCAGTTTTATTTCGCCTGATTGGCGACACCATTTGGGCCGTTGATGCCCGATGCGAAAGCCCTCGCCCGACTTCGGAGCGAGGGCTTTTGTTTTGCGCGGAACCTTCAGATCAATAGGTTTCAGACGATACTGTTTGCGTATGAAATTAAATCCCGCTATCCACGGGGATGAACGGTGCGGCAGGGCGTCGCAGGCTGACGCGCACCCGCCACACAAGACCAAGGATGGGGAGGATTGCATGGGTCGGTTGCTGAAGCCCTTTGCGTTGGCGACGTTGCTTGCGACCACGGCGTTGTCTGCTGTGGCGCTTTCCGCGCAGGCGCAGACCGCCCAACCGGTGCGCATCGGCGTGCTGGCGGACGAGGCCGGCTTCGCATCGGACATCGGCGGCAAGGGCGCGGTGCTCGCCACCCGGATGGCGGTGGAGGATTTCGGCGGCAGCGTGCTCGGCCGGCCGGTGGAGGTGCTGTCCGCCGACATGCAGAACAAGCCGGACGTGGCGTCCAACATCGTGCGCAGCTGGTTCGACCGTGAAGGCGTCGACATGGTGACCGACATTCCGGTCTCCTCCGTCGCGCTGGCGGTGCAGGCGGTCGCGCGCGAGAAGAAGAAGGTGCTGATGATCAGCGCCGCGACGACGACCGAGCTGACCAACGCCCAATGCTCGCCCTACAGCATCCATTGGGCCGACGACACCGCGTCGCTGGCGGTCGGCACGACCAAGGCGGTGGTGCAGTCGGGCGGCACCAGCTGGTACTTCATCACCGCCGACTTCGCCTTCGGCTCGGCGATGGAGAAGGCGGCGACCGAGGCGATCAAGCAGGCCGGCGGCACCGTGGTCGGCGGCGTGCGCCACCCGATGGGCACCAGCGATTTCGGCTCTTACCTGCTCAGCGCCCAGGGCAGCGGCGCCAAGGTGGTGGCGCTCGCCAATGTCGGCGCGGAGACCATCGGCACCATCAAGCAGGCGGGCGAGTTCGGCCTGACCGAATCGGGCCAGCGGCTGGTCGGCTACATCGTGTTCATCACCGACATCCACTCGCTGGGTCTCGACCTCGCCAAGGGGCTGTATGTCACCAGCGGCTTCTATTGGGACAAGAACGACCAGACCCGGGCCTGGGCCAAGCGCTTCTTCGACCGTCACGGCAAGATGCCGACCAAGGAACAGGCCAATACCTACCTCGCCACCCTGCATTGGCTGAAGGGCGTCAAGGCGGCGGGCACCACCGATGCCGAGGCGGTCACCGCCGCGATGAAGGCGATACCGACCGACTATTTCGGCACCCCCGGCAGCATCCGCAAGGACGGCCGCGTGTTGTACGACCTCGAGCTGTATCAGGTGAAGACCCCGGCGGAGAGCAAGGCGCCGTGGGACTATTACAAGCAGGTCCGCAGCATCCCGGCATCGGAGGCCTTCCTGCCGATCGAGTCCAGCACCTGTCCGTTCGTGAAGGCCAAGTGAGGTTTGTGGCCAAGTGAGTTTTGTGAAAGCCAAGTGATTGGCGCAGATGTGACCTGCGGGTCGCCGCCGGCGGAAACCGAGTCGAGAAGGGTTCCCGCCGGACTGCGATCCGGGTTACACTCCGCTCTTTAGTCACAGCGGGGACGGTACGTGGATCTACAGGTGCAAAGCGAGCGGCAGAACGACACCGGACGGTTGCGTTCGTCGGCGCTGGTGCGCCCGGTCTTCGCCGCGCTGGACCTTGGCACCAACAATTGCCGCCTGCTGATCGCCAAATCGGCGCCGGGCGGCTTTCGCGTCATCGACGCCTTTTCCCGCATCGTCCGCTTGGGCGAGGGGCTGAGCCGCAACGACCATCTGTCCGAACCCGCGATGGAACGCACCATCGCGGCGCTTCGCGTTTGCGGCTCCAAGATCGAACGTCGCGGCTGCACCGCCGTGCGCGCCGTCGGGACGGAGGCCTGCCGCCGCGCCGCCAACGGCGTCGCTTTCGTCGAGGCGGTGGAGCGCGAGACCGGCATCCCGCTCGAGATCATCTCCAGCCAGGAGGAAGGGCGTCTGGCGCTGGCCGGCTGCGCCGCGCTGCTGGAGCCGACCCATCCCTATGCCATCGTCTTCGACATCGGCGGCGGCTCCACCGAGCTGATGTGGCTGCAGGTGGAGAAGGGCAGGGCGCCGCGCCTGCTCGACCAGACCTCGATCCGCTGCGGCGTCATCGGCCTGACCGAGGAATATGGCGGCCCCAACGTCACCCGTGCCAACTACACCCAGATGGTGGAGGCGGTGGCCGATGCCATCGCCCCGTTCGAGGCGCGCAACCGCATCCAGAGCCGCGTCGCCGCCGGCAAGGTGCAGATGCTCGGCACCTCCGGCACCGTGACGACACTGGCCGGAGTCCATCTGGGGCTGTGCCGTTACGACCGGCGGGCGGTGGACGGCAGCTATCTGCGGGTGGACCATGCCCGCGCGGTGATCGACCATCTGGTCGCCCAGGATTTCGACGGCCGCGCCCGCCATCCCTGCATCGGCCAGGACCGCGCCGATCTGGTGGTCGCCGGCTGCGCCGTATTGGATGCGTTGTGCGACGTCTGGCCGGTGGAGCGGCTGCGCATCGCCGACCGGGGCTTGCGCGAAGGAATTCTGGTGGACCTGATCGGGGCCGCCGGCGAATAAACCGGTAGAAAGCGGGGGAAGGGCTGCCCGCCTGCGCCGGATGACCGAGGAACTGCAGCGATCATGACCGAAAAGACTCCGTCGACGCGCCCGGGCGGGCGCCGTGCCACGGTCCGTGTGAAGACCGCCGGCAAGCGCACGGAATCCTCCAAGCGCTGGCTGGAGCGCCACCTGAACGACCCCTATGTGGCCGAGGCGACCAAGCGCGGCTATCGTTCGCGCGCGGCCTTCAAGCTGCTGCAGCTGGACGAGAAGTTCCGCCTGCTCGGCCCCGGCAAGCGCGTGGTCGATCTGGGCGCCGCCCCCGGCGGCTGGACGCAAATCGCGGTGGAGCGGGTGCAAACCGCCAAGGACGGCTGGAAGGTCGTCGGGCTGGACATCCTGCCGATGGACCCGGTCCCCGGCGCCACCACAATGCAGGCCGACTTCCTGGAGGAAGGCGCCGCCGAGGCATTGAAGGAAGCGCTGGGCGGCCCGGCCGATCTGGTGCTGAGCGACATGGCCGCCCCCACCACCGGCCACCAGCAGACCGACCATCTGCGCATCATGGGGCTGGCCGAGGCTGCTTACGATTTCGCGGAGGAGGTGCTGGCCCCCGGTGGCGCCTTCGTCGCCAAGCTGTTCCAGGGCGGGGCGGAGCGCTCGCTGCTCGACCGGCTGCGGCGCGACTTCGCCGTGGTCAAGCACGCCAAGCCGCCGGCCAGCCGCGCCGAATCGTCGGAGACCTACGTCGTCGCCACCGGGTTCCGCGGCGGCAACGTCAGCGACTGAGTACGCCGTTTTTCGCACTTGCATAACAGATGCTGTGTGCGCACGGGTTCACAAGCCCATGGTCTTGTGTATAAGTGCGCCACGTTTATCTTCCGGGAGATTCACACATGGCGCGCGACACCAAAATCCGCGAAGCCCTGACCTTCGACGACGTGCTGCTGGTTCCGGCCGAAAGCTCGGTCCTGCCGAACGACGTGGACACCCGGACAAGATTGACGAAGTCCATCGAGCTGGGCATCCCGCTGATGTCCTCGGCGATGGACACGGTGACCGAGAGCCGTCTTGCCATTGCCATGGCCCAGGCCGGCGGCATCGGCGTCGTCCACCGCAACCTGACCATCGAGCAGCAGGCCGAAGAGGTCCGCAAGGTCAAGCGGTTCGAGTCGGGCATGGTCGTCAACCCGATCACCATCACGCCGAACGCCACGCTGGCCGACGCGCTGCAACTGATGGCCGACTACCGCATCTCCGGCATTCCGGTGGTGGAAAGCCGCGATCAGCTCGGCAGCGGCAAGCTGGTCGGCATGCTGACCAACCGCGACGTCCGCTTCGCCACCGATCCCAAGCAGCCGGTCAGCGAGCTGATGACCAAGGAGCTGGTGACCGTCCGCGAGGGCGTCAGCCAGGAGGAAGGCAAGCGCCTGCTCCACCAGCACCGCATCGAGAAGCTGCTGGTCGTCGACGAGGATTACCGCTGCATCGGTCTCGTCACCGTCAAGGACATCGAGAAGGCGCAGGCCTATCCGAACGCCTGCAAGGACGGCAAGGGCCGCCTGCGTGTCGCCGCCGCCACCGGCACCGGCAATGACGGTCTGGCCCGTGCGGAGGCTCTGTTCGACGCCGGCGTCGACGTGCTGGTGGTCGACACTGCGCATGGCCACTCCGCCAAGGTGCTGGAGCAGGTCCGCGCCGCCCGTGCCATGTCCAGCTACACCCAGGTGATCGCCGGCAACGTCGCCACTGCGGAAGCGGCCAAGGCGCTGATCGACGCCGGTGTGGACGCCGTCAAGGTCGGCATCGGCCCCGGCTCCATCTGCACCACCCGCATCATCGCCGGCGTCGGCGTGCCGCAGCTGACTGCGGTGATGGATGTGGTGGACGAGTGCGAGAAGCACGGCATCCCGGTGATCGCCGACGGCGGCATCAAGTATTCGGGCGATCTGGCCAAGGCCATCGCCGGCGGCGCCAGCGTCGCCATGCTGGGCAGCCTGTTCGCCGGCACCGACGAGAGCCCGGGCGAGGTCATCCTGTTCCAGGGCCGCTCCTACAAGAGCTATCGCGGCATGGGCTCGGTCGGCGCGATGGCGCGCGGCTCGGCGGATCGTTACTTCCAGCAGGAGGTTTCGACCATGAAGCTGGTGCCGGAGGGCGTCGAAGGCCGCGTTCCCTACAAGGGTCCGGTGTCGGCGGTCATCCACCAGCTGGTCGGCGGCCTGCGCGCGGCCATGGGCTACACCGGCAGCGCCTCCATCGCCGAGATGCGCGAGAAGTGTCAGTTCGTCCGCATCACCAACGCGGGCCTGCGCGAAAGCCACGTCCACGACATCACCATCACCAACGAGTCGCCGAATTATCGGCAGGGGTAATGGTATTTCTGGAAGCGTCGTCGCCGGACGTTACCCGGCGACGACACCCCCCTCCGCCACCAGCTTCCAGGGCTGCCAGCCGCCCAGCCGCACGCCGACGGCGAGGCTGGTGAAGGGAATCCGCAGTTCGATATCCCGCGGCTGGAAGAAGGTCAGCCGTTCCGGCTCGCCCCGCTCATCGAACTCCAGCCGGGCGCCTTTCGGTTCGGGCGCGTATTCGTCGCTCATCACCTGCCAGATTTCCAGGTCGGTGCCGTGATTGGTGATCTTGTACTGGCCGCAGCGCCAGGTCGCCGATTCGCCGACGCTGCCCTCCACCACCTTCTTGTCGCCCTCCATCCGCACGTCGCCGATCCCGGCGGCTTCGCCCTTCATTGAAGGCCCCTGCCGCTCGGCGCGGAAGCCCAGCCGCAGCCATGCAGACCGGCTGTGCGGGATCAGCCGACGCACGGTGCGCGCGTCCTCGGCCGCGAAATGGTCGGGGTCGTCGTAGAGGATGCGGTCCAGCGCGGCGGCGACGATCATGCGGTCGTCGATGCGCAGGTCCGGTAGGTAGGCTTTGCTCATCAGGCCAGCGGACTCCGAAGGGTGTGCCCGTCAGTATATAGGGACTTGCCCCGGCCGTCGCCGAGATGCGCCCCCCGACAGACTCCCGAAACCAGTTCTCAGGCGCTATCCTGCGCGGCCGCTTCACCCGAAGCTCCCGATTCGTCACGAGACGCGCCATGCAGGACCTGTTCGACACGCCGCCCGATCCCCGCAGCATCGCCGTCGATGCTCTGACGCCGGAGCAGGCGGCGGCGGAACTGGCGGCGCTGGCCGCCGAGATCGCCCATCATGACCGGCTCTATCACCAGCAGGACCAGCCGGAGATCTCCGACGCCGAGTATGACGCGCTGGTCCGCCGCAACCTCACCATCGAGGCGCGTTTTCCCGAGCTGCGCCGCGCCGATTCGCCCAGCCTGCGTGTTGGCGCCGCCCCGGCCGCCGGCTTCGGCAAGGTCCGTCACGCGGTCCCGATGCTGTCGCTCGGCAACGCCTTCGCGCCCGAGGACGTGGCGGAGTTCGACGCCCGTGTCCGCCGCTTCCTCGGCCTGTCCGACGACGCCCCGCTGACCTTCGTGGCGGAGCCGAAGATCGACGGCTTGTCCTGTTCCTTGCGCTACGAGAAGGGCGAACTCGTGCTGGCCGCCACCCGCGGCGACGGTGCGGAGGGCGAGAACGTCACCGCCAACGTCCGCACCATCCGCGACGTGCCGCACCGCCTGCCGGCGCCTTTCCCCGATGTGCTGGAGGTCCGCGGCGAGGTCTATATGAGCCGCGACGATTTCCTGGCGATGAACGCTGCCCGCACGGAAAAGGGCGAGCAGCTGTTCGCCAACCCCCGCAACGCGGCGGCTGGCAGCCTGCGCCAGCTCGACCCGTCCATCACCGCGTCCCGGCCGCTCTGCTTCTTCGGCTATGCGCTGGGCGAGGTGTCGGAGCCGATCGCCGAGACTCAATGGGGCATCCGCGAGCGGCTGAAGGGCTGGGGCTTCCAGCTGAACCGCCCGGCGGAGCTGTGCGACGGCAAGGACAAGCTGCTGGCCTATTACGAGGGGATCGGCCGGCGGCGCGCCGGCCTTCCCTTCGACATCGACGGCGTCGTCTACAAGGTCGACAGCCTGGAACTTCAGCAGCGGCTGGGCTTCGTCAGCCGGGCGCCGCGCTGGGCCATCGCCCACAAATTCCCGGCCGAACAGGCGCAGACCCGGTTGAAGGCCATCACCATCCAGGTCGGCCGCACCGGCGCGCTGACACCGGTCGCCGAGCTGGAGGACATCACCGTCGGCGGCGTGGTCGTCAGCCGCGCCACGCTGCACAACGAGGATGAGATCGCCCGCAAGGACATCCGCGTCGGCGACCTCGTGGTCGTCCAGCGGGCCGGCGACGTCATTCCGCAGGTGGTGGAGGTGGTGCTATCGCAGCGCCCCGCCGACTCCGTCCCCTATGTCGCGCCGGAAACCTGCCCGGTCTGCGGCAGCCTTGCCATCCGCGAGGCGGGCGAGGTGGTGCGCCGCTGTACCGGCGGCCTGATCTGTGCCGCCCAGGCCAAGGAGCGGCTGCGCCACTTCGTCTCGCGCGACGCCTTCGACATCGAAGGGTTGGGCGAGAAGATCATCGAGGAGTTCTGGGACGAGGGCTTCATCAAGTCGCCGGTCGACATCTTCACCCTGGAGGGCCGCGTCGAACTGATCGGCCGGCCGGGCTGGAAGGAGAAGTCGGTCCAGAACCTGTTCAAGGCCATCGAGCAGCGCCGCGACGGCATCGACCTGCACCGGGTGATCTACGCGCTCGGCATCCGCCATGTCGGGGAGGTAACGGCCAAGTCGCTGGCCCGCCAGTACAAGACGATGGGAGCTTGGGTCGACGGCATGCTGGCGGCGGCACAGGCGATGCCCGGCCAGGACTGGCGCGACCTGCATGAACTGAAGGGCGTCGGCCGCGCCACCGCCGACGCCATCGTCGGCTGGTTCGCCGATCCGGAGTGCGGGGCGAAGCTGGACTTCTATGCTGGCAAAGATGGGGCCGGCAACGACGCGCTGCGGCTGGAAACCATCATCGCTTCGCTGGGGATCAAGGGGGTCAAGAAGCCGGCGGCACAGGCGCTGGCCGAACGCTACGGCAGCTTGGCCGAGTGGCGGGCGGCGATGGAGCGGGCCGCCGGTCAGGCGCCGGGTCAGCCCTGGCTCGATCTGGTCGCCACCCCCGATGTCGGCGAGGTCGCAGCGGAGGAACTGGCCGGCTTCTTCGCCGAAGAGCGCAACCTCGCCATCGTCCACGGCCTGATGGAGCGGCTGACCGTGCTGGAGGCCGAGGTGCCGAAGGCCAGCAACTCTCCCATCGCCGGCAAGACCGTGGTGTTCACCGGGACGCTGGAGCGGATGACCCGGTCGGAGGCGAAGGCGCGCGCCGAGTCGCTGGGCGCCAAGGTGGCGGGCTCCGTCTCCGGCAAGACCGACTACCTGGTCGCCGGGGCCGACGCCGGCAGCAAGGCGGCCAAGGCCAAGGATCTGGGCGTCGAAATCCTGACCGAGGATGAATGGCTTGCCAGGATCGGCGGCTGACCTGAGACGCGGAACCCGCGTTCGCCAAAATGTCGCATCTCCGTTCGGTCGGATTGACGGACGGGGACGGGGAGAGTGAAATCAGACAACGCTTATAGGAAAAGCGAAACCATGCCGGGCAGGCGGCTCGCCCCTCCAGCGGGGGGCGGTGCCGACGGGCGGTCAACGCCCGCACCCGCCCACCCGGTGCCAATCAGTCGGGGGACGAAGGAAACGCCATGGAGCCAATTCAGTGGTCGCGCTGGATGAGCGTGGGCAACGACGCGTTGGACGAGGATCACCGCGTCCTGATCGCCATCGTCAACAAGCTGTATGACGAGGCCAACCGGCAGGACCCCGCCCTCATCGAAGCCATCCTCAACGAACTGATCGCCTACACCCGCCATCATTTTGCGGAGGAGGAGGTGCAGATGGAGCGGCTGAACTATCCGACCTTCGCCGCGCACAAGGCCCTGCACGACCGGCTGACCCAACAGGTCGAAAGCTATCGCGACGACTTCCGTGCCAATGGTGGCCGGATCAGCGGCGAAGAGGTGTTCCTGTTCTGCTCCGACTGGCTGGGCAAGCACATTCTGAAGGAAGACACCCGCTTCGGCGAGTATGCCGGCAACGGTGCGGAACTGGCGGTGGCGGAGTAGGGGAGAGCGGTGCCTCCCTCTTCCTCCTGGGGTCTTGCATAAAGAAAATTACCTAAAACACTGAAATGCCTAGGAAAACAGAAATCCACCCCGAATTGCGCACAGCGTCCACCTCGAGAGGGGAGGGCGCTTTTCTTTTGCGTGATCCGGTGTGTCGGCAGGGGAGGGGAGTGCGCGCAAAGAAAATGCCCTCCCC